>NZ_CP095491.1:0-300524 GCF_023028105.1 Halosolutus gelatinilyticus
GGATACACGACGAGCGCGGAGCGAAGTTCACGGAGTTCGGCGGCTGGGACATGCCGGTCGAGTTCGATTCGATCCGCGAGGAACACGAGGCCGTTCGCACGGCCGCCGGGAAGTTCGACGTCTCGCACATGGGCCAGATTCACGTCACCGGTCCCGACGCGACGACGCTGATGCAACGGCTCACGTCGAACGACGTATCGCGACTCGACGTCGGTGGCTCGCAGTACGCGACGATCACGGACGAAGACGGCACCATCCTCGACGATACCGTCGTCTACCGGCTCCCGGATGAGGACGGCGATTCGACCTACCTCTTCGTGCCCAACGCGGGCAACGACGAGGCGATGCACGAGCGCTGGATCGGCTACCGCAACGAGTGGGACCTCGACGTTACCGTCGACAACCAGACCGACGAGTACGCGATGTTCGCCGTGCAGGGACCCGACGCGGCGAATCTCGTCGGCAGCGCGGCCGAGGAATCGATCACCGACCTGAACCGCTTCGAGGCCAGGTACGCGACCGTCGAGGACGTCACCTGCTGGACGGCTCGCACCGGCTACACCGGCGAGGACGGGTTCGAGCTGATCCTGCCCTGGGCCGAGGCCGAGCGGCTCTGGTCGGCGTTCGACTGTCAGCCCTGCGGCCTCGGCGCCCGCGACACGTTGCGGATCGAAGCCGGGTTGTTGCTCGCCGGGCAAGACTTCGACGCCGAGTCGAACCCCCGGACGCCGTACGAGGCCGGCATCGGCTTTACGGTCCAGCTGGACACCGAGTTCGTCGGCCGCGACGCGTTGAAGCGGATCGAAGCGGACGGCGTCGAGGAGATCCTCGTCGGCTTCACGCTGATCGACCGCGGCGTCCCGCGACACGGCTACGACATCACGAACACGGAGAGTCGAGTCGTCGGCACCGTCACCAGCGGAACGATGAGTCCCAGTCTCGAGAAGCCGATCGGGCTGGGCTACGTGCCGATCGAGTACGCAGATCCCGGCACGACGCTGCAGGTGATCGTCCGCGGCCAGTCGAAAAAAGCAAGAGTTGAAACCACACCGTTCATCGATACAGTCTAATGAGCTTCGAAACCCCCGAGGACCGACGGTATCTAGAATCGCACGAGTGGGCGCTCGAGACCAACGGCGTCGTCCGCGTCGGCATCACCGATTTCGCGCAGGACGAACTGGGCGACGTCGTCTTCGTCGAACTCCCCGACGAGGGCGACGCGGTCACGCAAGAGGAAGAGTTCGGCGTCATCGAGTCGATCAAGGCGGTGTCGGACCTCTACGCGCCCGTCAGCGGGGAGGTCGTCTCGATCAACGAGACCCTGTTCGACTCGCCGGAACTCGTCAACGACGATCCGTTCGGCGAGGGCTGGATGCTCGAGATCGAGCCCGACGACGCGGCCGAGATCGACGACCTGCTCTCCCCCGACGAGTACGAGTCCCAGATCGCCTGATCCGTTCTCCCTCGCTACCGTTCGAATTCCCGCGGGCACCGAGCGAACGCCCCGAAACTGCATCGAATCACTCGGCCGAGGATACCCGGTTTACCGCTATCAGCACCGCTCCCACGAGCACGATCGTCGCGGCGCTCCAGAGGAGCCAGCCGATCGGCTCGTCGACGATCGCCACGATCGCGAGCGTCGCCAGAAACGCGACGAACACGGCGAGCGTCAGGCGTTCGGTTCGATCCAGGGTCGGACGTTCGGTCACGGGGTCGGAGTTGGAAACGATCGGTCGTCGCCGGGGCGATCGACCGTCACTCGATCGCGACGAGTTCGTCGAGCAACTCGTCTAACGGAGCGGTCGTCACGGCCAGTGCGTAGCCGTCGATGCGGGCGAGATCCTGCGCGTGATCCCACAGTTCGTCCTCTTCGAGGCCGTGAAGGATCACGGCGTTAGGCGTCGGGTTGACGACCCGGAGCGCGATCCCGACGCCCTCGCCGCGGGTGACGTTGGTGAACACCAGCACGCGGTTCGTGCTCTGTCCGTACAGTCGGAAGAACTCCTCGCTCGAGAGGCGGGTGATCGCCTCGATGCTGTCGATGACCGTGTGGCCGCTGATCCGATCGGTCGTGCCGGCGGTGATCTGGGTCGCGTCGATCCGATCGTACAGTCGGTGCAGGGGGATCGACGTCGCGTACTCCCGGAGATCGAGGACGACGTCGCTCTCGAACCCGGCCGACAGCACGCGCCCGTACTGGCGAATCCGATCGCCGCCGCGGCGTTCGTCGATCGCGAGCAATCCGTCGACGAGCCGGCTGACGACGCCGATTCCGGGACTCTCCCGGCGTCCGCTCTCGTAGTCGGAGATGACCGACGAAGAGACGTCGATCTCCGCCGCGAGGTCCGTCTGCGAGACGTCGAAGTCCGTTCGCCACTTGCGCAACGTTGCGCCGGGGTCGTCGCTCAGCGTGATCTCCCCGGCGATCTTCTCTGCGAGTTCCTGTTTCGGCCCGCGTCCGCCCATGTGCGTCGGTTGCGTGGCCGCGTCAAGTAGCTTCTGGAGCGCGATCGACTATCGAGTCGCCGGCGGGCTCCGGGCACCGAGTCGCTAGTGGATTCCGATTGCCGCCTTCAATCGCCGATACCGCTCGCCGTCCGTCCTCGTCGCCCGGGGTATCGGTTCGACGATCGAAGGCGTCGGCGAACCGGACCGACCCGGCGAGAAAGAGAGCGCAGAACAGCCCCGCCGATCCGCTTACGCGTTGTTCATTCGCGTGCTATCGCGGTGACCACAGCGCACGCACTCCCGAACCCGATACGGTTCGCGGGAGTAGCGGGCGTTTTCGCCGTCGGTCGCCTCGGTTACGAGTTGGATCGAAATTTCGTGGAGCGTGTCGGTTTCGCAGATCTCACACGGTTCGGTCATCCCGTTTGATACGCCGTTGGTCGTCGCCATACCCGTCCATCACACCTCCCCGTAATATATCGTCGACAGCGACTTCGCCCCCGGAAAAGAGGTATAAATAGGCATTCTCACGAACTGAAAACGCCCGCCGATCGGCCCCCGAGGACCGGTCGAGCGAGCGACGCGGCACTGCAGCGGGCGCCCGATCGTCGATTGCAGGCGCGATCCCCTCGATCGACGACGTCTGATTCCGCTACAATACCTCAGAACGAAATACATTCTCCGATACTCGGAACACATTTAGCGGTGAACCACCAAGGCGATTTCATATGGACGACGAATCGTCGATCGAGGAAATTCTCAACACGATCGGGGACAAACACGCTCGAACCGTCCTCGCCTCGATCAGCCGCGAGCCGGGTTCGGCGAAGGAACTCGCGGAACGCCTCGATCTGTCCCAGCCGACGATCTACCGACGCCTCGAACTCCTCGCGGAGAACGACCTCATCAAGGACCGCACCCTCGTCGCCGACGACGGGAACCACTACAAGGAGTATCGGTGTAACTTCAACAGTACGGTCATCTCGCTGGAAGACGACGAGTACGACGTTCGAATCTTCCGCGAAGAGAACCTTCCGGACCGCTTTTCACAGCTCTGGGACGAACTCAACGTCAACTAGCGATGCGATCGTCCCACCTCGCGATCCGATCCGTTCACCCGCGATCGCGCGTCGTCGATCGGTCGGAGAGTACGCGACGCGGTGATCTCGGATGACGGACCTCACCGCGGCGGTTCTCATGCTGTTGCAGATGACGGTCTTCGCGCTCTCGCTGGGACTGACGCTCATCAGCTTCCAGTCGTACAGACAGCGACAATCGAAGCGGCTGGAATCCGCGTTTATCGGGTTCGCCTTCCTCAGCATGGGCGTCGGGCTCACGACGATCACCTCGCAACTGTCCGATCCGATGACGCTGTTCTACGTCGCCGAAACGGTTCCGTTCATCGTCGGGTTCGGGATGCTCTACGTCTCGCTCTATCGCTAACCGTCACTCCGCCGGCGATTCCGTCGTCTCGACGCGCTCCTCGAGCCACGCCACCGCGTCCTCGACCACCGCCTCGTCCGTTCCCCGGACGCGGATGCGACCCGGCTGCCCCTCGCTTCGCGGATAACTCCCGACGGAGACGTCGAACGCCTCCGTGACGCCCGACAGCGCGCCGTGCAGCGATCCCTCGGGGGCCGGCGTGTAGATCGTTCGGGCCACCGCGTCGCCGCGGAACTCGTCGGCGACCCGATCGAACATGGCCTGCATCTCGTCGGGGATGCCCGCGAAGACGTAGACGTTCTCGACGATGCAGCCCGGCGCCCAGCCCGCGTCGGTGACGATCGGCGTCGCGCCCGCGGGAATCGAGGCGCCGGCGTCGAAGTCGAGTTCGAGGTCGTACTCCGCGACCAGTTCGGGGTTCTCCTCGCGGAAGGCCGCCGCCTTCTCGACCAGCTCGTCCCTGATCGCCTCGTGGACCACGAGTTCCCGGTCCAGCCCCCCGGCGACGGCTTCGACCGTGACGTCGTCCGGGGTGCCGCCGATCCCGCCGGTGACGACGACGGCGTCGAACTCTTCGCTCCAGCGGGCGACGTAGTCGGCGATGAGTCCGCGGTCGTCGGGAATCGTCAGGATTCGATCGACCGTGCTCCCTCGCTCCGTGATCCGGGCGGCGAGCCAGGCGGCGTTCGTATTCGTCGTCGTCCCGGCCAATAACTCGTCGCCGACGGTGACGATCGCGACGTGCATACCCGGGGTTGGGCCTCGAGAAAGTTAGCCTACACGGGCAGCGACGGTGGTCGGCGGGCGGCGTGTCACGGAATCATTACTCGGCGGCCCGCTCGCGCAGACGCTCGATCCGCGTTCCGATCGATGGCGTCATCGACAGCCAGCGACGATCGGTGATCAAGTCTTCACGGCCGAATCCCGCCGCCTCGCAGGCGCGTTCGAAAGCGTCGGCGAGGGACGATCCACCTACCGCTTCGGCGGCCCGATCATCGGCACGACAGCGCAGTCGCCGACAGATCGCGAATCCGCCGAGCACGACGGCGCCGGTCGCGGCGAATCCGATCGTCGCCGAGAGATCCCCGAGCACCCACGCCGACAGCGGCACCATCGCCGCAGCGAAGGTCGTGATCCGCCCGAGCTGTTCGTAGGACGATACTTGCTCCTGGCGTGCGATCAACATCGCTATCAGCGTCTCGTCGTCGAGGGCGTCCAGCGCGCTCGGCGTAACGAACAGGCCGCATCGACCGGGAGCACCCCGGAAATAGACGGCCACGCGGATATCGCTGCCGTCGTGCATCCGGATCGTGCGCGGATCCGCATCGGCGCGATCGCACAGCCGCTCGAGTCGGTCGCGTTCGGCGTCGGTCGGCGGTCGCGTGCCGGTAGTCAGCGACTGCAACAGCGGTGCGAAAACCCACAATACGATACCGATACCGACGACGAAGGCGCCGATTCCGAGAGGGCCGGTCTGCACCGCCAGCCTGATTCCCGGAACGAGCAGGAGCACGACGAGAAATGTGCCGCCGAAATAGCGCGCATACTCTCGCGGAAGCGTCGCACCGCCGTCAACGCCAGGCAGATCGGGTCGTGCGCGAACGATGCCCGCGACGGCCGTCGCGGCAACGATGGCGGCGGCGAGGCCGCCGGTGACGGCGGTGACGAGATCCGCGAGAACGGCATTATCGGGGACGACCGCAGACTCGGCGCTCGAGGACGGAAGCGCCAGCCAGACGCCGATGACTGCGACCGCGGCCGCGCTAATCGCGATGACGTTCAGACCGCGAGCGGTTCGCTCCCCCGGCCGACCTCGAGCGAGTCGCCCGTAAAGATATCCGACGACTGCAGCGACGACGGCTACGATGCCGACTCCTATTGCGAACTGGGCCCAATAGACGGCGGCGTCTCGCGGGGACATACTCGAATGCTCGTAATGATGTTTTAAATACATTTGTATTTCAATACCTATCGCTCGAGACGACCGTCTCGGACGACGATACGTGTGAATCGTGTCTCGTACTCCGATCCACACTCGTGACGAGGACCGACGCGCCGCGATCGGTACTCGTTGTGGCCGCTACGCGTCGACGCGAACGTCGAACGTTGAAGATCACGGATTTGTGCCGTTCGACGCGCTCTACCTCGTCGAATCCAGCGGGGATACCATCATTTCGAGCGACGATACGTACGGAGCGTCGCCTCTCGTCTCGACCTGAAAACGATCGACGAGGAGCGACGCTCTGCAACCACTAAACGCGGCTCACACCAACTCGTATCCGATGACCGACTGGACCGAGAAGTAACCATAATTCGGAGGTAGTCATGTGTATTTGAAATGCCGGATATTCACTCAGAGGAATTTCCTTCAGCAGCGTTGAATCCACCAGCCACTGACATTGTGGCATGTTATCTCAGTAATGCCGAACTTTAACCGTCTGAATCGAGTATCCCGGCCTAATGAACCAAACCGTCGGACGCTATGACCAGCCAGAAGTACTGGGCCTCGAAAACGGTCTCGAGGCGTTTCAGTCCAGTCCTGAGTTCCGAGGTCCGGTTGAACCGCTCGACGAGCATACCTGCAACGATCACTTCGCACACATCTATGAGACACGTGAGGAGAAGTTTGAGGCCGCCGTCCCGTTTATTCGACACGGGCTCGAGCGCGGCGAGCGCGTCATGTACGTCATCGAGGAAAGTACTGAAGCCGAGGTGCGGGAAGCGATGCGCGACGCCGGACTCGACGTTGATACCGCGCTCACTGCGGGCGCATTGACGTTCCACACCGTAGAGGAGACCTATCTCCGAAACGAATCGTTTGACCCCGACGAGATGATCGACTTCTACGATGAGATGGTCGCCGAGGCTACTGAGGACTACGAGGCGCTCCGGATCGTCGCCGAGATGACGTGGCTCAACGACGACGATACGTTGGTCGAGCAGTTCATAGAGTACGAGCAGAAAATCAACGATCTCTTCGCCCACACGGATTCGCTTGCGATCTGCCAGTACAATCGCAACCTGTTCGCACCGGAGATCATCCGGAACGTCGTCCAAACGCATCCGCATCTCATCTACGACGGCGCCGCATGCCACAACGTCTACTACACGCCGCCAGAGGAGTTCTTCGGTGCCGATGCACCAGCCCGCAAAAACGAGCGCATGCTCCGGACGCTCCGAGAGCGGACCACAGCGAAGGCCCAACTCCACCGCCGCGAACGATTCCTGCAGAATCTTTACGAGGTCTCATCCGATCCCACGCTCTCGTTCGCAGAGAAATTGCAGGCGTTGTTCGATCTCGGATGCGAGCAGTTCGGCCTCGAACTCGGGGCGATGGCCAAGGTCGACCCCGCCGCCGATCAGTTCGAGGTCGAACTCGTGAGTGACGATCACGAGTACTTCGAGGCAGGTCTCGAACTCCCACTGTCGGAAACGTACTGCACCGCAGCGACCGATACCAGCGGGATCGGAAGCGTAGCTGATCCCGGTGAGGCCGGGTACGGCGATATCTACGTTCATAATGAGTTCGGCATCAAGACGTATCTCGGCACCTATATCGAGGTCGAGGGCGACGACAACCGAACGTTCTTTTTCGTGTCCGAGAAGTCGCGTGACGAGGACTTCTCGGCTGACGAACGCACGTTCCAGCGGTTGCTGGGGCAGTGGGTCAAGTACGAACTCGAACGCCGGCAACGCGAACAGTTCCTCCACAAGTGTTACGAGATCACGTCCAATCCCGCCCTCGACTTCGAGGGGAAACTCGAGCAGTTATTCGAACTCGGGCGCGACCGGTTTGGCCTCGAGATCGCCGGACTAAATCACTTGCCGTCATGGGACGGCAAATTCCGACTCGAGAAGGGCATCGGACTCGGCGTTGATTCCGATGAGGAGCTATGGACCGACCCGGACGACGGCTGTTACTGCCGTCAGACCATGACCGAGGATAGTCCGGTCGGGATAGTCGACGTGCGCGACACCCGGTGGGCCGAGGACACGATCTACCAAGAGTTTGGACTAACGAGCTACCTCGGGACGAAAGTGTCGACCGGAGCCGCACCATACGGCACGCTCTGGTTTGGGAGTACCGAACCGCGGGATCGACCGTTTTCGCAGACCGAACGTTCGTTTATCGAGTTGATGGGGCAGTGGGTCAGCTACGAAATCGAGCGGCGCGAAAACAACGACTCCCAGCGGAAACTCTACGAAATCACCGCAAATCCCGATCTCGATCCCGACGAGAAGATCGATCAATTGCTAGAAGTCGGCTGCAAGCGGCTGAACCTCCCGATTGGGATGCTCACTCGCAAACGCGAGCAGGCATTCGAGATCGAGTATATGCACGGTAGGCATCCCGAGCTTGACGAAGGGACGCTCACCCCGCCGTTGACGGACAACTACTGCCGTCGCGTCGTCGACACTGGCGACTCGATTAGTGTCGGCGATGCCGGGGCGGCAGGATGGGACGGCGACGCGCTTTACCACGAATTCGATCTCGAGTGTTACGCTGGGACGCAGGTGTTCGCCCGCGGTGAGAACTATGGCACCGTCTGTTTCACCGATATGGGGACCCGAGAAGAATTCACCGAGGCGGAGCAGGTGTTTCTGGATATCCTTGGCCAGTGCGTGAGCTACGAAATCGAACGCCAACAGCACGAGGCCGATCTCAAGGAAACAATCGATCAACTAGAACAGTCCAATGATCGACTGAGGCAATTCGCCTATGCCGCCTCGCACGACCTACAGGAACCGCTCCGGATGGTTTCAACGTATCTACAGCTACTGGAGAACCGATACAAGGAGGATCTTGACGAGGACGCGCAGGAATTCATCGATTTCGCAGTCAATGGAGCTGACCGGATGCGGGAGATGGTCGATGATCTGCTTGCGTTCTCACGGGTCGAACGCGCTGATGACGAGTTCGATCAAATTGACTGTGACGCAGTCCTCGACTACGTCACGGACGATCTCCAGATACAGATCGAGGAGAACGATGCGGAGATCATCAACGAGTCACTTCCGACGGTGCGAGGCGACCAAGAGCAACTGGAACACCTGTTCAGTAATCTCGTCTCGAACGCTATCAAATATAACGAAAATGATCGGCTGCGCGTCGAAATCTCGGCCGACCAGCGGCCTAACCGCTGGAAATTCTCAGTTACCGATAACGGAATCGGGATCGATCCAGACGAAGCCGACAAGATATTTGAAGTTTTCAAGCGGCTCCACCACGATAACGAGTACTCGGGGACAGGAGTCGGGCTCTCGCTATGCCAAAACATCGTCAATAATCACGGTGGAGAAATCTGGGTTGAATCCGAACCCGGTGAGGGATCGACGTTCTCATTTACGCTTCCCGCGGTCGAGAATCCGGCGCAGTGAGTCACGTCCCTATTGTTCTCTGGGAGCCGGGACCTGTCTTAAAACGATATTGACTACGACGGCTGGCCCAGCATCTTCAGACCAGCGCTCCGCAACCACTAAACGCGGCTCGCACCAATCCGTATCCAATGACCGACTGGACGGAGAAGTACCGCCCGACGACTCTGTCGGAGGTGCGCGGAAACAACAAGGCTCGCGACCAGTTGCGAGAGTGGGCCGAAACCTGGGACGACCACCGCAAGGCGGCGATCGTCCACGGGAGTCCGGGCGTGGGGAAGACCTCCGCCGCCCACGCGCTGGCCAACGACATGGGCTGGCCCGTGATGGAACTCAACGCCAGCGACAGCCGCGGGGCCGACGTGATCCAGCGCGTCGCCGGCGAGGCCTCGAAGAGCGGTACGCTGACCCGCGGCGGCAGCGGGCGGCGACTCGTCGTCATGGACGAGGCGGACAACTTCCACGGCAACGCCGACTACGGCGGCTCGCGCGAGGTAACGCGCGTCGTCAAGAGCGCGAACCAGCCGATCGTCCTCATCGCGAACGAGTTCTACGAGATGAGCCAGTCGCTGCGCAACGCCTGCGAGACGATCGAGTTCCGCGACGTCTCGAAGCGCTCGATCGTCCCCGTGTTGCGGGACATCTGCCGGCGCGAGGACGTCGAGTACGAGGAGGAAGCCTTAGAGAAGATCGCCGAGAACACGAGCGGCGACCTCCGCTCGGCCGTCAACGACCTCCAGGCGATCGCGGAGGAGACCGACCGACTGACCGTCGACGACGTGGTGACCGGCGAGCGCGATCGCACCGAGGGGATCTTCGACTTCCTCGACGCGCTCATCAAGGAGGAGGACGCCCAGGGCGCGCTGTACGCCTCCTACGACGTCGACGAGACGCCGGACGACCTCCTGAACTGGATCGAGGACAACGTTCCGAAAGACTACGAGGGCGCCGAACTCGCGGACGCCTACGAGTTCCTCTCGAACGCCGATCGGTGGCTCGGCCGCGTCCGGGCCACGCAGGACTACTCCTTCTGGCGCTACGCGACGGACAACATGACCGCCGGCGTCGCCGCCTCCCGTCGCGAGCCGAAGGGGGGCTGGACGCGGTACGGCCCGCCGAGCTACTGGTCGAAACTCGGCCGGACGAAGGGGACGCGAAACACCCGGGACGCGATCGCCGAGCGCATCGCCGAGCGCGAGGGGACCAGCGTCGCGACGGCCCGCCGCGAGATCCTGCCGTTTCTCGCGGCGATGACCCACCACTGCAAGAACCGCGACCTGACCGTTCGCATGGCCGCGGTCTACGATCTCGACGCCAAGGAGGTCTCCTTCGTTACCGGGAGCGGCAAGGACACCAACAAGGTCCAGTCGATCGTCGAGGATGCCGAGGAGCTGCTGGCCGAGGAGGCGGTCGAACACTCCGGAAACGCGTTCTTCGTACCCGACGATGCCGAGGAGACGCGGAACGCCGAGGACGCGAACTCCGGGAACGAGGACCCCGGCGCCGATACCGACGCCGAATCCGCGGACGAGCAGCAAACGCTCGCCGCGCCGACCGACGACGGGACTACAGGCGGTGACGACGACGCCGATCCGGAGGCGACGGGCGAAACCGAACGAGAGTCGGACGACGACCAGGCGGGACTGAACGATTTCTTCTAGTCCGTGACGCCGACGTCATCGTCGCCTCGCTCGTCGACGACGGGAGCTCTCGCCGGTTCGATCGCCAGGGCATCGCGTCACCATCGACTCGCGTAACGCAGATCCGAGTACCCGTCGTTTTATTTGTCGACAACGCGTCAAAATATAGATTGATCGACACTATTACGTCGGTGAGCGATGAGCATACTCGATGGTGAACAGTTACAGATGACCGACTACAGTTGTCCACTCTGTCCGGACACGTACGGCGATCGGACGAACCTGCACGTCCACCTCGAGGTTGAACACCGCAAATCGGAGATCGTGTCGTACCTCGTCGAGACGCTCGAGATGGCCGACTCGAACGCCGACGACCGATCGATACCGGATGAGAAGCGGCCGATTCCGCCCGCCTGACTAGAACGCTCCTGCCGACAGCCGATCGCGAAAGTCCGACGACAGCGCCTCGCGAACGCCGTCTGCGAGCGTTCGCGGATCGTCGCTCTCGATCGAGGGCACCGTTTCGACCGAGAGTCCCGTCACGCGTTCGAGTTCGTCGGGATTCGTTCGCTCGGCGATCGTCGCCCCCTCGTACTCGTTGCAGACGATTCCGCGGACTTCGATCCCGCGCTGCCGGAGGGCCTCGACCGAGAGCGCGGTGTGGTTCAGCGTCCCCAGACCCGATCGAGTGACGACGATCGTCGCCGCGGAGAGGTCCGCGACGAGGTCGATCACCTCCCGATCGTCGGCCAGCGGCACGCGAAGGCCGCCGACCCCCTCGACGATCGGGACGCGCGTCTCGTCGATCGCCTCCCGGCAGGCGGCGAGGACGGAGTCGTAAGCGAGGGGCTCGCCGCTCGCTTCGGCGGCGACCCGCGGGGCGAGCGCCGGTTTCAGGTACCGCGGGCAGATCGCCGCCTCGGGATCGCCGCAGGCCGCGGCGACGACACCCGCGTCGTCGTCGGGCGGATAGCCGGTCTGGGCGGGTTTGATCGCTCGCGCGTCGAGTCCGTCCTCGCGGAGCCACCGCGTGAGGGCCGCCGCGACGACGGTCTTGCCGACGCCGGTGTCGGTGCCGACGACCGCGATCGGCGTCGCGGCGCCGGACCGATCGTCGGTCGCGTCCTCGCCGACGTCAGAATCCGCGGCCGTCACAGCAGTCCCACCTCCCGTCCGGCGGCCTGGAACGCCTCGAGACAGGTCACGATATCGTCCTCGTCGTGGGTCGCCATCGGAACGACGCGAATGCGGCTGGTCCCGTCGGGAACGGTCGGCGGTCGGATCGCCGGCGCGACGACGTCCCGCGCGCGGATCGCCTCGGCCAACTCGAGTGCGTCCCGACGATCGCCGACGAGAATCGGCAGGATCTGCGAGTCGCCGAGCACCTCGAACCCCATCGACTCGAGCCCCTCGCAGAGATGTGCGACGTTCTCCCAGAGCCGTTCCCGCGCCCCGCTGTGGCGAGCCAGGTGCAACGCCTCGCTCGCCGCGGCCGCCGCGGGCGGCGCGAGGCCGGTCGAGAAGACGAACGACCGAGCGTCGTTGACCAGCCACTCGATCAGGGCGTCGTCGCCGGCGACGTAGCCGCCCTGGCTCGCGAGCGCCTTCGAGAGGGTCCCCAGCTGGATCTGGATGCGGTTCTCGAGGCCCTTCGCCTGGATGACCCCGCCGCCGTCGGCGTAGAGGCCCGTGGCGTGAGCCTCGTCGACCATCACCCACGCGCCGAACGCTTCGGCGGCGGTGCAGATGGCTTCGAGCGGCGCGACGGTGCCGTCCATGCTGAACACGGAGTCGGTGACGATCAGCCACGACTCCGCGTCCGCACCGGGTCGATCGGCGCGCGCTTCGAGTTTCGACTGGAGGCTCGCCGCGTCGCAGTGGTCGTAGACGACGATGTCGGCCCCCGAGAGTCGGCAGCCGTCGACGATGCTCGCGTGGTTCAGTTCGTCCGAAAAGACCACGTCGGGGGAGAGGGCGGCGATCGTCCCCACGTTGGCGGCGTACCCCGAGGAGAACGCGAGCGCCCTGTCGGTTCCCTTGGTCTCCGCGAGCAACCGCTCGAGGTCGCGGTGGACCATCGTGTCGCCGGTGACGAGTCGGCTCGCGCCGGCGCCCGTCCCGACGGTCGCAGCCGCCTGCCGCGCTGCGTCCTGGACCCGCTGGTCGTCGGTCAGCCCGAGGTAGTTGTTCGAGGCGAACACCAGCGCCTCGTCGGCTTCGAGCACCGGAAGGTCGCTGCCCGACGGGGCCGCGAAGTAGCCGCGCTCGGCGACCCGATCGACGGGCGCCAGCGCTCGTTTTAGATCGGTCGCCTCGAGGTCGGCGAGTCGGCCCTCGGGGTCGAACCCGCGGTCGCAATCGTCCATTCGAATGTAGGGAGTCATCGACGTGGTTTCACTTTCACGATTCCGATCGAGGGACGAGTTCGGGATTCGGTCCCGGATATCGCCGCCCAGTGCGGCTATCGCGTCCGATCGTCTACGACCGAGTTCGAGACCGATGAATTCGATCGGCGCGATCGAAATCGGCGGAATTCGGTCAGAAGCCGGGCATCAGTTCGGTCGGGCCGAAGACGCCGTACTCGCCGGCGCGGTTGCGCCGGACGCCGGCTTTCAGGTAGCCGAGCGCCGGACCGTTGACGTTCGCCTCCATGCTCGTCTCGTCGCCGAGCCGGAACGTGTTCGTGGCGGTCTCCCCGTCGAAGGTCATCCCCGTCACGGAGACGGTCGTCGTCGTCGGCTTCTCGTCGTTGCGGACGTCGAGGATCCCGCCGACGGTGACGTCCTCGGCGTCGCAGATCCCCGCGCGTTCGAGGAGCACGTCGTCGGCGTGCTCCATGTCCTCGAACTCGATGACGCCGCCGTGGTCGTCGACGATCGCTTCGATCTCCTCGTCGGAGAGGTCGCGCGCGGTTTCGATGTCGTACTCGGGGAGGTGGGCGATGTCCTCGCGGACCGTCCCGCGGTTGTCCTCGTAGCCCGACTTGAGGCCGACGCCCCACCAGATGTCGACCGCCTCAACCTCGACGAACGACTGGGCGGCGAGCGCGGCGGCGCCCGTGAGGAACCCGGGGGTCGCGCCGGCCCCGCAGACGAAGGTGATCCTTCGTTTTTCGAACGAACCGGCGCGCTCATCGAGCATGTCGATCACGCGCGATCGCTTGAGGACATCGATCAGCACGCCCGCGTAGTCGCCCTCGACGAACCGATCGGCCACCCGCGGGATGAAGTCGTGCTCGTAGTTCGGGAGCGCGAGCAGGACGGCGTCGATCCCGTCCCCGCGGTCGATGACGTCCTGGATGGGGTCGTCGCTGGGCCGGGCCTGCTCGGAGGCGACGACGCCCCTGTCCTCGCCGCGTTGTTTGACGCCGCCATCGGCGGTTTTGGCCCCGCCGTCGGTCGCCACCTCGTTATCGATATTCTCCTCCGTCGCCGCCAGCAGTTCGTCGACGTCCAGGCCGTCGAAGTCGATCGCCGTGCCGTGGCGATCGCACGCCGCGACGGGGGTCAGGACGTCCTTGTGCTGGCTCACTTCGAGCGCTCGTCGGCCGATGCCTCCGGTTCCGAGTACCGCAAACGTGATTTCGTCCATGGATGTGCTTCGATGTCCGTAGTCGTCTCGTGTTCGTCAGTCGTCGCTCGGTTCAGCCGTACTCGCGGTCGACTCGCCGCCCGTCTCGGTCGACGACTCCGCCGCGCCGTGGCGGGCCTTGACCTCGTCGGGATCGAACTCGTTTACCTCCGTGTTGGGTTCGAGGCCGGCGCGTTCGATGATCTCTATGTCCTCGCCGGGCGACTGGCCCTCCGTCGTCAGGTAGTCACCCGTGAGGATACCGTCCGCCCCCGCCTCGAGCGGGAGGTGCTGTTCGTCGGGTTCGAGGTTGACCTCGCGACCGCCGGTGAGGCGCACCCGCGCCTGGGGGTGGAGCAACTTGTACACCGCGACGGTCTTCACGATCTCCTCGGTCGTGATCTCGACGCCTCGCTCGGCCAGCGGCGTCCCCGCGACCGGGTTCAGGATGTTCACCGGCAGCGAGGAGATTCCGACGTCCTGGAGGGCGATCGCGGCGTCGATCCGATCGGTCGGCGTCTCGCCCATCCCGAGGATGACGCCGGCGCAGAGGTCCATCCCGGCGGACTTGGCGACTTCGAGGGTCTTCACGCGGTCCTCGAAGCTGTGGGTGCCAACGATCTCGGGGAAGTACCGCGGGGAGGTCTCGATGTTGTGGTTGTAGTGGTTGATCCCCTCCGCGGCGAGAATCTCGGCCTCCTCTTCGGTCAGAATGCCGAGGGACGCATCAACTTCGAGGTCGCACTCGTCGCGGACGAGTCGGATCGCCTCGATGACCTCCGCCCACTCCTCGGGGCGGCGCTTCTTCGAGACGCCCTTCTCGGCGACGACGATCCCGAACCGCTGAGCGCCGTCGCGCTCGGCCCGCTTCGCGGCCTCGAGGATCTTCTCCGGGCCGAGGAAGCCGTAGGTGTCGATCCCGGTGTCGAAGTGAACCGACTGCGCGCAGAAGCCGCAGTCCTCCGCGCAGTTGCCCGCCTTCGCGTTGACGATCGAGCAGGCGTCGACCGTGCCGTCGCCGAAGCGATCGCGCACGATCGCGCCGGCCTCCGCGAGCGGTTCGACCGGCTGGGCCAGCAGCGCGAGCCCGTCGGTTCGATCGAGTCGCTCGCCGGCCAGGACTCGCTCGAGCGCGTCGTCGACCGTCCGATTGTCCGTCTCGTAAACCACGAGTCGAATGGCGGTTGACGAGCATATAATAATTCTGGATGCTCTCGATTGGCTGACTGTTCCTCGAACCAACCGACGAGCCCGCCCGTCATCCGCGAACGATCTCGGGGATCGGATCGAATGTAGAGTTCTCCGACGCGGAAGTGATGAATTACCGAGGTTTCACCCCTCGTTCACCCTCCCGTCCGCCGGTCGTCTCCGCCCGGGAATGTTGAATGGTACCGGTTGTCATGCGGATGGTCCGCGGCGAACTCCGAATTCGAATCGAGAACTCTACCATCATTATCGAACGTCAGTGGACGTTCGTCAACTTCCGGGCGGCCAGAAACCGGAGAACGGCCGGTACGCTCTTATTCCAGTTCTATCACTCGCGCTATCTGACAAAAATTCCAAAAATTAAAGGTACGTGATAATCTAGTGGGACTGAACGAGTGTATGACTGATAGCACCGCAGGTAACAGTGCGTGCGACGGGGGATTCGAGGTGGGGCCGAGCGCGGACGAACTGTTCGGCGACATCGAGGAGTCGTTCGAGGAGGAGACCACGGATCACGAGGAAGACGGCGCGTCAGCGGGGGGGAAATCGATCGAGGATCGGACCGCAGCGGACGTCTTCGCGCAGCTCCAGTCCGACGTCGGGGACGATACCGACGAGGTCCTCTCCGACGAGAGCCCCGAAGACATCATCGCGAGTGCGGACGACCCGGATCCCGAACCCGAGGTCGACGGCGCGTTGCTCGTCGACGAGGGCGAACTCGAAGCCCTCCTGCTCACCGGTCGGACGAAAGAACAGGAGTTCCTCTGGGTCGACCCGGTGAAGACGGCGGACGCTTCCACCGCGGCCGACGCGCCGACCGACGGCCGCTCTGACGGAGACGACGATCGGTCCGAGGCGGGCGACGTGACCGGCGGATCGATCGACAAAGCGCCGGCCGAGCCCGGCGCATCTGCGACGACGGGCGACGAAGAGACGGGCGCGGACGAGCCGTCCGACGACGACGGCGACGGACCGGCCGCCACTCCGTTCGCGGGCGACGAGGACGTCGGATCAGCGTTCGGAGACGGAGCGGCCGACGCGGAACCCGATTCCGATCGCGAGGCGGAGTCGGCCCCCGAGGAGGCCGAATCGGACGAAACGTCGCTGATGGTCAAAGATGACGAACAGGCCCTCGCGACGACCGACGGCGACGAGGAAACGTCCGGCATTCTCGGCTGGCTACGATCAAAATTCGGGAACCTGTTGTAGCTCGCCGCCGTACCGACGGTCGGGGATCGCGATGGCAGACGCTGACGACACCGACACCGCCGACGCGGACGAACTCGACCGGATTCGCACGGAAAAGCGCGAGCGACTTCGCGAACGGATCGAACGGGAACGCCGGGAACGGGATGCGCCCGATCGCCCGGTCCACGTACAGGATACAGCGCGACTGCGGGAACTCCTCGAGACGCACTCGCTCGTTCTCGTCGACTTTTACGCCGACTGGTGTGGCCCCTGCCAGATGCTCGCGCCGGTTCTCGACGAACTCGCGAGCGACGTTCCGGCGGCGATCGCGAAAGTCGATACGGACGCGAATCCGGAGCTCGCACGGCAGTACGGCGTCCAGGGACTCCCGACGCTCGTGCTGTTCGCCGAGGGAGATCCGGTCGAACGACTCGTCGGAATGCAACAGGAAGGGCGCCTCCGAGACGTGATTGCGAACCACGTCGATCGCTGATCGATTCGGCCAGGATCGGGGGACTACGGGCCGGAACGGTGCCGGTCGACTCGCGCGACTCCTCGCCGACCCTCCCGTTCGTTTCACCGATCGTGACTGACAACTTACGCAACCTTTTCGGTGATCGAACACGGTCCTTCGGGACGACGTACTGTCGGCCCGATCGATGACCGATCGGGCTGGCGGTTCCAGACATGTCGTCGAACGAGTCACCCGAGGACGAGGCGGACGAACCGCGAGGAGTCGCACGGATCGATCGGCGAACGGTCCTAAAGGGAGCGGCGGCCGCCGGCGTCGGGCTGGCGGGTGCCGGCGCGCTCTACCGCCGGCTCGGGACGGCCGACGCCAAGAGCGATCACGAACGGGCGCTCGAGTTGGTCCAGCGCGACGACGTCACCCACCGAGCCGCCGGCGACGGTCGGTGGACCGACGACACCACGTGGGAGGACGGCGAGCGACCCGACGACGGGGCGCGGGTCCACGTCCCCGCGGACACCACGGTTGAGGTGGGGAGCGAACTCGAACCCGACCTGCGGACGATTCGAGTCGACGGCGCGCTCGCGTTCGATCCGTCCGCGGAGACGAGACTCGGCGTCGAGACGGTGGTCGTCACGTCCGACGGATCGCTCCGCGTCGGGACGCCGGACGACCCGATCGGGCGGGACGTTTCGGCGACGATCGAGTTCGTCGATTTCGGCGCGATCGACACCGACGACGACCCCGCGCGACTCGGACGGGGACTCGTCTCCCTGGGACCCGTCGCGGTCTGCGGCGCGGCGACGGACGGGTTCCTCCCCGCGTCGACGCCGCCGCGAGCCGAGGACGCGGCGGTCGAACTCGCGAGCGAGCCCGAGGGATGGTCGGTCGGCGACCGCGTCGTCGTGGCCGGACTCGAACCGCGCGCGAACGAGGACGAGGAGCGGCGGATCGTCGGTATCGACGGACGCCGGATCGAACTCGACGAGGCGCTCTACTACGATCACGTGCCGCCCGCGGACGACCTCGACGCTTACGTCCTCAACCTCGATCGGAACGTCCGGTTCACATCGGAAACGGACGCCGTCGATCGACGCGGCCACGTCATGGTCATGCACCCGTCGGTCGAGCTCAGCAACGCCGGCTTCTACGATCTCGGCCGGACCGACAAGACGCGCCCGTTCACGGACCCGATCAACGGGGAGGCGATCCCCGGCGCGGAGCCGAATCCGAAAGCGCGGTACGCGGTCCACCTCCACCACACCGGCATCGACCGCCGAGACCCGGTGTCGATCTCCGGCTGTGCGGTCTGGGACAGTCCAGGGTGGGGATACGTCAACCACGGCAGCTACGCCGAGATCGAGGACTGCGTGAGTTACGAGGTGACCGGCGCCGGCTTCGTCACCGAGAGCGGCAACGAGCGCGGCGCGTTCAGGCGCAACTTCGCCCTCCGGTCCGAGGGCTCCGGTCAGCACGTCGACGCGCGCCGGATCTTCGGCGATCGCGAGCCGAACCCGGACGGTAACACCGCCCCGGTCGACGACTTCGGCCACGGCGGCCACGGCTTCTGGTTCCAGGGGCCGGCGGTCGAGGTCGAGGAGAACGTCGCCGCGGGTCATCGCCACTACGGATTCGTCTACTGGAACCGCGCGCTCGCCGAAGCGCCGGTCGATCGGGAGAAGCTCTCGAGCGAACGCGGACAGATCGCCAACTTCCCGGTCGAGTACCTGGACGGGCAGGCGGATCTCGCTCATTCCGATCTCGTTGCGGACGAGCCGGGCGACGGCGCGTTCGCGGAGCACGGCGATCACGGCGACGGCCAGAACGACGAACACGCCGGCCACGGTGACGATGGCGGAGATAGGCACGAACACGGGGCGGAAGGCCACAGTGGCTACATCCCCTCGAGTTTCGTGCGACTCCGCTCGTTCCGCGACAACACCGTCTTCGCCTCGGGCGGCGGCGTCGAGATCTCCCGGCACATGTTCGGCCGATCGCACCGCCGCGGCGCGGCGTACAGCGTCGTCGACGGGCTGACGGTGTACGCCGTCGGCGACTTCGTCACCCACTGGGGATCGATCGACGAGAACCACGGCGATCTCGGACTCAAGGTCAAGTACAGCGCGAACCTCCTCGTTCGAGACAGCCGGCTGCTTGGCGGCGACGGCACCGGAATGGGCGTCCATCACAACGACGCGGTCGACAACCTGCTCTTCGAGGGAACGACGATCGAGGGCTGGGACGTCGGCGTCCGAGCGGCGACCGGACTGGCCCACATCACCGACTGCGAACTCGCCAACCGCCGGAACGTCCTCGTCCGTGCCGGCCGTTCGGGCCGCTGGAACGCTGGGCCGCAGCTTCGGATCACGGACACCGATCTTCGACGGGGGCCGATCGAACTCGAACTGGACAGAGAGGGGCGGTTCTGGGGCCTGCTGGCGGGCGACGACCACGTCTCGATCGACGGCCGAACCGTGTACTTCGACGAGCAGGCACCCGACTACGTGCCGTTCCCGGACGAGGGGAACGTCGAAGCGATCGACGGGACGGACGAACTCGCCGACCTCCTAGATCGGGAGGAAGTCGACCCGACAATCCTGGTCGGCAAGACGAACCGCGAACTCGCGGACGAGTTCAGCTACCCGATTCGGGGCGAACTCGCGCCCCGATCGGCCGTCGCCGACGATCGGATCGAAGGCGGGCGGCTCGCGTCCGCGACTTCGGAGGCGATCGTCGAGACCGTGGACGCGGCCGACGGCGACGTCGAGCCCCCGATGTTCGTCGAGGAGGGTGAGGACGCGGCGAGCGGGCAGTACGTCGCGCCCCGCGACGCCGAGAGCGTCCACCACCCGCCGCCGAACGGGCTGGCGCGGTACGCGATCGACGTGCCCGCCGGCGAGTACCGGCTCTGGGCGCGGGTCGTCGCGCCCGACGAGGAGTCGGACTCGTTCTGGATCCGGATCGACGACGGCGACTGGATCCGCTGGGACTGGATTCACCACACTCGAAGCTGGCGCTGGGCTCGGGTTCGCGACAGCGAAAACGATCACGAGCCGGTGTCGGTGCGCCTCTCCGGCGGCGAACACGAACTCACCGTCGCCTACCGCGAGGACGGGACGAAACTCGATCGGCTGCTGGTGACCGACGCCGATTTCGTTCCGTTCGGCCCGGATTCGTGATCGGTCACGAAGCGTTCGTTTCTTCAGCCCGGCCGGAAAACACTTACTCGATTACGACAGCTGAAAAGTAATGATTCGGTCGCGATCCGTGCTGATCCTCTCGGGGCTCGTCGCCGTCGCCCTGTTGGCAACGATCGCTCATCCGGCGGCGCTCGCCGCCCCCTATCACGAGCAAACGCCGTCCTACGCGGTCGCGCACGAATCGACCGACGCGTTCGACGAAACCGTCGAAGAGGGCGAGTTCGACGTCGACGACCCGACGCCGGTGAGCGACCTCTCGCCCGTAACGCAGCGGGCCTTCGAGGAAGCCACCGACCAACCGGCGGATCCGGGCAGCGAGTACCGCGGCGCCGGCTGGCGATCGCACCCGGGCGTTACGATCTGTAACGAGGATCTGCACGTCTGCGATGAGTACGAAGAACTACCGGAATTCCCGAACGACGGATACGCCGACGGATCCCACTCGGCCTACGGCGTCGTCGAAGCCGACGGCGAACTGTACCTTGTGGAGACGACGTCCGGGCCGTATCTCTCCCTCCCATTCGCGACCATCTTCAAATCGATCACGTTCGTCCCGTACGCGCTGTTTCTCGTGTTTTCGGCGACGTCGCGGAGTCGATTCCGCCCCGAAGAAACGACGCTGCTCGCCGGATACGGGCTGGCGATCGTCGCGTTCGCCTTCGCGTACCCGTACCTCGTGATGTTCGAGTATCTCCCGCTGGCCGAGTCGGTGTTCGTCGCGATCGGATGTACGTGGCTGCTAACGATCGCCGGCCTCGAGGTACACGTTCGTCGATACAAAAAGGGCGATAGAGTCGGCGCCTGAGTCGTTACGAGAGGAACTCCTCGATGTGGTCGGCGACTTCCTCGGGGGTGTCGCCGACGGGGACGCCGGCGTCGTTGAGCGCCGAGATCTTGCTCTCGGCGGTGCCGGTGCCGGACCCGGAGACGATCGCGCCGGCGTGGCCCATGCGCTTGCCCGGCGGGGCGGTGCGGCCGGCGATGAAGCCGGCGACGGGCGTGTCGACGTGCTCGTCGATGAACGCGGCGGCCTCCTCCTCGTCCTCGCCACCGATCTCGCCGCACATGACGATCGCTTCGGTCGCCGGGTCGTTCTCGAACAGCTCGAGGGCGTCGACGAAGTCGGTGCCGATGATCGGGTCGCCGCCGATGCCGATCGCGGTGGTCTGGCCGATGCCGCGCTGGGTGAGGTTATCGACGACCTGGTAGGTGAGGGTGCCCGATCGGGAGACGAGGCCGACGTTGCCCTCGGCGAAGATGTTGCCGGGGAGGATGCCGAGTTTCGCCTCGCCGGGCGTGATGAGGCCGGGACAGTTCGGCCCGATGAGTCGGGTGTCGGTCTCGGTGAGTCGCTTGTTTACCTTCGCCATGTCCTGGGTCGGAACGCCCTCGGTGATGGCGACCGCGAGGTCGAGGTCGGCGTCGAGCGCCTCGAAGATGGCGTCGCCGGCGAACGCCGGCGGGACGAAGATGACGGACGTGTCGGCGTTTTCCTCCTCGACGGCCTGCTGGACCGTGTCGTAGACGGGGACGCCGGCAGCCTCCTGGCCGCCCCTGCCGGGAACCGCACCGGCGACGACGTTCGTGCCGTACTCGATCATCTGTTCGGCGTGGAACTTGCCTTCCCCGCCGGTGATACCCTGTACCACGACGCGCGTGTCGTCGTCGACTAAGACGCTCATTGTTCGCTCACCTCCCCAGCGTACTCGACGGCACGCTGAACCGCATCCTCGAGGGTCTCTTCGACCGTCACGAGGTCCTCGTTCAGAATCTCCATGCCCTCCTCCCAGTTCGTCCCGGCGAGTCGGACGACCACGGGTTTCGGAATCTCGTCGAACTGTTCGAGCGCTTCGTTGATCCCCTTGGCGACCTCGTCGCCGCGGGTGATCCCGCCGAAGATGTTGAAGACGACGCTCTCGACGTTGTCGTCGGAGAAGACCATGTCGAGGGCGTTCGCGATGCGGGCGGCTTTCGCGCCGCCGCCGACGTCCAGGAAGTTGGCGGGTTTCCCGCCGTAGTAGTCGACCAGGTCGAGGGTCGTCATCACGAGACCGGCGCCGTTGCCGATGATGCCGACGTTCCCCTCCAGGCGGACGTAGTCGAAGTCGTACTCGTCGGCCTTCTGCTCGAGTTCGTCGCCGCCCGCGGCCTCCTCTTCCATCTCGGCGAGTTCGGGCTGGCGGAACAGGGCGTCCTCGTCGATGTTCATCACGGCGTCGGCCGCGATGACCTCGTCGTCGCTGGTGACCATCAGCGGGTTGATCTCGGCGTCGGCGCCGTCTCGGCTCTCCCAGAGTTCGTAGAGCGTCATGAGAACGTTCGAGACGTCGCGGGCGACGGCCCGATCGACGCCGGCGTCGTAGACCGCCTTGCGCGCCTGGTAGGGGTGCATGCCGAAGGAGGGATCGACGTGCTCGCGGGCGATCGCGTCGGGGTCCTCCTCGGCGACCTCCTCGATGTTGACCCCGCCGCGGGTCGAGACCATCGCGACCGGTTTGCCCTCGCCGCGGTCCATCGTAATCCCCACGTAGAGTTCGTTGGTAAAATCGACCGCCTCCTCGACGAGCACGCGGTCGACGCGGTAGCCCTTGAGATCCATCCCCAGAATGGCGTCGGCCGCCTCGCGGGCTTCCGCTCCGTCCTCGACGAGTTTGATCCCGCCGGCCTTGCCGCGGCCGCCAACCTGTACCTGCGCTTTGATCGCAACTGGATACCCGATCTCCTCGGCCGCGGTGACGGCACCGTCGACGTCGGAGGCGAGTTGAGAGGCCGGCGTCGGAATACCGGCGTCGGCGAAGACCTGCTTCGCCTGATACTCGTGTAATTTCATGGCCATTCGAACGGGTGTTCCGCCCTTGCTTAAATCCTGCCTGTTTCCGCTCGCGGGATCGGATCGGCGGCCACGGACAATCCGCCGCGTCGGCTCCGCTCTCGGTCAAATTGCGGGTAATCGCCGGTGCCTCCGCACGGACCACGGCAAAATTAACTCGATTACGCATTAGGGTACTTTTATTAGGCCGGCTGCATTATACTGGGGTGATGCCAGAAGTCACGGTCTCCGAATCCCTGTACAAGAAACTCGAAGAGCAGACGGAGGAGTCCATCGAGGACGCGGTGTGGGAACTGATGTACCAGGCACGTCGAGAAACGCAGTATTAGAACGTTTGCAACGCCCGGTTGGTTCTGTCGTGCAGTCTGTTATGTCAGCGGCGAGCACCGCGTTCGCGGGCGCCCACCGAAGCGTTTGACTTCGCCCGGACCCAACGTGGCGACGAGCAGTGGTTTCCGGTATCGTCGACAGGCGTCGAATCCGACCCGGACAGTTCGCGGCCCGCCTCCCGGCTGACGACCGTGCGAAGCGCACCGGTCGAGTGTCGCTCGAGCGTGCGATCGGCTCCCAAATCCGGCCGGAGGCGATGTCCGAGTGACGACGTCGGCCGCCGTGTGCGCTCGGCGACGGTGGGTCTCGTCGCTCGCGGCGGCCCTTCGCGTGCTCGTTCACAGCAACCTCTTCATCTCGCTCGCAGCGGCGAGCGTCGTCGTCACGACGATCGTACTCGCGGACTTGCCGCCCGATCCGCGACCGTTCGCCATCGTCTTCGCGGTCACGATGTTCGTCTATACGGTCAACCGATTCACCGACCTCGAAGAGGACGAGGCGAACGTCCCGCAGCGCGCGGCCTTTATCAAGCGATACGGTCGGCTCTGGCTCGCGATCGGCGCCGTCTGCTACCTCGGGGCGATCGGGTTCGCGATCGCGCTCGACGTCCCTGGGGTCGGCTACATGATCTTGCCGTTGCTCGCCGCCGTGTTGTACTCGACGGTAGGGATCAAGCGTCTGTTTCTCGTGAAGAACCTGTTCGTCGGCGCGGCGTGGGGGCTGATTCCGCTCGGCGTCGGCTACTACTTCGGACAGCCGCGGCGCTTCGAGATCGTGTTTCTGGCCGTCTACGTCGGCGCGATGATCACGATCGCGGCGGTCATCTTCGACGTCAAGGACATCGAGGGCGATCGAGCCGAAGGGATTCGGACGGTGCCGAACACTTACGGCCCCGACCGGACGCGGCTCGTCTCGCAACTGGCGAATCTGCTCGTCGCGGCGGCCGTCGTGGCGGTCGTCGCCCTCGGCTTCCTCTCCCGCGAGTACCTCGTTCTGCTCGCGTTCCAGGCCTACGTCGGTGCCTACATTCCCTTCGCGACCCCCGATCGGGGGCCGCTGTACTACGGATTCGTCGTCGACGGCGAGCACGTCTTTCTGGCCGCGATCGTGCTCGCCTTCGAGTGGCTGGTCTGGTAGCTGCGGGCCGGGGTCGCCTCCCGACGTCGGTAGCGTTCAGTCCCGATCGGTCTCGCTCCAGTCGCAGTCCTGGCACTTCCAGCCGGTGACGAACTCGGTGATCGAGGGCATGTATCCCACGTTCAGCACGTTTCCGCCGCACTCGGGACAGTCCTCCTCTGCCTCCTCGATCGAGTCGACCTCCATCACCGAATCGCCCTCGATCAGCTCCGCGAGTTTCGTTGCTGTAACCATCCGGCCCTGAACGACGCGATTCTCGCTCACGTTCCGGTCTCCGGGAGCGACCACCCTAAGGGTTTCCGCTCGCCACTCGTCGGGTCGCGTTGCGGCCGCGTTCGTCAGCGGATCGAGCGGGTGCGGATACCGAGCGACGGACGCTGGCGCCGTTCAACTAGCGTGCGGTCGACGACGCGACCGCGTCTCTGCGGCTGCCGCCGATCTCCGATCCGCCGTCCTCCTGCCTACCGCGCGCGTACTGGATTCCGACGTGATTTCCCGACGTGAATTCCCCTCCTTTCGACGGAGATCAGCGACCGTTTTGTAACCGCATCCGGTTATCCGAAATCTACAAGCAGTTCGGAAACCGAACGGACAGGCGACACCGGAATCGACGCGATAACTTGGCGTAACCGATCGGGATTACGTCGGCACCCAAAGCTATTTCCTTTCGGCATCTGTCGTGGTATCTATGACGATACAACGGAGATCGTTCATCGCCGCGATCGGCAGCGGCGCTGCGGTCGGGCTCGCGGGCTGTACGGGCCTCGGTAACGAGAGCGACGGCAACTCCGACGGTGACGGTCCGGAGATCAGCGGCGAAACGCTTACGCTGACCACGACGACGAGCACGTACGATACCGGCCTCCTCGACGAACTCAACGCGCCGTTCCAGGATCGGTACGGCGTCATCGTCGACGCCGTCCCCAAGGGGACCGGCGCAGCCCTCGAAATCGCTCGAAACGGCGATTCCGACGTGGTGATGGTCCACGCCCGATCGCTCGAAGACGAGTTCATGGAAGAAGGGTACGGCGTCAACCGACGCGACCTCATGTTCAACGACTTCGTCATCGTGGGTCCGGCCGACGATCCCGCCGGGATCTCGGGGGGCGAGGACGCGCTGGCGGCGTTCACCGAGATTGCGAATACGGGATCGACGTTCGTTTCCCGCGGGGACGAGTCGGGGACCCACACCAAGGAACTCGCGATCTGGGAGGAAACCGGCGTCGGCGACGACGAGTTCGGCGACTGGTACCAGGAAGCCGGGCAAGGAATGGGCGAGGTACTCGTACAGGCCGACCAGAGTGGCGCCTACACGCTCTCCGATCGCGGGACGTACTTGTCGATGCAAGACAAGGTCGATCTGGAGATCCACGTCCAGGGGCCGGTCAAGGGCGGCCCGGAACTGCTCGCGAACCCGTACGGGATCGTCGCTGTCAACCCCGCCGTTCACAACAACGTGAACTACGATCTCGCGATGGCGTACATCGGCTTCGTCACGAGCGTCGAGGGCCAGGAGATAATCGAAGGATACACCGTCGAAGACGAGCAACTGTTCTTCCCCAGAGCGCTCTCCGAAGATCCGAACTTTCAGCAGTACGTTCCCGAGGGGTGGGAATCTTCGGCGAGCGACGACTGAGGTGATCACACCAGAATGCCACTCGACGCCAGTCCGATCGCGCCGCTGCTCGTCGACGCCCCGCCGCTAGTCGCCGAGTTCCCCTTCGAGTGGCCCTACGTTCGGAGCATCGTCCGCGTCTCCCTGTACGTGAGCCTCGCCGCCGTCGCGCTGAGCACGCTGTTCAGCCTCCCGGTCGCCCTTCTCGTCGGATTCAGGGAGTTCCCCGGGAAGGCGCTGCTCACGTCGATCATCAACACCGGGATGGGGTTTCCGAGCGTCGTCGTCGGACTCTTCGTGTTGTTTGCGGTGTCCAATCAGGGGCCGCTCGGCTCGCTCGAGCTCATATTCACCACGGAAGCGATGATCATGTCGCAGTTCGTGCTCGCAACACCGGTCATCACCGGCGTGAGCCTCGCCGCGGTGAGCAGCGTCGAACAGAACGTCCGCGATGCGGCGTACGCGATGGGCGGAACGCGGTTCGACGTCGCTCTCGTGACGATCAAAGAAGCTCGGTACGGCATCGCGACGGCCGTCCTCGCGGGATTCGGGCGGGCGATCAGCGAAGTCGGTTCGGTCCTCATCGTCGGCGGCAACATCACCGGCCCGAACGGGATTTCGAAGACGCGGACGCTCACGACCGCGATCCAACTCGAGGCGCGACAGGGTCGATTCGAAATGGCGTTGGTCCTCGGCGCGATCCTCGTCGTGCTCGTGTTGGTCGTCAACGCGATCGTGGTCCGACTGGGAAGCGGCAACGGGAGGTACCGATGATGCTCGCGGCGAAAGACGTCCACCACGGGTACGGAACCGAGACCGTCTTCGAGGACGTCTCGCTGTCGGTGACGCCCGGCGAGGTCGTCGCGATCATCGGCCCATCCGGCGTCGGAAAATCCACGCTGTTGCGGTTGCTCGCCCTCTTCGACGCGCCCGACGAGGGAGTGATCGAGTACGACGGCGAAGACGTCTGGCTCGCCCCCGAACGGCAGCGACTCGAGTTTCGCCGCCGAATCGGCATGGTCTTCCAGGAGGCGAGTCTCTTCGATGCGAGCGTTCGACGGAACGCCGAGTACGGCCTCCGAATCCGCCGATCGTGGCCCGATCGCCTCCGCCACGAACTCGCGACCCTCGTCGGGCAGCCCAACGGAACCGGCGACGCGCTCGAGGCGCTCGACGCCGTCGGCCTGCGGGAGAAGGCCGACCAGGACGCCGCGTCGCTCTCCGGCGGCGAGGCCCAGCGCGTCGCGTTCGCCCGCGCGCTCGCGTACGATCCGGACGTGCTCCTGCTCGACGAACCGACGTCCGACCTCGATCCGCGGAACACGGCGGTCATCGAGGACGCCGTGTTGCGGGCGCGAAACCGCGGCATCGGCGTCGTCATCGCGACCCACGACATGCACCAGGCCGAACGGGTCGCGGACCGGGTGGCGGTGTTGCTCGGCTCCGAGATCATCGAGGTCGACGACGCCGAGACGGTGTTCGAGAACCCGAGCGACCGCCGAACCCGGAAATTTATCGCGGGCGAACTGATATACTGAGCAACGGAACCGGCGCCAACGCTCCCGATACACCCGACGCTACGAATGACGATCGAAAAGGAATACACCACGAAGCTCTCGGTCGACGGGGTCACGATCGATCGACGCGACGTCGAGATGCTCGACGCGATCGACCGGTACGGATCGATGCACCGGGCGGCGGACGAACTGGGCCGATCGTACGCGCGCCTGCAGAATCGGATCGTCGAGATCGAAGCGGCCGTCGGCTCGATCACGGAACGAACGCGCGGCGGCAGCGGCGGCGGCGGCACCGAACTGACGCGAACGGCCCGCGACCTCCGGCGGCGATTCGATCGTCACGCGGCCGAACTGGACGGCGTCGCACGGGTTACCGAATCGGTGTTTACGGGTCCCGTCCGAGAGCGAACGGGCGAACTGGGGACCGTCGACACGGCCGCCGGTCCGGTCGTGGCCCTCATCCCCGACGATGCGACCGAGGTGCAGGTCAGCGTCCGATCGGACGCAGTCGTCCTGACCGATCCGGACGAAGTGCCCCGATCGGGCGGCACCAGCCTCCGAAATCGGTTTCCGGGGACCGTCGCCCGGCTCGAACCGGGCGCGGCGATTACCAGAGTGACGATCGACCTCGACGGGGACGCCGAGTTGCAGGCGCTCGTCACGGACGCCAGCACCGATCGATTGGGGCTGGAACCGGGCGCGGCGATCGCCGCGTCGTTCAAGGCGACCGCCGCGAGGGCCACCTCGATCGAGCCGAACCCCGACGACCCGGCATGCCAGTGACGACGGATACGCACTAGTATGGTGTGAGCTGATGGCTCCGCGCGACGTATCTGGAGTGAGTTCGCTGCACGTCTCAACTAACGAGCTAGTTCGGATAAGTGGCAGGTGCGGTGATTTCTGATGCACTTGAACACCTCGAATACCATCCCGCGAGGCGGTTTCAGAGCCGCACCCTGATATGACGACAGCAGTACTTATACCGCTTCCACCGATACGTGTAGTGATGACTTCGTCTCCTCACGCGGATGCGGATTCGGAAATCCACGAACGCATCCGTCAGCAGGAGGTCGTCGCCGAACTCGGACAGCGGGCGCTCGAAACCGACGATCTCGACCAGTTGATGCATGATGCAGCAGTCGCGGTCGCCGAAACGCTCGACAACGAGTACGCGAAAGTGCTCGAGTTGCCTCCGGGCGGCGACGAGGTCGTTCTCAGACAGGGCGTCGGCTGGCGCGACGGGCTCGTCGGCTCGGCGACGGTTCCGACCGATCTGGACTCGCAGGCGGGATATACGCTGCTCTCCGAGGAACCGATCGTCGTCGACGACCTGCGGACGGAGGAGCGATTTTCCGGTCCCGATTTGCTGACCGACCACGGCGTCGTCAGCGGCGTCAGCGTGATCATCGGGTCGGTCAACGAGCCGTGGGGCGTGCTAGGAACGCACGCAACCGAGCGGCGCGAGTTTACGCAACACGACGCGAGCTTCGTTCAGAGCGTCGCGAACGTGCTCGCGTCGGCGATCGAAAACACGCAGACCGAGCGCCGGTTCAAGGCGGTGTTCGAGGATCCGAACATTCTCGTCGGACTGCTCGAACCGGACGGAACGGTGGTGGACATCAACGAAACGGCGATGGAATACATCGACGCCACGCTCGACGACGTGACTGGAGAACTGTTCTGGGAGACGCCGTGGTGGGGAAAGGGAGACGAGGTCCAGTCGGACGTGAAAGAGTGGACCGAGCGAGCGGCGACCGGCGAGTACGTCGATTTCGAAGCCGATCTCACCCGACCGACCGGCGAGCGATATACGCTCAGCGGTTATTTTAGACCGGTTCGGGACGACGACGGCGACGTCGTCTCGATCATCGTCTCCGATCGTGACATCGCCGAGCGCAAGCAGCGCGAACGGCAGCTCAGAAAGTCCGAACAGCGCTACCGAACGCTCGCCGAGAACTTTCCGAACGGGATCGTCACGATGTTCGACACCGATCTCCGGTACACACTCGCTGCCGGACGCGCCTTCGACGACCTCCCGTTCTCCTCGGGCGACGTCGAAGGGAAGCACGTTCGGGAGGTGTGGCCGTCGGACATCGGCGATGCCCTCGAATCCGCGTTCCGAGACGCCCTCGAGGGGGAAACGCAAACGGTCGAAGCCGAGTACGCCGACCGAGAGTGGGTTATTCACGTGGTTCCGCTCGCCGACGACGACGGGGCGATATTCGGCGGGATGACGATGGCCCAGGACGTCACCGAACGGAAAGCGCGCGAGCGCGAACTCGAACGAGCGCTCGATCTGCTCAACAAGACCGAGCGAATCGCGGACGTCGCCGGGTGGGAGGTCGACCCGGACACCATGGAGCCGTACTGGTCAGATCACCTCTTCGATCTGCTGGACGTCTCCTACGACGAGCAACCGTCGCTGGAGGAGGCCCTCGACGTCTACTACACCGACGAGGATCGGGCGATCATCGAGGAAGCCATCGAGGAGGCGCTCGACACCGGCGAACCGTTCGATGTCGAGACGCGCTTTCCGCGGCCGAGCGGCGACGTGGGTTGGCTCCGGATCCAGGGCGATCCGGAGGTCGAGAACGGAACGGTCGTCACGCTCCGCGGGGCGCTCCAGGACGTCACCGAGCGCAAAAACCGCGAGCAGCGGTTAGAAGAGCTGATCGAGAAGCTCGAAGCGTCGAACGAACGCCTCGAACAGTTCGCGTACGCCGCCTCCCACGACCTGCAAGAACCGCTGCGAATGGTTTCGAGCTACCTCCAACTTCTCGAGCGCCGGTACGGCGACGACCTCGACGACGACGGCCGGGAGTTCCTCGAGTTCGCGGTCGACGGCGCCGATCGCATGCGGGAGATGATCACCGCCCTCCTCGAATACTCGCGGGTCGACACGCGCGGCGATCCGCTCGAACCGGTCGATTTGAATCGCGTCTTCGAGGACGTTCTGGAGAATCTGCAGGTTCGGATCGCCGAAAGCAAGGCCGACATCACGGTCACGGAGCTTCCTCGCGTGAACGGCGACGCCAGCCAGTTGCGCCAGGTGTTCCAGAACCTCCTCGAAAACGCGATTACGTACAGCGGGGACGGGCCGCCACAGATTCACGTCGACGCCGATCGCCGAGGGCGCTGGTGGCAGCTCTCGGTTCGCGACGAGGGTGTCGGCATCGATCCCGACGATCACGACCGGGTTTTCGAGGTGTTCCAGCGGCTCCACAGTCGCGGTGAACACGCCGGGACCGGCATCGGACTAGCGCTCTGTCAGCGCATCATCGAACGCCACGATGGGCGCATCTGGGTCGAATCCAACGCCGACGGAGGAGCGACGTTTTCGTTTACGCTTCCGGCGGTGGACGATTCGTAACGTCTCGCGTGAACCCGCCGGCGATCGGCTCGTTACGAGCTCGTCGGTCGCGGTGCACCCGGTTCTCAGGCGTCCTCTTCGTCGGGATCGTCGGGATCGGCTGGGCCAGGTAGCGCCCCCGGGATCGTCGCAGCCAGTAGATTCTGAACGTAGCGCATCCCAGTCGCGATCGCCATCACGCTGTCCATCAGCGCCTGCTGGGTCGCCTCTCCCGGGTAGATTCGGTGTTCCAGCTGGAGCGTCTCGGCGTTTCGAAGCTCACAGGCCTGCCCCTCCTTGTCGAGGAACGTGTAGAACCCGGGCGTCGTCGCGAGCACCGGCCCGAGCTGACTCAGTAGTTCCGTGCGCGATTCCTCGTCCCGGATGAGTCGCTTCGCGCGATCGGTGTCGAACCCGCTGCGTCCGACGACCCGGATCGGCCCCCGCTGCTCCTCTTTGATGAGGTGGATCGGCAGCCGCGAGAGGGTCACCTGCAGGTTGAACTCCGTCTCCTCCTGCGAGTGCGGCGTTACGTCCTGGATGGCGTTCCGATCGAGCCACCAGCGGACCTGTTCCTCGCTGACGTGGGTCGTCATACCCCGGGTTCGGCTCTGAGGCGAAAAAGCGTTGAGCCGGCACTATACTCCACTTTCGAATACGAGTGCTTGCGGAACGATCGAAGCTTGCGACCGGGTCTGCGGTATACGTTTCTTGCGGGAAAACCGATTGTAGATGTGCCTTCTCACCGGTCTGAAGGCGGTAGGGGACTCGCGAGTTTTCTCGTCGCAAACCGGGCCGTCTGGGAGTTGAACCACGCCGAGACGTTCCGGGCCGTTCGCGCCGTTCACTTCCCGGGCTGCAACTTCTCTACGTCAAATCCAGAATCGAATTCTTCGCTCACGAGCGTGGTCGCGAAGAAGTGCTCCGTCTGGGATTTGAACCCAGGTCATCGGCTCGAAAGGCCGAAATGATTGGCCGGACTACACCAACGGAGCGTACACCTCGGTCGCATCCCGCGCGTCGACGGCTACGCCGCCGTACGTCGATGCGATCGCAATTGTTGGTTGCGGGGGGCTAGTAAAAAGCGTTCCGTTCCGAGGCGGCGGTGCCACGTAGTCACGTACGCGGTGTGCGGTCAGCTTTGGTCGGCCTGCGATCGCGTCGCCACTCCGTCGATCGATCGCACTGTCGACTGCGAGCCGGCGCGCGATCGACCGGCATCTCAATCCTTTTGTCCTCGGCCCGTGACCGATCGGCCGTGAAATACGTTCGATTCCGCGATCCCGCCGGCGCCGTCCGCCGCGGCGAGTACGAAAGCGGCCACGTCCACTTCGGGAACGAGAGCTACGCGATCGACGACGACGCGATCGACGTCCTCCCGCCCTGCGAGCCGTCGAAGATCGTCTGCATCGGTCGCAACTACGCCGACCACGCCGACGAGATGGGCAACGACGTGCCGGACCGGCCGCTGCTCTTTTTGAAGGGACCGAACGCGCTCGCGGCCCACGGCGACACCGTCACCGCACCCGCGGGCAAAGAACGGATCGACTACGAGGCTGAACTGGGCGTCATCATCGGCGAGCAGTGCCGGCACGTCCCCGAGGTCAACGCGATGGACGTCGTCGAGGGTTTCACCTGCGTCGACGACGTCTCGAACCGCGACGACCAGAATCAGGAACAGAACTGGATCCGCGGCAAGGCGTTCGACGGTGCCGCTCCGATCGGACCGGTGCTCGCGACGCCGGACGAGGTGCCCGACGACGCGTTCGTTCGCTCGCGCGTCAACGGCGAACTGAAGCAGGACGGCCACCTCGGCCAGCTGATCTTCCCGATCCCGGAACTGATCGCCGAGATCACGACCTACATGACCTTGGAGCCGGGCGACGTGATCGCGACCGGGACGCCGGAGGGCGTCGGGCCGCTCGAGGACGGCGACGAGGTCGAGATCGAGGTCGAGGGCGTCGGAACGCTCTCGCACTCGATCCGCCGGCCCTGAGGCGGGTGCCGCGAAACCCGATCGACACGGATCACTATCGACGCGATTCTCGTCCGATACGAATCACCATCGACGCGGCCGAGTCGAACCTTTTTCGATCGCGTCTGTCGAATCCCGAGTCATGACCGTTCGCTTCGGCGCGGTGACCGTCGACTGGCTCGGCCTCGCGACGATCCGTCTCGCGGGCGAGACGGGCGTGGTCATCTACGTCGATCCCGGCCCGGAAGAGTACGGCGTCCTCGAAGGTTCCAACCCGCGGGACGGCGACCTGATCCTCGTCTCGCACGACCACCACTACGATCCGGACTCCATCCGACGGGTCGCCCACGGGGACGCGATCGTCGTCGTCCACGAGTCGATCGACGCCGACGAGATCGATCGCATCGACGAGCGACCGGAGGACCTCCCCTACGACGTCGAGCGCGTCCGCGCCGACGAGTCGTTCGTCCTCGGCCCGCTGGACCTGTTCACGACGCCGGCGTACAACGATCCCGACGGCCCGCACGTCGACGAGCGCGGCGATCCGTACCACCCCGAAGGGCAGGGCTGTGGCTTCGCAGTCACTGTCGACGGCGTGACGGCCTTCTGGCCCGGCGACACCGACGCGCTGTCGTATCACGAGGACGTGGATGTCGACCTGTTCCTCCCGCCGATCGGCGGCACGTTCACCATGGATCGTCGCGAGGCCGCGGAACTGGCCGGTGTCACGGTTCCGGATCTCGTCCTGCCCGTTCATTACGACACGTTCCCGGCGATCGAGGCCGATGCGGACGCGTTCGTCGTCGACGTGGCGAACCGGGGCGTACCGGTGGTCATCGACGATCAGTGATCTCCAGCGCTGTACATTCGACGACGGATCCGTGGGTATAAGTTCCGGGTCGCTAATTCTCCGGTAAAATCTATGCCAACTATTGACAATCGCACAATTCCGGGACGAGGGGCGATACCGGGTCTCGGACGAGACGGGCGGGCGAATCGCGAATCGGGTGGGAGCCGTGGCGAGTAAGCCGGACGCCGGTGCTACGACCCGGGACCCCGACCTCACGTATCCCTCGTCGGACTGGTCGGGGTTTTTCAAGAATCACTTCGGGCCGTCGATGCTCTGGGCGCTGATCAGCATCGGCGGCAGTCACATCGTCATCGCGCCGACGATGGGGGCCAGTTTCGGGCTGGTCGCGATCTGGATGTTCGGCCTCATCTACGTCGCGAAGTACGGCGCCTGGGAACTCGGCGTCCGCTACAACTACGGCATGGGTGCGAACCCGATCGAAGGGTACCGCGACCTTCCGGGCCCGAAAAACTGGGCGCTCTGGCTGACGATCGCCGTGTTCACCGTCATGTACACGTTCATCACGGCCAGCGTCGGCATGAGTTCGGCGGCGTTCGTCGCCGCGCTCGGCCCCGACTGGGTCACCGCGCCGTGGGCGTACGTCGTCTTCGTCAGCGCCGCCGGCGCGCTCGTGTTGGTCTCGCGGTACTCGCTCCTCGAGAAGGTGCTGATCGGATTCACGGTCGCGATCGGCGTCCTGGTCCTGCTCGGCGTCGTCGTCGGTCCGCCGTCTCCGGAGCGAATCGCGGAGACCGCCTTCGCCGTTCCCGATCTCACCGGACCGGCCTTCGTCGCGCTGTTCGCCGCCGCGGCGGGCTTCGCGCCGACCGGCTTCAGCACGAGCATCCTGATCGGAAGCTGGAGCATGGCGAAAGGGGACGGGGCCGGCGAACTCCGATCGAAAGGACTGGATCCGAACGATCCGGCCTACCACGACTACATTCGCGCGTGGATCAGGACCGGACGGCGCGACTTCAACGTCGGCTACGCGTTCAGCTTCGTTCTGATCGTCGCGATGGTGATCTTGGCGACGAACGTCCTCTACCCGAACCCGCCGGAAGACGCGAACCTCGCGTTCGCGATCGGAAACATCCTGAGCGACTCCTTCGGCGCGTGGTCGTACTACGCGATGCTGATCGGCGCCTTCGCGGCGCTGTATTCGACTGTCATCACGCTCCTGGACGGCGCAGCGCGGGCGACCGGCGATATCCTGCCGCTGGCGCTCGAAGACGAGAGTATCGATAGCGAACGCGTGCGAAAACTGGTCGTCGTGGGCGTGGTCGTCGTCAGTAGCGCGATGGTTCTCGCGCTCGGAAACGTCCCGGTGACGCTGTTGCTCTACGTCGCCGCCGTCCTCGCCGTCACAGAGATTTTCTTCTACCCGGCGAACTGGTACGTCGTCGAGAACCACCTGCCGAAGCCGTTCCGGCCGTCGCGCGCCTGGCGCGCCTACTACGTCGGCAGCCTCGCCCTCGTCTTGCTCTTCGGCGCGATGGGGGCCGCGCTTCGACTCGGTCTCATCGGCTAACCCCGATTCGCATCGGGTTTCCGAACGCTCCAAACCATTACTGTCGCGCCCGGCGTGTCGTATTCTATGCGCGGCGATCGGTCACGCGACCCGATCCGGAACCCGGGTCGCGATCGGGGTGATCGCGGAGTCCGGTACTGTTCGAACTGCGGCGAGTCCCTCCCGCCGCCGGCGAAGTACTGTCCGAGTTGCGGGACGCCGACCGGTCGCGACGGATCGTCTGCTGACGGTCGAACTCGATCACGATCCGCCGCCGATCCTACCAGGAGCGCGTCCGCGACGACCGATCGGGAGATTCTCGAACACCGGATCGCGACGGCCGTCCGGAACGGCTGGGAACTCGAACGCGACTTCGGCGACCACGCCGTCATGGTTCGGCGCACGTTCGGCGGCCTGAACGCCCACCTCCTCGTCGCGCTCGTAAGCGTCTGGTGGACGATGGGGCTCGGAAACGTCCTGTACGGTGCATACCGGTACGTCACCGACGCCGATCGAGCGGTACTGTGGGCGGACGACGTCGACGGCGCCGGTACCGACGCTGTCCGCGTCGGTATCGATACCGAGACTGCCGATCGGGCCGTGAGCGACGGGCGGACGAGCGCACGCCTCACGGCCGCCGTGTACTGGCTCGTCGCCGCCGTCACCGCGGGTATCGGCGTCTCGCTGTCCGGGTCGATCGTCGCGACCGGAGCGTTCGCGCTCGCGTCGATGGTCGCGCTCGCGGGCGTCGGCGCCCTCCCGTCGGTACGGCGCCGACTCGATCGTCGCCACTCCGTGCTGGCGAACGGTCGCGTCCGATCGGTCGACGAACGGGCCGTCGTCGAGTTCCGACGGCCGTGTTCGGCCTGCGCCGACATCGTCGGGCGCGGCGTCGAACGGACCTATCGCGAGGACGTCTGCCTGTTCGGGGTTCCACTCTCGACGTCGTCCGGGCGCAACTACTACTGTCGACGGTGTGCGAACGCGGAGCGCGTCTCGGTACCGGATCCCTCCGCCGAGCGTTCGGAATTACCCCGGCCGGCGAACCGCTCCGGATCGAGACGCACTCGAAACGCGGACCGATCGGGGAACGGCGTCTCGGATACCGAGCGCGAACACACCTGACGGTCACCGTCGGCGATCGAACAACGAGAATCGGCAGGAACGTCGACGATCGGTCAGTAGCGATCGACTATCGAGTCGTGGCGCCCTAGAACACGCCCATCTCGTCGAGCCGTTCGGGCAGATACGTATCGGTCACGAAGTCGAGCCCGCGGGCCGCGAGCGACTGCTGTTCGGACTTCTTCTCGATCTCGAGTTGGAGTTCGATCTGCTCCTCCCAGTAGTCCGTCTGGAAGCGCGGATCGTCGAGTTCGCTCTCCAGGGCGTTGACGTCCGAGTCCGAGAGCGGGTCGGTCGGCAGGTCGTACTCGACGATGTCGGCGGGCTGGATGCCGATGAACTTCGCCTCCGGGGTCGCGAGGTACTCCGAGAGGTGGGCCGACTTGATCGACCCGTAAGCGACGGAGCCGTAGATCCGGTACGACCACGGGTCGCCGTCCGTAAAGACCGTCACCGGGAGATCGAGTTCGTCGTGGAGCCGCTTCGTGATCCGGCGGGTCGCCCGCGCGGGCTGGCCCTTCAGGTGGACGATCAGCGCGTTGTACTCGTCGTCGAAGCCGTTCTCGACGAGCCGATCGCGCATACCACCGGTCTCGACGGCCAGGATGAAGTCGGCGTCGTTGTCGAGAAACTCGATCGTGTCGGGGTTGTTCGGAATCTGGTAGCCGCCCTCGCCGACGTCCTTCTGGCAGTGGATCTCGCGCTCGCCGCGGCGGGTCTGCTCGCGGAGGTGCAGCGGGCCCATGATCGTCGCCCCCGACTCCTCCGGTCGCATGTGGAAGTCCTCGCGGGTGACGCCCGAGACGATCTCTAAGTCCTCGACCAGCTGGTTCGACTCGTCCTGGTCGCCGAACTGGGCCTCGTCGTTGTCCCAGCTCTCCGAGAGGTAGTACAGCTCACGCAGGGTCGACGAGCGGTCCTGTTCGAGCTGGTTCGCGAGGAACTCGATCGTGTACACCGCCTTCAGAAGCTTCCGGGCGCCGCGGACGGAGTTGGCGGACCGCGTGGACTCCCGATCGCCGTACACCCAGACCTTCTTGTCCTCGTCGTACTCGATGTTGGCCTTCGTCCGCGTCGGCACGGACATGTGCGGAATCTCGCCGAGTTCGAACTGGTCGTAAAACTGTGCGGCGAGGTCGATCAACTGCTCTCGTGCTTGCTCGTCGTTGTCCGCGCTCATTGTTTCACCGTGAGTTTCTCGCTTTCGACACCTTTCACGTCCAGATCGAACGTCGCGTCGTCCGGCACCTCGTACTCGAGGGCCGCCTCGTCGCCGCTCGAGACGTCGGGTTCCCACTTGACGAACCACTCGCCGTCCATCTCGACGACGGTCGCCCCGCCGGGGAGATCCGTCGGTTCCGCGGAGACGATGTCGGTGATCTCGAGGGATTCGTTGGTGTTCGAGTTATTCTCGACGACGACCGAGACGGCCTGCCCGTCGCCGTTCTCCTCGATTCGCCGCTCTACGAGCACGTTGTTCATGATCCGGGCGATCGCGTCGTCGATGTTGGGTTCCGGCCGATCGGTGACCTCGGCGACCTTCTCGGCCATCTCGGGGAGGATCTTCCCGAGGACGTTCTGCTTCTTCCGGCGCTTTTGCATCGAGCGGCGCTTGTTCAGGTAGCTCTTCAACTCGCGGGCCGCTTCCCGGATGGCGAGTTCGATCTCGTCCTCGATCTCAGGGACGTTCGCGACGGCGTCTTTCGACTCGCTGGTGAAGGGGACGTTCGTGGACGCGACGTGGATCATGATCACGGCGGGGCCGTTCGGCAGACCGGAGCCGCCGGGCTGGTCGAGCCCGTAGTTGCGCCAGCCGATCGACTTCACGACGTCGGTCGTCGCGCAGGCGCCGCGTTGGTAGACCAGCGGCACCCGGTTCGCGAACCGAAGGACGTCGACGCTCCCCTCCGCCTCGACGTCGCCGCCGTAGGCGATGCCGGCCTCGACGACGAACGGGTCGCCGCCGTGGACTTCGGCGTCTCGAGTGGCCGCGGAGTAGAAGTCCGCGTCGAACTCCTTCTCTAAGCCGGCCCGGATGAGCTCGTCCGTGATGGGCGCGAGACACCGCGTCGGCGGCGCCATGATGTCGGTCGCGCGCATCCCGTCGACGAGATCGCTCGTGGCGTCCCGATCGTCGTCGAGTTCTCGAACCAGCGGCGGGTCGTCGGGGACGGTCACCATCACGTCCCAGATCGCCTCGGTGACGTTCTCGCGGGCCGTCTCGCCGAACGCGACGTCGTCGTATTCCTCGGTGAGTTCCGCGGCCCGATCGACGTGCTCGCGGAGTCGATCACGAGTTAGTCGATGTCGGAGGTCGGTTTCGGTCTCGTCCTCGAACTTCCCGGCGAGCCGAGAGGCGAACGCGCGGACGACCTCGTCGTCCTTGCGAGTGCTCGTCGCCTCGTCCGCGAGTCCGTAGAGCTCGGCGACGAGGCGGGATTCGTCGTGTGCTCCCTCCGCGTCGGTACCGCCGTCGACGCCGGCCTCGTCGTTCGCGTCTTCGTCCTCCGGCGCGTCGATCAGCGCGCGCCAGACGGCGTCGACGGCGTTTTCGCGGACGGTCGTTCCGAACGTCGTTCCGTGCTCGGCCTCGACCTCGTCGGCCGCGACGTCGACGACGTCGAGCAGTTCGTGGTGGGCGATCCGATCGTACTCGTCGACGGCCTCGCCGATCGCGTCGGCGAAGGCGGCGGTTGCCTCCCGGCCCTTGTTCGCCGTCGCGCCGGAAACCACCGTTTCGAGGTCGATCGACTCGTGAGCGGCGGGCGGCCGCCAGCGCATCTCGCGGCCGTAGTGGCGATCGCGGAACGCGTCGATGATCGACTCGGCGGTCTTCTTGCCGACGCGCGTAAACTCCTCCTGGAGGAACCCGGAGACGGTCTGGGAGTCCGTGCGCGCGAGCATCTTCATCACGGTGCCGAGTTCGACGCCATGGGGATGCGGGCGGATCGTCTCGGTCTCCTCCGGCAGCTGATCGGTCGCGCGCTCGAACTTGAACTGGGCCTTGGGTTCGCGCAGTTCGAGGCGTGCGTGGGGGTTGACGACCGCCGTGTGCTTGATGTAGTCGTGAAGCTGCTGGCGGGCACGCATGTTCGCCTCCATCTCGAGTTCGATGCGCGTGCCGTGCGGGCGGTCCCACGAGGTGGTCCTGTCGACGCTGATCTCTGGCTCGTTGTCGTCGGTGTCGACGATGAGCTCGAAGTACTGCGCCTCGCTTGCACCCTGGGTTCGACTGGTGATCTTCGCCGGCTTGCCGCTGGTCAGCTGCGAGTAGAGCACGGCCGCGGAGATGCCGATCCCCTGCTGACCGCGGGACTGTTCGCGCGCGTGAAAGCGCGATCCGTAGAGCAGTTTCCCGAACACTTTCGGGAGCGATTCCTTCGTGATTCCCGGGCCGTTGTCCTCGACGATCAGACGATAGTAGTCTCCGTCCTCCTGAATCTCGACGTAGATGTCCGGGAGAATTCCGGCTTCCTCGGCGGCGTCTAGGGCGTTGTCCACGGCCTCCTTGACGGCCGTGACCAGGCCCCGCGCGCCGCTGTCGAAGCCGAGCATGTGCTTGTTCTTCTCGAAGAACTCGGCGATCGAGATCGCCTGCTGGTTCTCGGCCAGCTCCTCGGCGATCCCCGGCTCGTCACCGAGTGTCGACTGGAACGACGTCATCACTTTCCCTGTACTAACGGCGGGGCTAAAAGATGTGTGCTACCGGAGTGAAAGTGAAAGTCTCGTGGTGTTTCGCTTGAATCGAAGACGAACGTTCGGGATAACGGCGGGTATATCGACCACTCAGCCAACGGATCAAAATTTGCTGATCGATTCGATACCCGATGTGTCGGTTTCCGTGAGACCGGTCGTTGCGGTCGACCGGGATCGAGCAGCTCGATCGCGTTGGGCGCATCCTCACTCGTCCACCGGCGGCCAGACCCACGCGTCGGCCCGCACGACCCCGAGGAGTTTCCGCCGCCGCTCGCGCAGGTCCGCCAGCGCGTCGGCGAACTTCCCGTCGTCGACGGTCGGAATGTCCTCCTCCCGGAGTCGATCGAGTTCCGGCGGCGGCGGCGGCTCGTCGGCGGGTTCGATGAACGCCGTCTCGAGGGTGTCGAGGTAGCTATCCGTCGCCGAGCGGCCGGTCTCGATGATCGTCGGATTCGGCTGATTCTCCTCCTCGACGGCGTACCGAAAGAGCGTGATCGCCTCGTCGTAGATGGGGACGGCCACCGCGGACGATCGCGAGGCCTGCTCGCTGTGGTAGTAGTGGAGGATCGGGTAGGCCTTGTGCTGGTCCGCGAGCAAGGACAGTTGCTCGGCGAGCGTCTCGAGCGGCAGGTCAAGCCCCTCGAACTCCTCGTCGGTCCAGCCCGTACGGACGAACGACTCGCTGCGCTCGCCCAGTCCGGTGACGCTGTTGGCGAACGATCGCTTCTCGGAGACGGCCCCCAGCACCGTGAGGACGTAGGAGACGCCGAGCGTGACGAACGCCATCCCGGTCGCGGTCGTGAACGAACTGGTAATCTCCCAGACGCCCGAGGTGGGGGTGTAATCGCCGTTGCCGTCCGTGAACATCGTGTAGGCGACGTACCACAGCCGGCCGGACCAGTCCGCCGGCTGACCCGTTCGCGTGCTGACGAGCGCGACGTTGCCGCCGGCGAAGAGGAGCGTCCAGCCGAGCCAGAGCACCCCGATCCACATCACGAGCGTAAGGACGAGGATGAGCGGACCTGCGGTGCTGAGCACTCGCTCGTGGTCTCGGCTTGCGGTACGGAGGCCGCGCCAGGTCCAGGTCGTCAACCGCCTCGAGAGCGGTCCCGATCCCCCGTCGACCCACAGCGTCGTCCAGATGATGTCGACGATCACGGCGATCAACAGCGCTCCCCCGAGGAGAAGGTACAGCGGTTGCATCACGTTCGCGTACGCCAGCGGCACCCGTTAACCGCCGCCCGGGGTGTGACGCGGCTTTTTCCGCGCCGGCGGATTTCGTCTCCGGACGCGGGCGGTGCCGTCGCGGCCGGCGACGGTGCGGGTGGTGACGTCACTGTTCCCCGACGATCTCCGGCCGCTCCTCGACCACGTTCGAGAGCACGCCCGCGATCTCCTCGTTCGTCTCCGGGCTGTAGTGACCGCCCTCGCCGCGCTGGACGTACAGCGACTCCACGTCGCCGTCGTCGGGCGAGAGGTGTCTGGCCATGTCGATCGTCTCCAAGTCGTCGTACTTCTCGCCGAGTCGGTCCATCAGGTCGCCGTAGATCGGGCCGTGTTCGGACTCGTACGTCGCGTATCGGAGCTGCTGGACCATCGCGAACACCGGCGTGAAGTCCCGCTCGTCGGCGTACTCGACGAACTCCTCGATCAGCGCGTCGAAGAGGTACTCGTGGGTATCGAACAGCCGCTCGTGGTATCGGACCCGGGGTTGTTCCATCCGCAGCGCCGCCCGGGTCTGGGCCTCGTCGAAGTCGATGCCGGGGATCGACGTTTCGAGGCGGCGTTCGACCTCCTTCCCGCCGGTGTAGAGTGCGTACCGAAGGTGTTCCGGGTTCTCGAAGAACTCGGGCGTGTACGGGAACGACGCGTAGTGGGGCTCGAACCAGTGCTCGTAGTGGAAGTCGTGCTCCCGCAGGAAGTCGGCCTTCGATTCGAGATCGAGCAGGTCCTCCTTCTCGTCGACCGGGCTCTCGACCCGTTCGAGTTCGCCGTCTTCCATCACGTACCGGGGTTTGACCGCGAGGATGTTGCCGAACTCCTGGTAGTGCTTCCAGACGGAGAGGATGCGGGCGATCGACGAGGCCGTGACGACCACGAACACGTAGTCGGTCGGATCCTCGGGATATTTGCGTTTGAGCCGCATCAGCGCCTGGTCGAGCCCGTAGTTGCCCCCGCCGTAGTTGGCGACGTGCGTGTCCAGGTTTTCGGCCATGTAGTGCTGGAACGTCTCGTCGTTGTTCACCTCCCGACAGAAACAGTAGGAATCGCCGTAGGTCGAGACGGTGACGTCCGTGTCGTCGTCTCGGTCGTTCGCGAGACAGACCCGACTCGCGTGCTCGTCGGTGGAGTACGTGACGACCGTCCGAACCTCCTCGCCCGGCAGGTGATCTCCGGTATCTTTCTGTTTCTCGCGGTTGGGCTGCGGGGCCCAGCCCAACTCCGGGTCGAAACTGCTGAACTTCTCCAGGAGATCGCGATCGATCTCAGGGAACTCCTCGGTCGCGACCGCCGGGATCCGTTCGAGCGCGGCGCGGGAAATCGCCTCGACCGCGGCCCCGACGATCGCGAGAACGAGCGCGAGCGCTACGTACGGTAGCATTCCTATGCGCCTACCGGGACCCGAACTAAATGGCTTGGGCCGGCACTAGCCGAGGCCGGTCCGGCCGGACCGCGATCGTAGCGTTGGCCCGTTACTGACCGCTTCGATCGTACGTAGCCGTGGGACGGGCATCGGCCGCCTTGCGCCGCGACCGGATCGCGAACGCGCCGTAGGTGCCGACGCCGAACGCGAGCAGGCCGACGAGGACTTCGTTCCACAGTCGGAGTCCGCTTTGGGCCGCCGTCCCCTCCGCCGGACCGACGAGGAAGGGCGACGCGACGAGCCACAGTCCGAGGATCGCGCCGAACGCGGCGACGCCCGCGCTGCCCAGTTCTCGCTTCGATCGGCGATAGTCGTTGTACGCGCCGACGGTGGCCAGGCCGAGGCCGACGAGGACGGCGTTCCAGAACGCCGACGGCGAGGGATCGAGCCAGATCGTCGACGCGATCAGCCAGACGCCGAGCAGGCCGACGATCGTCGAGAGCCGCCGGCCGCGCCGCTCGGGGTTCGGCTCGTACTCGATCCGGTCGCGGTGAGTCACCGCCCGCCGATCGCCGCGCTTGTCGTGTTCCGCGTCCGGGTCGTGCTCGCTCGCGTCCCGCCGTTCGTCGTGCATAGCGTCGGCTCGATCGGGGATTCGTCACCGGACGCGAAGGAAGTGGTGCGCGCCGTTGCAGGGCGACGACGAAGCGGTTCGGGGTGTCGGGTCGACCGGCCTCGGACGCCGATACCGACGGCGTCACCGCACGACCGTCACCGGAACCGGCGAGTGCCTGACGACCACCTCCGCGACGCTCCCGAGGACGATCCGCGAGACGCCCGATCGGCCGTGGCTGCCGATCACCACGTGATCGAACTCGCCGTCCTCCGCGCAGTCCACGATCTCCTGTGCGGGCGATCCGACCCGCGTTTGGGTCTCCAGCGCGATCCCGTCCTCCGAGGCGATCCGATCGGCGACGTCGAGGTGGTCGTCGGCCTCGCCCAGCGACTCCTGCAGTTCGGGGCTGGCGTCGGGATCGTCGGCCGCGTTCGGGATGAACGGCACCGACGAGGCGTCGACGACCGCGAGGGCGACGAACTCAGCGTCGGGAAAGAGAGCCGCGGCGTACCTGAGCGCCTCGCGAGCGGGCTCGGAGTCGTCGACCGGGACGAGAATCCGCTCCGGTTCGGGCATGGGAATGTGGTATAACGGGGTGTATCGCCTTCAGTGTGGGCCCCTGCAACGATCCTCGCGATCGTCGATCGTGTTCTGACGTTACAGGGAGTCGGCTAGAATTACTGCGATAGCAATTGTACCCGATCTACTGCATACGGATCTCACAGAGCGAGATAGGGGCCGACGGCGAGGAGGACGACGCCGAGGGCGACTTTCAGCCGCTCGGGGTCGATCGCGTGGGCGACCTTCCAGCCGACGACGACGCCCAGCAGGAGCGGGGTGCCGATGACGACCGCGACGGGCAGCAGGACGTTGCCCTGCAGGTAGTAGCCGGTGGTCGCGAAGACGGCGATGAAGATCGACTGGACCTGCGCGACGGCGACCGCGAGCAGCATGGGGACGCCGACCAGCACCAGCGCGGGGACCGCCAGAACGGGGCCGCCGATGCCCAGCAGGCCGCTGGAGATCCCGAGCCCCAGGCCCAGGCCGCCCAGGGCGACCTGTCCCGATCGCTCCAGGGGTTCGAGTTCGTACAGCGGGTTGAAACCGCGCCGCTCCCGGTAGAGGATGATCCCGCCGACGGCCATCGAGACGCCGCCGAGCAGGAGGCCGAAGATCGAGCGCGAGACGATCGCGTTGAGTTGCGCGCCGAGCAGCGCGCCGACGATGCTCGAGAGGCTGAGCACGATCGCGATCGCGCGGCTCTCGCCGGTGGCCATCTCGCCGGAGCGGAGGTAGGCCGCACTGCCGACGAGGCCGGTCACGACGAACGTCGCGTGCGCGGTGCCGGCGACCTGACTCGACGGCAGCGTCGTCAGCGAGTAGAGCGCGATCGTCACGAAGATACCGCCGGGGCCGATCGTGGTGATGCCGATGCCGGCGAAGAAGGCGATCGAGACGAGCAGCAGGGCGAGGGCCGGATCGAAGGGCACGGGGAGCATGTCGCTGCGGGTCGTTGTACAGTCCAGTGGATCCGAACGTCTAACCCTTCGGGTTGCGGCTCCCCCGACTCGATCGTCCTCGATCGCGTTCGATCGTCGACGCCGCGCGCGCCGCGAATAACGATCGTCGCCGGTCTAGAGCAACTGCAGGATCGATCGGGTCAGCGACTGGGCCGTCACGATCGACGTGAGGAACATCAGGAAGACGGCGGCGAGGAAGACCGCGCGTTCGGTCGACGTGGGCTCGAAGTACCGGTTCACGGCGGCGTACAGCGCGAGGGCGGTGATCGGTAACCCGACGACGCCGTTGACCGCGGGCATCAGGAGCGCGAGACTGACAGGCGTGAAGTCCGTGAACGCGAGAATCGGGACCGCGAGCAGGACGGAGAGGCCGATCAGGAAGTGGACGGTGCGCCGGAAGTGGAGGTCGCCGAACCGCGTCGTGAGGCCGTACGACTGGGGGACCATGAAGCCGGCGGCGAATAGCGTCCCGGTCGCGCTGCTGAACGAGGCGGCGCCGACCGCGAGCATGAACACGCCGAGCACCCAGGGACCGATCGTGTCGACCAGCGGCTCGGCGGGGGCAGTCAGCGTCAGTTCGACGTCGGCGAGCGCGATCGCCGCGGCGATGATCACCGTCGCGCTCAGCGTGATGACGGCGGCCAGTCCGACGGTGTGGTCCCGGCGGTAGTGCGAGACGATGTCCCAGTTCTTCTCGTGTCGCATGCTGGTCTGGATGAAGAAGTTCGGGTAGTAGACCGTCGTCCCCAGCAGGGCGATGATCATCGTCAGGTACTCGACGTCCCGGACGATCCCGGGGACGAATCCAAGCGCGACGGCGCCGATCGGCGGCGAGAGGTTCGCGACGATGACGACGTACGACGCGAAGACCGCGAGCACGAGCGTCGCGATCACGCCCTCGATGCGGCTGTAGACCCGGAGTTCGACGAGTGAGATCCCGAGCCCCGCCGCGGCGATGATCCCCACGTACAGGTTCGACAGGGGCGTGAGGTAGACGAGCGCGGCCCCGGCGAGCGCGTAGTTGGCGACGCTCCAGAACTGCATGATGAACGCGATCCCGATCGCGAACGGTTTCGCCGCCGTCCCGCCGATCACGTCCGTGATGTACGTCATCAGCGGATGATCGTCGGCGGCCAGCCGGGCCGACATCTCGTGCATCACGAGGCCGACGCCGAGAGCCATCGGCAGCACCCACAGCAGGCCGAACCCGAACAGGACGCCCGCTTCGGTCAGGATGTAGACGGACCCGGCTCCGAAGATGTTCGCCGCGAACAGGAGACCGAGCCCGTATCGGTGAATCGTTTCTTTCGCTTTACTGACCGGTACGTCGATCGCGGCGGTGTGTTCTTCCATGGGAGCGGATCGAACCGTGCGGATTCTCAGAATCGACGGGGGCCACGGGCGGACTCATCGACGATCGACTGCCGGCGATTCCACAGTGGTTCGGTTGTACGGTTTCGTGTACCGAGGTTCACGAGGGCGGTCCGATTGAGGGACAAGCTTGAGATAGCAACCGGCACCACAGGCATTCGTCCGATTCGTCGCGGAAGAAACGTCCCGCGAGGCGGCGAAACCCGCCGAGTTCGGCCGGCAACGCGCTCCGATCGCCTTCCGGGATTCTCCGACCGGCGCCCCGTCGCGATCGAGGGCGAACGTCGACGTCCGCTTAGAGGATGCTGACGATCGTCTCGTAGAGCGACTGGACGGTCAGGAGGCTCCCGGCCAGCAGCACGATCCCGGCGGCGAGAAACCCGAGGTTCTCGTAGCGCTCGACGTCGTCGAACCTGTTGACGGCGCCGATGAGCGCGAAGACGGTTATCGGGAGGCCGATCGCGCCGTTGATCGCCGGCATGATTATCGCCATCTCGACGGGACCGAATCCGGTGTAGACGAGCAGCGGCAGCGCGACGATCGCGGAGGCGGCGATCAGCCCGATGACGGTCCGGCGGAACGCGACGTCGCCAAAGACCGTGTCCCGACCGAACGACTGGGGAATCATGAATCCGGCGCCGAACAGCGTGCCGGTCGCGGACGTGAGGCTCGCGAGGAACGCCGCGAGCACGAAGACCACGAGCGCGAAGTCGCCGAGGATAGCCGCGAGCGGCTCGCCGGGGCCCGTCAGCGTCATCTGCCCCTCGGCGAGGGTGATCGCGGAGACGATCATCACGAAGCTGCCGATGGTGAGCGTCGTCGCGATGCCGAAGGCGTTATCCCGGCGGTAGCGCCAGATGTCGGTCCACTCCTTCGTCGGCTGGATGCTCGACTGGATGAAGAAGTTCGGCCAGTAGACGGTCGTTCCCAGCAGGGCGATGACCGCCGTGAGGTAGCCGATCTCACTCCGGAGCACCGGCTGGAGGCCGGCCGCAACCGATTGCCACGGCACGTCCAGCCCCGCCAGGAGGAGGCCGTACGAACCGAAGACGGCGAGGACGGCGGCCGCGATCGCCGCCTCGACGCGATCGTAGACCTTGAGCTGGACGATCGCGATCCCGCCGCCGGCGGCGAGGACGATGCCGACGATCACGTTGTCCAGGCCGGGTAGGAGCCAGGCGAGCGCGGCCCCCGCGACGGCGTAGTTCGAGACGGCCCACAGCGCCGACATCAGCGATATCGAGACGACGAGTGACGTCCCGCCGATCGGCAGCGCATCGACGACGTAGTCCGCGAGCGGCTCGTTCGCGACGGCGAGGCGGGCGCTCATGTCGTGGAGCGCGATGTCGATCAGGAACGCGAGCGGGAGCACCCACAGCAGCGAGAAGGCGAAGTTCGCGCCCGTGTCGGCGAGGATGTACACCGAGCCCGCGCCGAACACGTTCGCCGCGAACAGGACGCCGAGCCCGTACCTGTAGAGCGCGCTGTGGATCGTTTCGCCCCCGGGAACGACGTCGACTAGCGTCGAGGTACTCATCCGCGATCACCTCGACGAACGAGGCGTCCGGCCCCCTCGTCGGCGCTTACACGAGGAGGCGTGGCGGGGATCGCGGGATCGACCGGTCGGCTGATCCTGCGCGAACGAAAGGGAGCGGATGGGTTCGATGGCGGTGCGTGCGCGTGGACGGACGCTCCTGAACTCATGTGTAGTGAGAGGGCAACCGAACGCGGCTGCGATCGACTGGTCGATTGCGGGCCGACGGCACGTCGAGCGATTCGCGTCGTCCGTAACTGGGGGTCGTCGACGGGTGAGTTCCGAGCCGTCATATGAAAGCAGTCTATCAATTCGCCGCAGTCGCAACTCGCGGAAGAAACGAAAGATTACTCCCGGGCGAGGAACATCGGTGAACGAGGATCGTTCGAAACGGTTCGGCCGCCGATCGCCGATTCCCGCCGCCGGACCGAATCACGCCCGATCGAATGTCGGCACCGGCTCGTTTTCGGTCTCGCGCTCGCGCGCGTACGTGAAGTTTTATAAGTGACCGGCTGCTACCCGAAGACAGGTTTTACATGTCCCAGGAAAGCGAGTACGGCGCCGGACAGATCCAGGTTCTGGAAGGCCTGGAAGCCGTCCGAAAGCGGCCGGCGATGTACATCGGCTCTACCGATTCCAGAGGACTCCACCACCTCGTCTACGAAGTGGTGGACAACTCGATCGACGAAGCGCTTGCGGGGTACTGCGACGACATCACCGTCACGATCCACGAGGACGAGTCGGTGAGCGTCGCGGACGACGGGCGCGGCATTCCCGTCGACACCCACGACGAGTACGATCGCCCCGCCCTCGAAGTCATCCTCACCGTCCTCCACGCCGGCGGGAAGTTCGACAACAAGTCCTACCAGGTCTCCGGGGGCCTCCACGGGGTCGGCGTGAGCGTGGTGAACGCGCTCTCGATGCGACTCGAGGCGGAGGTCAAACGCGACGGCGGCGTCTTCCGCCACGCGTTCGAGGCCGGCGAACCGGTCGGCGACATGGAGCGGGTCCGCGACATGGAGCCGGACGAGGAGACCGGAACCGAGATCCGGTTCTGGCCCGACGACGGCATCTTCGAGACGATCGACTTCTCGTTCTCGACACTGTCGAACCGGCTCCGGGAACTGGCCTTCCTCAACTCCGGCGTTCGCATCACGCTCCGCGACGAGCGTGAGACGGACGACGAGGGCGAGTTCGTCGCGGAGACCTACCAGTACGAGGGCGGGATCCGCGAGTTCGTCGAGTACTTGAACGAGACCCGGTCGTCGATGCACAACGACGTCATCTACTTCGACGATCAGGAGCAGAGCATCCAGGTCGAGGTCGCGATGCAGGCGACCGAAGAGCTCCAGGGTTCGATTCACGCCTTCGCCAACAACATCAACACGCGCGAGGGCGGCACCCACCTGACCGGGTTCAAGACCGCGCTCACACGCGTCGTCAACGACTACGCCAACGAGAACGACCTCCTCTCGGATCTCGACGAGAACCTCAAGGGTGAGGACATCCGCGAGGGGCTCACCGCGGTGATCTCGATCAAACACCCCGACCCGCAGTTCGAGGGCCAGACGAAGACGAAACTCGGCAACTCCGAAGTTCGCGGCATCGTCGAGAGCGCGATGCACGAGGGCCTGGGGACCTACTTCGAGGAACACCCCGACACGGCCGAGGCAATCGTCGCGAAGGCGGTCGAGGCCGCAAAGGCGCGCAAGGCCGCACAGAAGGCCGAGGAACTGACCCGACGCAAGAACGCACTGGAGTCGAGCGCACTCCCCGGCAAACTAGCGGACTGTCAGACGCGAGATCCCCGCGAGGCCGAACTGTTCGTCGTGGAGGGCGACTCCGCGGGCGGCAGCGCCAAGCAGGCCCGCGACCGGGAATTCCAGGCGATCTTGCCGCTGTTCGGCAAGGTGTTAAACGTCGAGAAACACCGCCTCGATCGCGTGCTGGAGAACGACAAGATCCGCCACTTCATCACGGCCGTCGGCACCGGCATCGGCGACGAGTTCGACATCGAGGACGCCCGGTACCAGAAGGTCATCATCATGACGGACGCCGACGTCGACGGCGCGCACATCAGGACGCTCTACCTCACGCTCCTGTACCGGTACATGCGGCCGCTGCTGGAAGCCGGCTACGTCTACGCGGCCCAGCCGCCGCTGTACCGCATCCGATATCGGGGGGAAACCTACGACGCCATGACCGAGGAGGAGCGCGAGCGGATCATCGAGGAAGAGTGCGACGGCAACCCCTCGCAGGTCCAGCGGTTCAAGGGACTCGGCGAGATGAACCCGGAGCAACTCTGGGAGACCACGATGAACCCCGAGAACCGCATCCTGAAACAGATCACGATCGAGGACGCGGCCGCGGCCGACAAGATGTTCTCCGTCCTGATGGGCGATGCCGTCGAACCGCGAAAGCAATTCATCAAAGACCACGCAACCGAAGCTGATTGGGTCGACATCTGACATGAGCACGGATACATCGGACCTCCCCGATGAGGTCGCAGAGCGAGTACGAAACGTCCGCGTCGAGGACGAAATGGAGCAGAGTTACATCGACTACGCGATGTCGGTCATCGCGGGCCGCGCGCTGCCGGACGTCCGCGACGGGCTGAAACCCGTCCACCGGCGTATCCTCTATGCGATGCACCGATCCGGCATCACAAGCAGGGCGGGCCACCGGAAGTCCTCGAACATCGTCGGCGACACGATGGGCGACTTCCACCCCCACGGCGACCAGTCTATCTACGACGCGCTGGCCCGGATGGCTCAGGACTTCTCGATGCGGTATCCCCTCGTCGACGGACAGGGGAACTTCGGCAGCGTCGACGGCGATCCGCCGGCCGCCATGCGCTACACCGAGGCCCGCATGGCGCCGATCGCCGAGGAGTTGCTCGAGGACATCGACAAGGACACCGTCGACTTCTCCTCGAACTACGACGACCGCCTCCAGGAACCGGACGTGCTCCCGGCAGCGTTTCCGAACCTGCTGGTCAACGGCTCCTCGGGCATCGCGGTCGGGATGTCGACCAACATCCCGCCGCACAACCTGGGCGAGGTGATCGACGCGACGATCGAGTTGATCGACGACCCCGACGCGACCGTAGAGGAGCTGATGGAGCACGTCAAGGGTCCCGACTTCCCGACCGGCGCGAACATCGTCGGGCGCGACGCCATCTACTCGGCGTACAAGACCGGCCGCGGGCGCATCCGCGTCCGCGCTGAGTTCGAGGTCGAAGAGTGGAAGAACGGCCGAGAGCGCATCGTCATCACCGAACTGCCGTTCCAGACCAACAAGGCTCGGATGGTCGAGCGCATCGCCGACGACGTCAACGAGGGCGAACTTGAGGGCGTCTCGGACCTGCGCGACGAGTCCGATCGCGACGGCATCCGCATCGTAATCGAACTCAAACGCGGCGCCAACGCCGAAGTCGTCAAGAACCGACTGCTCGAGAACCACCTGGAACGCACGTTCGGCGTCATCAACCTCGCGCTGGTCGACGGCCGGCCTCGGGTGCTCTCGCTGAAAGAGACCTTAGAGGAGTACGTCGCCCACCGCCGAGAGGTCGTCCGTCGGCGCAGCGAGTACGACCTCGCCGAGGCCGAGGACAGAGCCCACATCCTCGAAGGACGGCTGAAGGCGCTCGAGAACGTCGACGAGGTCGTCGAGCTGGTCAGAAACTCCGAGGATCGCTCGAGCGCGAAGACGAAACTCTGCGAAACGTTCGACTTCTCGGCGGACCAGGCCGAACACATCGTCCGGATGCAACTCGGCAGCCTCACCTCGATGGAGGCGGCCGAGATCGAAGACGAGTACGCCGATGTTCAGGCCGAGATCGAGCGCCTGACGGCGATCCTCGAGAGCGAGGCGGAGCTCCTCTCGGTCATCAAGGAGGAGCTTCGGGAGATCAAAGCCGAGTACGCTGACGACCGGCGCACCTCGATCATCGAGGACCAAGGGACGGTCACCCACGAGGATCTCATCCCGGAGGAGGACGTGTTCGTCGTCATGACTGAGGACGACTACGTCAAGCGGATGCCGATCGATGACTTCGACCCCCAGGGTCGCGGCGGGAAAGGGATCATCGGCGCCGACGTCAAGGAGGACGATCGTGTCGCGACCGTCTTCCGGGCCAACACCCACGATTACCTGCTTTGCTTTACCAACCACGGACAGGTCTATCGGCTGAAGACCTACGAGATCCCCGAGATGGGGCGCACGGCCCGGGGCAAGTCGGCCGTCAACATCCTCGATCTGGATCCCGGCGAGGACATCACGGCAATCGTCGACACCGACGCCCTCGGCGCCGACGAGTACGTGACCCTGGCGACGCGCAACGGCTACGTCAAGCGAACCGCCGGCGAGGACTTCGAGAACATCCGATCGACGGGGATCATCGCCGCCGATCTCGAGGCGGGCGACGAGCTCGTCGACGTCGAGGTCACCGACGGCACGAAAGATCTCGTGATCGCGACCGAGCGGGGGATGACGATCCGCTTCGACGAGGAGGAGGTTCGTGCGATGGGGCGCAACGCCCGCGGCGTCAACGGGATCAAACTCGAGGACGGAGACGCCGTCGCCGGCCTCGTCGCCACCGACGAGGACGACGAACGGGCGCTGTTGACGGTCACCCGAAACGGCTACGGGAAGCGAACGCTGCTCTCGGCGTATCGCACGCAATCGCGGTACGGCAAAGGGTTGATCGACATCAAGACCGACGGTCGGAACGGCCCCGTCACGGCCGTCAAGGCGGTGACGGCGGACGATCACCTCGTGTTGATGAGCGAGCGCGGCCAGATCGTTCGGACCCGAGTCGACGAGATCTCGATGGTCGGCCGGAACACGATGGGCGTGACGGTGATGGACGTCGAAGCCGGCGACGCGGTCGCGAGCGTCGACGTCGTTCCGGCTGCGCCGGCCGACGCCGCGGAACCCGAGCCAGAACCCGAGCCGTCGGCGTAACGCTCGGGCGCAGTTTCGTCCTGTTCGATCGCTGTCCGGGCGGGTTTTCGGAGGGAGGATCGAAGACAGTAGCGAACGCTAGGTAGAGAGCGGGTTCGGTCGGTCGCCGATCGACCGACTCAGTGGTCGGGCTCTTCCGACGGCGCGATCATGTCGTTGATGCGCAGGATGAGGATGTTGTTGGTGTCGTCCTTACCGTCGAGCGAACCCTCGATCACGAGTTTCGAGAGCGGCGTCGGGCCGACGGTGACGGAGTCGCCCTCGCTGATGCCGTCGAGGGCGCCCTGAATGTGGATCTCGGCGCGACAGAGTTCGGGGTGGTGGACGCTCGACAGGTCGATCTCCTCGACGATGACGTCCTCGACCGGTTCACCCTCGTGTTCGAGCGGCACCGAGGCGGGATCGTCCATCTGCTGGATCTCGAGGGCCTCGTAGGCCGCGGCCGTCGGTTTGTAGCCGCCTTTGGGGCCGGGTACCCCTTCGACGAGCTGGAGGGCCTTGAGACTCTGCATCTGGTTGCGGATCGTTCCCGGGTTCCGGTCGACCTGCTCCGCGATGTCTTCGCCCTTGATCGCGTCTTCGGATTCTTTGTGAAGGTTCGTGAGTGCACGAAGGATTTTCTTCTGGCTCGGGGTGAGTTCGATCGATGACATACTGAATTGTTCGTAATTGATTTCCTTAAATGCGACGGGTGACACGGCGGTTTCCGTGCAATCGTGATCGTTCGCCCCGCTGCAGTTCGCGATTTCACACCCGAACTGCGACGGGCATCGATTACTGAGAAGGAGTTCGCATCGGTGCGTGATGTATCCGTCGACTTCGTGCGACCGTCGATCGCCGATCGGCGATCAGCTTCGCCGGACGGCGCCCCCGCATTCAGGAAGGCTCCATCCCTCGAAGATGACGTTCTTGAAGATGAACACGAGAACGACCCGGGTGAGCCCGCCGACGACCGGGCCGGTCGCGAGCAGCCGCCGCGGCGTCGCGGCGCGCCACCGACTACGCATCGCTGCGGTCACCTCCGGCCGCGACAGTTCGTCGTGGCATCGAACTCGGATTAGACGGCTCTAAAAATCCCGTATCGGGACTACGGTTCGGGTTCTGCCGGTTGTGCGACCCGCACCTGCCGGGCGACGGACTCGGGCAGGGAGACGGGTTCGTCGTGGCCGGTCGATCGGGCCGTCACCATGCCGAACGGGGCGACTTCGATGATGTCGAGTTCGACCCCGGGTTCGACGCCGTGGTCGGCGAGATACGAGAGAATCTCCGGGTCGCGATCCGCGACCTCCTCGACGACGACGGTGTCGCCCTCGGTGAACTCGCCGATCGACTCGCCGGCGGGGCGTTCCGGCGGTTCGAGGTCGGCGCTCGGGATCGGCGACCCGTGCGGATCGACGTCCGGTTCGCCCAGAACGTCCGCGACGCGGGCCTCGAAGTCCTCGCTGATGTGGTGTTCGAGCCGATCGGCCTCCTCGTGGACCTCGGACCAGTCGTAATCGAGGTGTTCGGTCAGGTAGGCCTCGAGCAGCCGGTGGTGGCGGATCACCTCGAGCGCGACGGTCTCGCCCTCCGCGGTGAGCGTGACGCCGCGGTACTTCTCCCGATCGACGAGGCCGCGATCCTCGAGTTTCTCGACCATGCTGGTGACGGTCGGCGACGTGACGTCCAGCTCGTCGGCGATCGCCGAGGTCGTGATCCGCTCGTCGACGGGGCCTTGGAGCTGGTAGATGGCTTTGAGGTAGTCTTCCATCACGTCGCTCAGCATCATCCTACCCCGAATTTAGATCCATCTATCCCTAAAGCTGTCGCAGTCGATCGTCACGACCAAACCCCCGGTCATCGTACGGCCGGTATATGGGCGAAACCGTCCGCATTATCGGTGCGCCGATGGACCACGGCGCGAATCGACGCGGCGTCGACATGGGACCGTCCGCGATCCGGTACGCGGGACTGGCCGACGAGCTCGAGAGCGCCGGTATCGACCCGATCGACGCCGGCGACTTGCACGTTCCCCGGGCCGAGGAGCGCGATCCCGACGCCACCGCGCCGACCGACGGCAACGCGAAGTTCCTTGGCGAGATCGAGGGCGTCTGTCGACGACTGAGCGACGAGGTCGCCGAGACCCTCGCCGACGGCGAGTTCCCGCTCGTCCTCGGCGGCGACCACTCGGTGGCGATCGGCTCGCTCCACGGGTCGTCCCGCGAGACCGACCTCGGGGTGATCTGGTTCGATGCCCACGCCGACCTCAACACGCCGGGGACCTCGCCCAGCGGGAACGTACACGGCATGCCCCTCGCCGCGGTGCTCGGGCGCGGGATCTTCGGCGAGATGGAGTGGGCCCACGCGCCGCGCGTCCGCGAAGAATCGATCGTTTACGTCGGCCTCCGGAGCATCGACGATCGCGAGCGCGACCTCGTCCGCGAAAGCGAGATGACGGCGTTTACGATGGCCGACATCGACCAGCGGGGGATCACCGCGGTCGTCGAAGACGCCCTCGACGTCGCGACCGACGGCACCGACGGCGTCCACGTCAGCCTCGACCTGGACTGGCTCGATCCGAAGACCGCTCCGGGCGTCGGCACGCCCGTCCGCGGCGGCGTCACCTACCGGGAGGCCCACTCGGCGCTCGAAACCGTGTCCGAACGCCGCGAAGCCGACGGCGTCGTCCGATCGATGGACGTCGTCGAGGTCAACCCCATCTTGGACGAACAGAACGAGACCGCGACCCTCGCGGCCGAACTCTCCGCGAGCGCGTTCGGCAAGCGGATCCTCTAGTTCGCGAGCTAACCGTTCTCCGGCCGTGATAACGAGACGCACGGCCGTTCGCGTTCCAACACCTTTGTATCCGTGTGTTTCAGAGTGTCGGGTATGACTGAGAACGTCGTCGTGCTCGGGGCCGGATACGCCGGTGCCGGTGCGATCAACAAGCTCCAGTCGGAGCTCGGGCGCAACGCGCGGCTAACCTGGATCGCCGACGTCGACTATCACCTGGTTCTCCACGAGTCTCACCGCGTCATCCGCGACCCGAACGTCCGATCGGACATCACCTTCCCGGTCGAGGAGATCGCCGACCCCTCGACGCAGTTCATCCAGGCCGAAGTGACCGGGCTGGACACCGACGAGCGGATCGTCGAACTCGCCGGCGAGGAGGACATCGAGTACGACTACGTGCTGGTCGCCCTCGGCACCAAGACCGCCTACTACGGAATTCCGGGCCTCGAGGAGCACTCCCTGACGCTGAAGAGCCTCGACGACGCCCTCGACATCCACGAGGCCATCACGGAGGCGAGCCAAGAGGCGACCCGCGGCGAGCCCGCGCAGGTCGTTATCGGCGGAGCCGGCCTCTCCGGCATCCAAACCGCCGGCGAGGTCGCCGAGTTCCGCGACGCCCGCCGCGCGCCGATCGATATCCACCTCGTCGAGGCGCTCGACGAGATCTTCCCCGGCAACGATCCGGAGATCCAGCAGGCGCTCCGCAAGCGCTTGGAAGAGGCCGGCGTCCAGATTCACACGGACGATCCGATCACCGAGGCGAAAGAAGACGTCATCGAGTTCGACGAGGGCGAGCCCCTCGAACACGACGTTCTCGTCTGGACCGGCGGCATCACCGGCCGCGACGCGTTAGACGACGCCGACGTCGAGAAGGAGCACAACCGCGTCCACGCCGACGCCACGTTCCAGACCTCCGACGACCGCGTGTTCGCGATCGGCGACTCGGCGATCATCGACCAGGGCGACCAGCCCGCGCCGCCGACGGCGCAGGCCGCCTGGCAGGCCGCCGACGTGGTCGGCGAGAACATCGCCCGCGCGATCGAGGGCCGACCGCTGATGACCTGGGAGTTCGAGGACAAAGGGACGGTCATCTCGGTCGGCGAGAAAGCCGTCGCGCACAAGATCAAGCCCGCGTTCGGGATCTCGCTCCCCGTCGACACCTTCGGCGGTATCCCGGCGCAGAACCTGAAGAAGATGATCGCCGCCCGCTGGATCGCGGACATCACCTCCTGGAACGAGGCCCGCAAATCCTGGTCGTCGCTCTAACTCGGCGCCTCGGGTTCAGCTTCGGCTTCGGATCGTTCCGGGTCGCGTCCCCACTCGTCGTCTCGGTTTACTTGTTTTCCAATCCGCCCGGCTTTCCCACCCTTCTCGGTCCGAATCGCGATCCCATCGCCCCAGCTCCGTTCCGGACCGCAGTCGAACGATCGGGGTTGTCGATCGGCCTTCGCGATCGAGACCGGAGACGGTATCGACGCGGGCGATCGCGGAACCCGATCGAAGCGGCCGATCGATCGCGCGCCGTCGCGCTCGTCGCGTCACTCGGCTACACCTGGACCGCCGTCGCCCGGCGCGTCGTCGCCCATCGGCCGGGCGGGAACGCCCGCGACCGTCTCCCCCGGCGGGACGTCCCGCGTCACCAGCGAGTTCGCCGCGACGCTCGCGTCGGCGCCGATCGTCACCCCGGGGAGGACGATCGCACCGGCGCCGATCATCGCGCGTTCGCCGACGACGACCTCGCCCGTGCGATACTCGTCCTGGAGGAATTCGTGACACAGCAGGGTCGCGTCGTAGCCGACGATCGCGCCCGCCTCGAGCGTGATGAGGTCCGGCCAGAAGACGTCGGGCGTGGCCTCGAGGCCCCAGGAGACGCCCGGACCGACCGTGACGCCGATCCGGCGCAGGAGCCAGCGTTTCAGCCGGAGGCTCGGCGACACCCGCACGAGCCAGACGACTACGTACTGAACCGCCACCCGCAGCGGGTTCCGCGCGCTCGTCCAGTGAGAAAGCGAGTTCGCCGACCCCGGCGTCGGGTGCGACCTGATGCGATCGTGCCGTCGGGTCGGGCCCTCACCTCGCGTCGTATCGTCCGTCACTACGAGATCACTGCGAACAGCGTTCGTCCGATCGCCTAATCAAACCGATCGATTCTCAATCGTCTTCGGATCGCATCCGACGACTACCGAAGCGATCGAGAACATCACGAAACGCCGAAGACGTTTCGAACGACCTCACCCCGTTCGATTGCGGTCCGTACTGTGCCCGAGGGGACCGACCGCGCCAGCCCCTTTCAGTCCCACTGTAGCGGCTGATCAGGTAGGCCACCGTGGATGGGAATGAAAGGGGCCTTCGGAGTGTTCTCGATCGCATCGATAGTTGAACGTGACCAGAGACAGAATCCGAATACTCGGGCGAATCAGTGCGTCGATTCGATCGATCGTAATTCCGGCCCGTCTCGATCGCTCGGCAGCCCAACGATCTCGCGAAACGCCGATCCCGAAAGGCCGCACCGGTAGGCGGGCTTGTACATCATGTTTCGGCCGCCGGCCTCGATCGCGAGGACCGACTCGATCTCCTCGCGGAGGTAGTACTGGGCGCGCTGGTTACCGTCTTTCACGTAGTAATCGCTGAGCCGGATCGGGTGGCGGTCGAACAGGCCGCCCGGTTCGCACCCGTCGACGATGACGACGGGTTTGTCGAGGTAGAGGTCGCCGTCCCGGGAGCGTTTCGCGTGGGCGTTCTCGGGGTTGGCGGCCAGCAGTCGAGCGCGTTCGGCCGCCGGCATCGCGGGGTCGATCACCGTCACGTCGGCGACGGTCATGTAGCCAATCAGGTAGCGGTGGGCGCGATCGCCACCCGGGCGGCGAAGGCCGGCGTAGAAGCCGACGATGTCTCCGGGGTCGAGCGCCGAAAGCCGGGAAACGTAGCCGCTGGTGCGGTGTTCGCCGTAGGTCAGCGCCTCGAAGTCAGGGTCGCGGTGCAGTGGCCACGAGTCGATCGCGGCCCCGGTCACGGCGTCCGCCTCGCCGCGGACAGGCTGAGGTTCGATCCGGGTGGTCAGATCCGCCGCCGTCCCCTCGCTCGCGCGCAGCGGCCACGAGCCGAGCGTCTCGGTCTCGTCGGTCGCGCGGGTCTTCTCGGGGATCGGGACGTACTCGAACCGCCCGTCGTCGTACAGCGGGGCCACCGTGCCGAGGTTCGTGCTGTCGGCGCCGACGCCGGCGAGGACGACCGTCATCGATCGCTACTCTCGCCGGTGTGACGAAAAAGGACCCGATCGGCCGTGGCGGCCGACGGAACCGCGCCGAGCGCCGGTTCGCACTCGTCGGGCGAGAGGTGGTGATTCGCCGAAAACCGCCCTAACAGCCAGCGCCAGCATTTCCCGTCCGGTAACGCGCGATTTCTGCTAAACCTAGACCTAAGTAATTTGGTTCTACTATTAAGTAGTGAGCTATGGAGGATGACGAAGACCAGTCGCGTTTTCTCGCCACTTGCGACGAATGTGGATCGGTATACGCTGCGATGGAAACCGCCGACGGACAAATCACGCCGATCGGATCCAGAACCGGCTGTCCCTGCGGGAGTACATCGTTCTCGTGTGTCACTGACACCGATCCCGGCGAGTCGTCCGAAGAGGAGTAGCTAGCACCGATCGATACGTGACCGCCGTCGGTTCAACTCGATTCTCAACGGCACGGCCGATGCGGTCGCGGACGCTTCCGCTGGCGTTCGAAGCCGCGATCGCGAGGTTCAGCGGCACGCGTCGAGTCCGTACCTGATGACGCGTCGGTTCCGCTTCCGCTCGTGCAGACCCACGCTGAAGGACGGGTCTTTAGCGGTCGTTCACCGAAGGCAGGGTGAACGAGAACGTCGCACCCTCGCCCGGCGCGGAGTCGACGTGGATTTCGCCGCCGTGGCGCTCGACGATCCGCTGACACAGCGCTAACCCGATCCCAGTACCGGCGTGTTCGTCGCGGCTGTGCAGCCGCTGGAACACCTCGAAGATCCGGTCTTGCGAAGCGGGTTCGATGCCGATCCCCTCGTCTCGCACGGAGACGACCCACGTTTCCCCCTCACGCTCGGCGGAGACGCGCACGCGCGGCGGGTCGTCGCCGCTGTACTCGATCGCGTTGATCAATAGGTTCTGAAACACCTGCCGGAGTTGGCCGGCGTCACCCCGGACGCGCGGGAGCGATTCCGTCTCGATCGCGGCGTCGCTCTCTTCGATCCGCATGCTAAGATCCTCGGTGACGTCGTCAAGCACCTCCTCGAGATCGGCGGGCTTGAACGGGTCGCCCTGCGTTTCGACGCGCGAGTACGCGAGCAAGCCCTCGATCATTTCGCGCATGCGTTCGGCACCGTTGACGGCGAACTCCAGAAACTCCTCGCCGTCTTCATCCAACTCGTCGGCGTACCGGTGCTCGATCAACTGGAGGTAGCTCGAGACCATCCGCAGCGGCTCTTGCATATCGTGGCTGGCGGCGTACGCGAACTGTTCGAGGCGTTCGTTGGATTCTCCGAGCCGAGTGATCAGTTCTTCGAGCCGCCGTTCGTATTCGACCCGTTCGGTGATGTCTTGTGCGAAGCTCAACCCTGCGAAGATTTCGTCGGTGGCGTCGCGTAGTGGCGCGGCCCACACCCGCCAGTGTCGGCCGCAGAACTCGGTTGTAGTACTGTTCATCTCGCCGTCTTCGATAGCGGCACGAAACAGCGCCTCGAGATCGGCGGCGGTGTCCGAACGAAGGAGCGCCGGTATTCTGTCGCCCTCCAGCTGGTCGGCGCTAGGTAAGGTGTCGCCCAGTGCACGGCCTTCCGTCAGCGTGAACCGAAGGTCGTGGTCGTACATCCCGACCGCCCCGTTCGGGAAATTTTCGGCTAGCGTCCGGTAGCGACGCTCGGATTTCTCGAGCTGTCGCTCGCGTCGTTTCCGCTGAGTGATGTCGGAGACCGCACCGTTTATCCGGATCGGCTCGCCAGCGTCGTCGTATTCGATTTCACCGCGGGCGATCATCCACATGAGCCCGCCGTCTTCGTTTCGAACCCGGTACTCGGCGTTTAGCTCGCCCGTTTCCTCGACGGCGCGCTCGAGGCGCGTCCACGTTCGCTCTCTATCTCCCGCGAGGATCGATTCGTAGAACGCGTCCATCGGCACGCCCGCGGCGGCTTCTGCCGGATCGATCCCGTGTGACTCCGCGAGGTACTCGTCCGCGGTAACGACGTCATCTCTGATGTCCCACGTCCAGAGGCCGACGGACGCCGCCTTGGTCGCCATATCCAGTTGCGCCCGCGTCTCGCGCAAGCGTCGTTTTCGTTTCCGTTGTTCGGTAATGTCACGAACGAGGCAGATGAGTTCGCCGTCTTCGGTGTAGGTGAGCGAGTGCTGAGAGGGGAAGGTGCTCCCGTCGCTGCGCACGCAGGTGGTCGTGCCCGACCATTGGCCTTCGTCTGCGAGACGCGGCAAAATGTCGTCGTAGAAGCGAGACGGGTTGGATTCGATTCCAAGGTCGTCCCAGTGCTTGCCGACCATCTCGTCGGGATCGTACCTGAAGGTGTCGGCGTAGGCGTCGTTTACGTAGATGAACTCGCCGCTCGCGTCGAGCAAACTGATCCCCTCGCGGGCCGCTTCGAGGGCACGTATCACGCGCCGACGTTCCCGCTCCCGGCGTTTCCGATCGGTGATATCTCGAACGACGCCAACTTCTCGCTGTTCTCTGTCGTCCGTCTGTAACGTCGCGAAGGTTCCTTCGACCGGAACTCGATCGCCGTCGGCCGTCTGAACTTCCGCCTCCATCGTCGGGCGATCCTCGTCTTCATCGGCCGGCGTCGCTAGTATTTCTCGCGATCGAGCGATCGTATCCTCGTCAACGACGAGCGAAGCGGGCTTGCCGACTAGGTCGTCGCGATCGTAGCCGGTCAACGCCGCGTACGCGTTGTTGACCATCGTGAACCGCGCCTCCTCGTCTTTCACGTAGATACCGTCGTTGATCGTCTCGACAATCGTCTCGTACTTGGTCAGTTCACGCTCGTGCGCTTTCCGTTCGGTGATGTCACGGCCGATTCCGGCCAGTACTCGTTCGCCGTCGGGATTTTCGAGGCTGGCGGCGATGAACTCGTACGGGATGGACCCGCCGTTTTTTGTCCGTATTTTGGCCTCCACTCTCACCTGACCGGTTTCGAATCCCTCGACGATCGCGCTCGCAATCACCTCACGGTCGGTCTCGTCGAAGAAGTCGAGCGCGTGCATCGATGCGATCTCTTCGTCCACGTAGCCCGTTATCTCGGAGACGCTTTCGTTCCACCGCTCGAGCGTCCCATCGCTACCGAGCGCGTAGAAGACGTCGTCGACCGCGTCCAGGGTGTTGTCGGTGTACTCTTTATACTGCTCGAGCGCCCGTCTCCGGCGTGTCCGTTCGAGTTCGTAACTGACCCACTGCGTCGCCAATTCGACGAACGTCTGCTCGCCCGGCGTGAACGGAGTGCGCTGCAACGCCCGATCTTCGAAGCAGAGCGTCCCGTAGAGGTCGCCCTCGGCGATCACCGACCCGCCGATGTAACAGTCGAGGTCCCATTCACCGTACACAGCCTCGTCGATCTTCTCATCCGGCGGCCGCTCGGTGAACGCGAGCAATCCGTCGATGTCGATGGTCGTCTGACAGTACGTCTCCGAGAGCGGCGTGACGGACCCAGGCTGGACGCGAGAGTCGTCGCTGCTGGCGTGCGTGATCTGGAAGTGATCTTCCTCCTCGTCGACCACTGCGAGGTAGCCGGTCTCGACGCCGAGGCGTTCACGTCCCAATTCGAGCACGCGAGAAACCTTTTCATCGAACGATCGGTCCTGGTCGGCGGTGACCTCGTACAGCCGCTGAAGCGCCCGGTTGTTCTCCTCGAGTTCGCGTTGGGTCCGTTCGTTCTCGATTGCCGACGCGAGCACGTTCGCGACGCTCTGGACGAAGTTCGCGTCGTGTTCGTCGAACTCTCGACGGTCCGCCGTGTGTGTTCCCAGGATTCCCCACGGCTCTTCGACCGAGCCGATGATCACGCTGATCCCGCTGCCGACGTCGTGGTCTACGAGCAGATCTGACCCGGAAAACCGATCTTCGGATCGGAGATCGTCGACAATAACCGGCTGTTCGGACAGTAACGTGTATCCTGCCTGTGAATCGCGATCGATAGCCACCGTCGCCGAGCCGACGAGTCCGTCTTGCCAGCCGACACCTTGTCGCAGAAAGGCCTCATCGCCTCCCGGTCGCAGTTCGAGCACCGTCGCGTACTCGTTGTCGAGCGTCTCCGCCACGGCGGCGACGGCCTCCTGAAACAACCGATCGAGGTCGTCCGTCTCGAGCGCTCGGTGTCCGAGGTCAGCCACTACCTCTTGCTGGCGAATACGGGCGCGCAGTTCCGCATCCTCCTCGGCGTGCGCGTCCATTTCAAAGGAGATGGTAATGAACGGTTGTAAACTCTTTCCCCGTTCGGACGTCGGTCGAAACCGTATTAGGGGTGGTAACGCCGAGATGCGGTCAAGAAAGCGGCGTAATCACGGCTTCGAAGAAGTTGCATGTGACTGGGATTCGATAGGGACGGCGCCGCCGCGGATCAGAGTGATGCCGTAGGTGCCGACCCAGACAACCCACATCAGCCAGCCAATGAGACCGAGGAGACCAAGCGGGCCAGCCTGGTCCATAATTAGAGGGGCAAGAGTGGCTGAGCTAAACAGCAGTGCGGCGGCAAGCAGCCCCAATCTGCCGTGCCACTGGCGGATGAGGCCTGCACGTAGGCCGCTGATGGACAGGCCAATGAGGGCGAGTGTCAGGAAGGTGCCGTTGAGCATGAATAGCGCATCGTGCAACGCCCAGAGTTCAGTGGTCGCTGTACTGTCGTGCGCGGTCGTCGACGCGAGAGCGAGCCGGATTGCGATAACCGCGGCGAAGGCGCCATTCTGCAGGATCAGGCCACCGAATCCGACCAATGACCATGCCTCGCCTCGGTCGCGGTCGGACTGCCACAGCACGGAGACCGCGCCAGCGCCGAACAGCGTGGCCAGCACCCAGGCAAGGGGTGTGAGCATAGATGCGATACCAACGATATCCTTGCTTGTGGTGAAGAATGCGATGACTTCGCCAGTTTCGGCGCCAGCGTGAGGAAGTCCAGCCGGCACCAAGAATACGTTGCCGAGGACGATCAGGAAGGCAAAGCCGAGGGCGGCGATGCCAGAGATTTGAGGGAAGGCCATGGTGGGCAGAGATTTGATCTTCGGATCCATTTGAACCATGAGTGGACTAAACAGGAGTTATGGGTGAATATTTTCGGAGACATGTGTACGTCTTTAAGTAATCCGACGGCTGATTCCAGAGTGTCAATGCCCAGTATACGGCTCAAGATCCAGGCTACGGCAGTGGAAGATTGGTTGGCCGACTTTTCGATAGAGTTCCCGGATGCTGAATTCAGAGTGCTGACGGATCAGCCCACCGAGGATGGCCTGTTAGGGGTCGCCGAAGTGGTGACGACGGACGGGAACGCACTCGTTCGTCAGCTCGAAGAGGCGCCCGAAGTGCGCTCAGAGGTGTTATATATCTCTGAACAGCGAGTGCTGATTCAGGCTTTAGCCCCGATGACGGAGTCGTATGAGGCACTTCGCAGGTCAGGAACCCTCCCAGAATATCCTGCTATCCTTCAAGACGGGTGGTTCTCCTTTACGGTGACCACTTCACAGGAACAGCTGTCAGAGTACATAGATGAGTTAGCAGCGGCCGGGGTTCCATATCAGATTCTATCGCTAACTCAATCACATGAATCGAGCACGCTGTTAACGGATCGGCAATGGCAGTTCATTTCTGACGCCATCGAACGTGGCTACTACGATATTCCGCGCGGCTGTACGCTCGTGGAGCTGGCAGAGTCGTTTAACATCAACAAATCGTCGGCGGGCAGGCTGCTTCGCCGAGCTGAAAGCCGAATCATCAAGCAATTCGTTGCAGAGGCGGCAGGATAACTAATACCGAAGCCCGATCACAGACGTATTGCACAGGTCTTGGATCGTCTCAGGGCCGTACTCGCCTGGAGCGTCTTGGATGTTCTGTTCACTCTCGAGCAGGTGGGGCAACGCGGCGTCGATCGCGGTGGACATCGACGAGTTGTCGTGCGGGTCGGCGGCGATCAGTTCGCTGGCACATTCGAGCTGGCGTTCCCGTTCGTCGGTGAGTTTCAGGCTAGTTCGTCGAGCCATAGTTTAATCAATGTATGCACGGGGCCGAATCGCGGATGACGACCAGTTTCGCTCCGTCACCTTGCGTCACTTCGCGGCTATCGGCGTAGAGGCCGTCAATTCCACTCATGAGCAGCCCTACTGGTTCTCCCCCGAATAAATTCATACGGCCTCCTGGATTTCTGTGTAGATTACCAGTGTATACTCTCTCCGACCAATTATCGGAACTTGTCGGGTGACGACCCGATAGAGCAGGTGTCAGAGGGATACGGAAGTGGCGGGCGAACTCACCACCGTTCGGCGATCGGTTGTCGGCAACACGTCCCCGATCGCGTTTTACTAGCGTAAATAATGCGGTAGAGATCTGTTCAGTGTAAAGGATGTCTGCAGCGCGGCATCTACATCACTGCTGGATGATCTGGATGAGGTTCCCGCATGTGTCGTTGAAGACGGCCATTGTGACGCCCCCGGCAGTCATCGGCTTTTGGGTGAACTCGACACCTTGTTCGCTCAGGCGTTCGTACTCGGCCTCTACGCCCTCGCATGCGAACGAGGTCCAAGGGATGCCGTTGGTGACGAGCGCGTCGCGGTACGCTTCCAGCTCTTCGGAAATTGCTTGGTTCCCTGTGGGTTCCAGGAGCAGCTCAACGCCGTCGAGCGACTTTGGCCCAACCACAGTCAACCACCTCGCCCCGCCCACTGGATCGTCAGTCTTCTTCTCGAAGCCAAGGACGTTCGTGTAGAACTCCAGCGCCATCTGTTGGTCGTCTACGGGTACGCTTGTTACGTAAATTTCCATTTGGTTAACTCCTCTCGGATTCCGTGTCGGTGTCGTTCTCGGTCAGACGGTCCATCCAGGCTGCTGCCGCCTTCAGATGGTCTGTGCCAGCGAACTCTAGGACCTTGGTCCTGCCGCGACGGGTCGAGGTGATGAGACCAGCCTCCTCGAGGACGTCGAGGTGCTTGCTTACGCCCTGTCGAGACATGTCGACATCGTGCTCCATGGTAAGGCGCGCACAGAGTTCGAAGAGCGTCTGTTCGTTGTCCGTCAATTCCTCCAGGATCAATCGACGAGTATCGTCGGCCAGCGCCCGGAACACGTCGTCGTTAGAGGACATCGGACAACATGCAACTGTTTGGTTGCACATAGAGATAAGTCTGCCGGTGGGCCGTGAGGTCGAACAAGCAGTACGATCTGGCCACTGTCTCAACCCATCGGGCCCACATCGAGTATGTGCGGAAGACGCGGTCCCTGGTGATTTCCGCGAAAAAGGCGCCGTTGCCGCCGATATCGTAGTATGACTGTCGCAAGGGACAATTGGAGACCATCTTCGGCGAATAGAGGCGAAAATTATCAGACCTACAATCTTATAAATATGCTCTTATTCATTCGAATGTTTCGAGATCGTACTCACGCGAATCGTGGGCTGGGAGTTTGCCGACGGCGTGGTGTCGATCGCGACCGAAAGTGATCGGACGGCGTGGGCGACGGTTTCGGACAACGTGGCAGGGATCGGTGAGAAGGGAGCGATCCACGTGCCGAAGACGACTCATCGGTCACCCCCCTCACTTCTCGTGGAGTTCTCGGAATCTGAAACTGGTCGCTCACTGCCCGTACGAATGTAACAGGTCGCTGCTCTCAAAGACTGCTTTCTAAACCAAGTGACACACCTTTCCCCGTCCCTTGTGTTGTTTTTACTGGCCCTGGAACGAAAGCCATTGGATGTCAGAATTATAAGGGGACGGCGTATCTTCAGGGCCATCCTTTGAAACCCTCCGTAGCCAAGAGCCTGCTTCGTTCTGCCTGAGGAGTGACCGCCGTCGGTTCGAACCTCTCGCTCCTGATTCTCGATCGCGTGCCGAACCTGCTCGTCGCTTGCGTGGTGGGCTGGATGGGCGATCGTCGTCCGAGTCACGACGTCGTACAGCTGGCTCGCCGGCACGAACTCATCGAGCATCGCCTCCTCGGCCTCGATGACCCGCTGAAAGTATTCGCGATCTCCACCGAGGTCCGGGTGGTGGCTTTCTTCAGTCGCAAGCTGCGGTGCGAATCGTCTTGTCGTCCGCATCCGGTTCGACGTCGAGAACGGCGCGCGGTGGAACCTCCGCGACGATCGCCTCATCTTCGGCCGGCGGCAGCCGCGCGTTCGCGCACTCCGACTCACCTGTGACGACCGGCCGCTGCTCCATCTTGCGCTTCTCGCGGACGTACAGCCCAACGGTGCGAACGTTATCTCGAAGCCGAGAGAATCGATCACAGGCCACCGCGTATTGCTCGCGCCCATACTCCAATGGAGAACGAATCCTGGATCATCCGGACTCGTGCGGGCGTACGGCCGTTGATCGCGTTGGCGCTGCTGCGCGTCGAACGAGTATCGGAACTCGTCGACCTCGAGCTGCGACAGCTCTGCCTCGAGACCGTCGAACGCCTTCGACAGCGAGATGTCGAAGCTGTTGTTTCGAGTCCGATCACCCGCAGATGTTCGCTCGAAGCGACAGGCCACTCCAGGCGTTCAGACATCCGCCTCACCCCCGTGACGGCCCGGCAACGTCTCCGGGTCGGGGATCACGACGTCTTTCCCAGCGGCGGAGCCGCGGCTCAGTCGCCGGTAGGAATCGCACTCGCCGCAGCGGTGAGCGCGATCGCGATCGTCACCGAAAACGCGGCAGAACCGATCGCTGACATGGGCGCCACAGTGCTCACAGGTCGACGAATTACCGGCCGCTGGCCACGGGGCAATCGTCACGCCGACCAACTCCGGGAAGTATATCGACTATCCAGTAATATCTCGAAAGAGAGAATTGGATTTTTGGCAGGCTCAGGGTATGAGCGGCTAAGAGTTGAACACTTACAAAAATTTCGAGTGGGACCGCCGAGAATTGAACTCGGGTCCTACGGACCCCATCCGCAGAGGATACCACTACCCCACGGTCCCGCACTCGGATCGAAGGCCGTCTGCCGTTTAAGGGTATCGTTTCGGCGGCGCCACGTCACTGCATTGCGCACGTCTCACCGACGGCGATCGACGCCATGCGGTTCGACTGCCGACACCCAGTCAGACCACCACGCGCTCAAGATCGACTGTGACACCGCCGTCGGCGTCCAGATCGCCAACTAGCGTCCCGAGACAGACCGCGGACTCGTTCGGCGTGTAACAGGCCACGAGGTCACCTCGATCGGCCGCGTCGTCGATCGAGAGTACGCCGGGTGCGTAGACGGGGGCGCCGGTGGCCACCTCGCGGGCGGCGCTCTCGGCGATCACGACACCCGGAATCCCCTCGAGGATGCGTTCCGCGGGGTCGACAATCTCGCGCAGCGGCGCCGGATCGTCGTCCTCCAACCAGAACGCGAGCGCGTCGTAGAGTTCGTAGACCGTGTGGAGGTCCGTGTCGTCGAACGGGTCGGTCGCGGTCCGGCGAAGGTCGCCCATGTGCGCCCCGGTGCCGAGCGCCAACCCGAGGTCGTGACAGAGCTTCCGGACGTACGTGCCGCTCTCGCACCGGATTCGAAGGAGTAGTCGCCGCTCGGCGGCCTCGAGTACGTCCAATTCGTAGATCTCTCGTACGCGCAGGCGGCGCGCGACCGCGCTCTTTCGCGGAGGCTTCTGGTAGATCGGGCCCTCGAACTCGGCGACGATCGAGTCAACGTCGTCCGGAACGGGACCGTGGCACTCGAGCACCGCGACGTACTCCTTCGTGCCCTCCAGAAACACCTGTGCGAGTCGGGTTGCGTCCCCGAGCATCACGGGGAGACAGCCGGTGACCTTCGGATCGAGCGTCCCGGCGTGGGCCGCCTGATCGATCGTCGCGTCGACTTCGCTCCGGGCGAGCGTCTCCGCGATGGCGTCGCGAAGCCACCCGCTCACCTGGTGGGAGGAGGGACCCGGCGGTTTGTCGAGATTGACGACGCCGAACGCGAGCAGATCGGCGGGCGATCGCTCCGCGGGTGGGCCACGCAACGCCATCAGAACTCGTAGTCGGCGCCAGTTACGGGCGCTTTCCCTTCGTCGCCGGTCGGATCGTACTCCTCGACCGCGGTGACGAGCATGTCCAGCACCGCGTCCGGCTCCCAGCGAGCCGTGTTCACGGAGAGATCGTAGATCGTCAGATCGCGGATGTCGATGCCGTAGTACTCCGCGTAGCGCTGGGCCTCGCTGGCCTCCCGCGCTTTCGTCTCCTCGGTCGCCCGAACGGGATCTTTGTCCTCGCGCTCGGCGATCCGCTCGCCGCGAACGTCCGCTGGGGCGTCGAGCCAGAACCGGAAGTCGGCGTGCTCGCCCGCGAGCCAGCCGGCGAGTCGCGACTCGAGCACCAGCCCGTCTTCCTCGACGGCGATCTCGTGCAGGCGCCGATCGAGGTCCCGATCGATCTGGTCGTTCTCCTCCGCGAGTTTGTTGAACTCCAGGGGCGTGTAGCCGCGTTCGTCGGCGAGTTCGCGGAAGATATCACCGCCGCTCACGTGATCGAGATCGAAGGCGTCGGCGAGCAACTCCGCGGTCGTGCTCTTCCCGCTTCCCGGCGGGCCGGAGACGGTGAGTAACATATTCTTGCTCCGATTCGCCGGCTAAAATGGGTTTTGATCGGCCCTCGAGTGCCACCGCGACCCACGGCGATCGATCGATCCGGCCAGGACGGCGCATCCGAACACTGCCGGTCGAATCGAAACGCGGCGATCGGCCGTTCGACGGTGGTCGTTACGACCCCGTCGGAGACATGTCGATGTTCAGCGACTTGCGCAGCAACTGCGTGAATCCCATCGAACAGAGGAAGTACCAGACGATCCACGCGCGCATGGGGCCGATCACCGAGTCGGTCCAGCGGACTTCCCCGATCAGCGGCATGACCACGGTATCTTCGACGCCGCCGGAGCCGAAGTTGCCGATCTTCCAGTACATCCAGAGGAACAGCGGAATGGTAAACAGCATGATCCAGACCATCGGGCGGAACTGCTCTTTGAACATCCCGATGTTATCGGCCATCGCCTCCATCTGTTCTTCGCGCGCGCGCTCGAGTTCGTTTTCGAGGCGCTCGAGCTCCGCCTCGCTCGCGCCGCGTTCCTCGGCGTCCTTCTTGCGATCCTGGATGTCCTTCTGTTTCTCCTGCATCGCTTTCATCCGCTCTTGGTACTTGCCGATAACTTCCGGATTCATCAGGTTCGCCTGCAGGAGCGTCGAGTACAGTCCCGTCAGCAGTGCGACGGAGAGGATCACGGCGTAAAACGGCAACGCGGCGTCGAGCGGTCCGAGCAGCACGTCGATCGAGCTCCCGACGGTCTCCTTGACGGAGTCGATCCAGTAGCCGAACATCAGGAGGAGCGAGCCGGCGCCGGCGGTTTTGTCCCACTGCGACCAGCTGGTATCCGCCTCGATATCGTCGTCGGGAAGGTCGCCCGTGGCCCCGTCGCCGTCGAGCGCGTCGTCGTAGGCCTCGCGATCGGCGATTTCGAACCCGTCATTGCCGTCCACGAGGATCCCCTTTTCGATCAGTCGGCCCCACTGGCCGCTCGTCAGATCGTCGCGGACGTCGGCCCACTCGACCTCGCCGCCGTTCTCGTCGGCTTCCTCGCGAATGGCCTCCAGAGCCTCCGTCATCGAAGAGTCCTCGCGGACGAGGGCGTCGATCTTCTCGGCTGTGCGCGTCATCTGTCGATGGCTAGGGGTCGTCGGATATACAAGTGTTTTCTTCGGCGGAGCGCGGGGACGGATCGCCGGCGCGAGCAGACTCGCGGTCGTTTATCGCCAGCTCGCTCGCCCGCGATTATTATCTTAAAATCGAAAACAAAATAAACTGTCTTGAAGTGTTTGGCAGGTCGTCTTTCTTAATGTAGTGGATGTCAGTACCCGAAATATGATTTCGTGGTGCCGAAGTGACCGTCCCGGAAGCGCCGACCGGGCCCAGTCGGCGATGGTAGCGATCGTCCTGCTGATCGGGATGGTCGCGATTATCAGCGTCGGGCTCGTTCTGGCCGCCGGCGACGTGCTGTCGGCGACCGAAGCGCAGACAGAAGAGCAGCGAATCGAGATGGCCTTCGTCGAACTGAGCCAGAAAATGAGTTCGGCCTGGACGCACGGCGACGTCACCCACTCGATGGATCTCGAAGCCGGCGATCGAGGTGCCGTCGCCCGCGCCGAAACCGGGTGGATCAACGTCTCCTCGGACGGCCTCGATCGGCCGATCAACGAGACGATCGGGACGGTCGAGTGGGAGAGCGACGACGGGACCAAGATCGCCTACGAGTCCGGCGCCGTGTTCGCCGAGACGGGCAACGAGACGCGCGTCGTCTCCGTGCCGCCGATCCACTACGACGCGACGACCGAGACGCTCACCCTTCCGGTGGCGACCGTCGGCGGCGAAACGTACCTCAACTCGGGCGACGTCTCGTTCAGACACGACGGAAGCAGCGTGTACGCCGACGCGAACGTGGTTCAGGACGCCGACGTTCGCATCACGATCAAAAGCGAGTACTACCGCGGCTGGGAGCGGTTTTTCACGCGCGAAGCCGGCGACACCGTCGTCCGAACCGTCGATCACGAGAACCAGACGGTCTCGGTCAAGGTCGGTTACCTCGAGATCGAAGACGCGTTCGACTCGGGCGTCACGCTCTCGGAACCGCCCGGCGAGTCCGGAAACGTCGATTACGGCGACGCGGAGGTCCGGAACGACCGCATGCCCGAACTCGACAGCGTGATCGATGAGATGCTCGCGGATATGGAGGGCGGCGAGTACGGGGAGGACGTCGATGACCTCGAGATGATCGACAGTAGCGAAACCTACACCAACGGTACGTACCTGGCCGAGGGGGTGTTCCTAGACAGCAACGGCGAGACGGTCACGTTCGACCTCTCGGACGGGAACGCGACGCTCATGGTCGACGGGGACATCGATCTCGACCACAGCGGGAGCGCCATCGCCGTCGAAAACGCCAGCGGGACGGACAACTCGTTGAAGGTCTACGTCACCGGAAACCTCGATATCGAAGGCGATATCGGCGGGAGTTCGGCGAAACACCTGCAGGTGTACGGGACCTCGGAGTCGCACGTCGCGATGACGGACGGCTCGTTCACCGGGACGATCTACGCACCCAGCGACGATTGGACCGGGACGAATCCGGTCGGCGGCGGCTGTGACGACGAACAGGTCTGTATGCAATCCAACGTCGAGTACACGGGGGCGCTCGTCGCCTCGTCGGCGCACTTCCAGGGCGGGTGGGGAAGTTTCGATTTCATCCACGACGAGGACCTCGCCGACGAACCGATCGACCTCTACCCCGAGGCGTACGAGCTCCCGCCGCAGCTCACCTACCTCAACGTCGCCCACCACGAGATCGATATCAAAAACAGTTGATGGCCGGTCTGACGGCCGCTAGGCCGCGTTCTCGATCGTGTCTTTCACGTCTGTCCAGACCTCGTCCGGCGCCTGTTCGCCGTCGACCCGCTCCAGGTCGCCCTGCTCCTCGTAGTGGTCGATGACGGGTTGGGTGTTCTCGCGGAATACGCGAAGGCGTTCGCGGACGGTCTCCTCGGTGTCGTCGTCGCGCTGTTCGAGCCGGGCTTCGACCGCAGGGTCTTCCGGCGGATTGTACTCGACGTGGTAGATGTCGCCCGTTTCGGGGTCGAGACGGCGCCCGGTCAGCCGGTGGACGAGTTCCTCCTCGCCGACGTCGAGATAGAGGACGACGTCGAGGTCGGTCATATCGTCGAGTTCCGTCGCCTGCTCGAGGTTCCGGGGGTAGCCGTCGAGCACGAAGCCGTCGGCCTGCGACAGGGCCTCGTCGACGATCGCGTTGACGACTTCGTCGGGGACGAGTTCGCCCTGATCCATGTACTCCCGGGGCGTGTCGTACTCCGTGTCCATCCCGGAGATGTCCATGTCCTTGTTCGCGCGGAGCGCATCGCCGGTGGTGACGTGTTCGACGTCGAACTCTTCGGCGATCTTCTGGCTCTGTGTCCCCTTTCCGGCCCCGGGCGCCCCGAGGATCAAGATTCGTGGCTCTGCCATACGTTCCCCTTCAGGACCGCCGCATAAAGGCTTAAAGAATTGCGAACATCGGTTCGGATATGACCCGGTTCGACGCGGCCGACCCGACGGAGCGACGGAAACTGTACGTCGACGCGATCACGGCGCATCGCACCCGCGGGAGCGGCTTTTGCACGCTCGAAGTCGACGATGACTCCCTCACCGACGACCCCGATTCGGGACCGGACCCCGAACTCGGAATCCCCTGGATCCAGTTCGCCGACGGCACCGTCATCCTCGACTGTACGGACGACGAACTCGAGGCGTTGAAAGCGCTGTGCGACGAGTTTCCGGCCTTTAAAATCGACGACCTCGTCCGCCCCGAGGAGGCCGAGGGGACCAACGCGCGGATCAGCGCGAAAGCCGATCCGAACCGCATCGCGCAGTTCATCGACGCCGCGTTCCGGCGCGTCTACGACCTGTCGGCCGACGTCCGGGTGTGGGTCGTCGAACTCTGATCTCGCCTAGTCGATCGACAGACCGCCCGACCGACTCTCGCCGCCGTCGGCGCCTTCGTCCCACTCGAGTTCGAACTCCACGCTCAACTCGCCCGGACCGCCGCCGCTCGGCGTCTCCCGCTCGGCTTTGACCTCGAACGTCGGACGTGCGGGCGGCGACATCGTCACCGATTCGCCGCCGGCTTCGAGCGTGAGTTCGTCCCCCGCTTCCAGCCGATCCGCCACGGTCCGGAGGTAGTCTGCGATCGCCGCGGCGTCCATCGAGTCCTCGAATTTGAAGAGCACTTCTTCAGGCATACGGACCTGTACGCGAGGGAACCTATAGAGGCTGTCGCCGATCGGCCCACATGTCTCCTCCCTCGCGCGGGCGACGATCGGAAAGGGTCGATCGGGCGATTTTTGCCCGGTACGATCGGGCGCTGAGGGCGGACTCACACCTGGCGGCCGCGTTCGAACCGAACGGGTTCGTGACTCGTCGGTAATCCGGGGTTGGTCGGCGGCGGTGAAGTGGGAGAAAACGATAGACAAAAGGGCTCTCGGTCCAACCGAGTGGTGACGGATCAGGACGTGAACGCGAGGTGTCACGGAGACGCGACGAACGCCGCCGGACGGCCGCCGAGCGGGGTCTCCGACGGGGCGGTTTCCAAATAGATAAGTGCACCCAGCAATCATCGTCCGACATATAGGCGTAGTTCAAAAGAGGTGAATACAATCTTCAGCGCACTCACAACTCCGATGCAGGCCACGCGCGTCGACGTGTTCGATGAGATTTTCCTCGTCTTTCTCGGACTCGGGACGCTCGTCGGCGTCGTCGTGATCGGGTACGTCTTGTACAACGCGTACAAGTACCGCGACAGCGGGGCCCATAGCGACGACGAGGACGTTCCGACGCTCGGAGAGTTACCGACTGGTGGAAAGGGCGGCAAAAAACTGTTCGTATCGTTCGGTCTGAGTGCTATCATCGTCATTTCGTTGGTCATCTGGACGTACGGCATGCTGCTGTACGTCGAGGAGGGGCCGAGCGAGCCGCCGGAAGACGCGATCGAGATCAACGTGACCGGCGAAGGGTTCGCGTGGTACTTCGAGTACGAAAACGGCGCGCAGTCGGTCAGTACGATGAACGTCCCCGCGAACACGCCGGTCTGGATCACGGCGACCGGCGGCGACGTCTGGCACACGTTCGGCATCCCCGACTTACGGGTGAAAGCCGACGCGATCCCAGGCGAGTACGATCAGACCTGGTTCATGGCCGACGACCCCGAGACGACACACGAGGTCAGGTGCTTCGAACTCTGCGGTAACGGGCACAGCCTGATGACCGGCTCGGTCAACGTGATGGAACAGGAGGAGTTCGATCAGTGGCTCGCCGAGAACGCGCCCGAAGAAAACGGGGGCGGAAACGAGAGTAGCGGCGGAAACGAGAGTAGCGGCGGCGGCTCCGAAAACGGAAACGAAACGACCGATGACAACAGCACTGCGGACGGAGGCGAGAACTGATGAGTGACCTGCCCCCGATGACGTCGGTCAAGCGGTGGCTCGTGACGACGAACCACAAGGACGTCGGCGTCCTCTACATCTCGACGGCCCTGTTCTACCTCATCTTCGGCGGCGTCCTCGCACTCGCCTTCCGCGCGCACCTGTGGGAGGCCGGCGGCATCGACCTGTTGGCGGACCGCGAGTACAACCAGTCCGTTACGACCCACGGGCTGTTGATGGTTTTCTGGTTCCTCTCGCCCCTTGCGGCCGGGTTCGCGAACTACTTCGTCCCGCTGCAGATCGGGGCGAAGGACCTCGCGTTCCCGCGGCTGAACGCGCTGAGTTACTGGTTCTACCTGTTCTCGGGACTCCTGCTCGGCATCTCGTTCTTCCAGGGCGGCTCCTTCGCCGGCGGCTGGACGATGTACGCGCCGCTGAACGTGCCGACCTACACGCCTGCGATGGAGGCGATGGCCGGCGGTACCGCGACGGTGCTCGCGCTGACGCTGTTCGTCATGTCGATCACGATCGGGACGGTGAACTTCCTCGTGACGATCCACCGATCGCGCGCGGAGGGACTGGGCCTGTGGAACCTCCCGATGTTCACCTGGTCGTGGCTGCTGACGGTCTGGATGATGCTGTTCGCGTTCGCGGCGCTGCTCGCCGCGCTGCTGTTGCTTTCGGTCGATCGCATCATGCTGACGCAGTACTTCTCGACCGATCAGGGATCGAGCCTGCTGTGGGCGCACCTGTTCTGGTTCTTCGGTCACCCGGAGGTGTACATCGTCTTCTTCCCCGCGTTGGGGATCATGTTCGAGACGTTCCAGACGTTCTGCGGACGCCGGCTCGTCGGTCGGAAGTGGGTCATCATCTCGATGGTTCTGGTGGCGGTTCAGTCGTTCCTGGTCTGGATGCACCACATGTTCCTGACGACGATCAACCTGGAGATCAAGACGCTGTTCATGGCGACGACGATCGGCATCTCGCTGCCGTTTGACCTGATGGTCTTCGCGCTGATCTACACCATGGTCAAGGGCCGGGTCCGGTTCACGACGCCGTTCCTGTTCTCGCTGGGGGCGCTCGTGCTGTTCATTCTGGGTGGCATCACCGGGGTCTTCCTCGGCGCGGTCGTGCTCGACTACGAGTTCCGCGGCACCTACTGGGTCGTCGCCCACTTCCACTACGTGATGGTCTCCGGGGTCACCGCCTTGGTCGGTGGCCTCTACTACTGGTGGCCGAAGATCTCCGGAAAGATGTACTCGGAGAAACTCGGCAAGCTCAACTTCGCGGTGTACTTCATCGGCTTTAACCTGCTGTACTTCCCGATGTTCCTCGCCTGGGAGACGCCGCGGCGCGTCTTCAACTACCCCGAGGGAGCTCAGCTCTACCACCAGATCGCGACCGTCGGCGCGTTCATCCTCGGCGCGTCGTTCCTGATCATGTTCGCGACGTTCATCCACAGCTGGGTCCGGGGTCCCGACGCACCCGACAACCCCTGGCAGTTCTCGCGCACCGCCGAGTGGGCGATCCCCTCGCCACCGCCGCTCGAGAACTGGTCCGATCGACCGAGCTACGCGAGCGGTCGCCTCGAGTTCGTCGACGACTCGCAGGCTGCGACTGACGGCGGCGTCGTCGCGACCGAGAAGGTCGTCCCCGAGGAGGAACACGCCGACCACGCAAGCATCTGGCCGCTGGGGATCGGCTTCGGGATGTTCCTGTTCTTCCTCGGACTGTCCGGACTGACGCCGTACGTCGCGGAGTTCGCAGCTGCACGAGGTGCCGAGGATATCGTCAACATGGGCGAACCCAACGTGATGTACCCGATCATCACGCTCCTCGGCGTCGCGACCATGGGCGTCACGCTGTTCAAGTTCGGCGTCGAGGAGTTCCACGCGCCCGAGATGGCGATCGCCGAGCGCTGGCCGTTCGGCGGCGTCGGCAACTCCAAGTTCGGCGTCTGGCTCTTCCTGGCGTCGGACGTCGTCGTCTTCGGGGCCGCGATCGGCGCGTACATCTTCATGCGGATCCACGTCGGCTGGAACACGTGGGAACCCGTCCCGCCGTCGACGATGGCCGGGCTGTTCAACACGTACGTCCTGTTGACTTCGAGCTTCACGGTCATTCTCGCGCTCGTGATGGCCGAACGGAAGAACAAGCAGGGTCTGCTCGCCACCCTCGGCGCGACGCTGTTGCTCGGGTTCACGTTCCTCGGTGTCAAGAGCTGGGAGTGGTCCCAGGAGTTCGCCCACGGCGTCTACTGGTTCACCAACCTCCAGGATTCGATCTACTTCGTGACGACCGGGATGCACGCGCTGCACGTGATCCTCGGACTCCTGCTCGCGATGTTCATGATCTACCGCGTCGTCTCGGTGGACGCCTACCTGGAGGATCACCGACCGGTGGAGTTCTTCGGGCTCTACTGGCACTTCGTCGACATCGTCTGGGTCTTCCTCTTCCCGCTGTTCTACCTGATGTAGCGGCCGGCCGCTACATCCGATTCCGAGATTTTGCGGCGTTTTGACCGAATTCAAGCGTCGGGTTCCCGCTTCACGTTCGTCGCTGCGTTACGCGTTCGCTGTCGAGTTTTACAGGTGCCGGAGGCGCCGATCGGTCGAGAGACTGGTGCCCGCGACGGACGGTCCGACCTGGAGGGCGTTACCGACGGCTCGAGCGTGCGAGGCGGAGCGCGATCGGTGTCGCGACGCCGATCGTAGGCGCGACGAGCCGCGGTTCGTCGTCGGTCGGCTATCCGGCCCAGACCAGCGCGTACAGGAACGTGAACATGAAGTACAGGAGGAAGACGGAGACGGCCGCCTTGAGGTGGAACGTGAACAGTTCGTACTGTTCGTCGTCCTGCTCCGCCTCGAAGGCCTCGAGCTCCGCCTCGGTGCACTCCTCTGCGTGGACGGTTCCGACGTGGAGCGCGAGCTGGCGTTCGGTGCGGAACGGCCGATCGCAGTAGTGACAGCTGTATTCGGGCGTCTCGTCGGCGGGGACCTCGTACTCGACGTCAGTCACCTGTTCGACGGCGGTCACCTCCTCGACGATCGCGGCCCGTTGGGCGGTCATGTCCGTAGTCGATCTTGCGGCGGCGCAATGAAGTGTGTACCGGTGTCCGATCGTCGAGCGACCGGATCGACGCTCGACGGACGTCTCGGCCTCAGTTCGGCACGTACGGCGGCTGCGCCGTCGGTAATGAGACGAGGTAGAGGCTGATCATCGTAAAGGAGATCATCACGACAATGAAGGGGTACTGGCTGCGGATCGCCTGGAGCTTTCCGGGAAAGAGTTCGAACGAGATCGTGTGGGCGACCCAGACGGCGAGGACGTGGCCGAGGAGGATGCTGGCGATCTCGACGTAGCCGAACCACGAGGTGAGCGCGTACTGCGTAGGGTTCTCCGGCGGGGAGAGCGGCGCGGCCACCGTCTCGAGCAGCGACGGCCACAGCGTGATCGTAAAGCCGGCGTAGTGGGCGACGTGGTAGCCGGCGGCGATCGCGAGCAGGGCGGGCGCAAAGCGGATCGCGAGGTACCGCGTCGAGATGTAGGTGTCGGCCTGTTCGCGCGTCTTGGCGGCGGCGAGCCAGTAGACCCGCCAGAAGAGCCAGAAGCCGACGAGCAACAGCCCGAGGTAGACGATCTCCGACGGCAGCCCGAGGCCGACGAGAAAGCGGATCGTAGCCACGCCCGGCGCCGTGACGATGAAGCCGCTGAAGGTTAGCTCCCAGACCAACACGAGCACGAACGCGATCGCGGAGACGTCCGTGAGCACGTCGTCGTCGCTGAGACGGGCGCCGGGAAACCGGATCGCGAGCCCGTCGTCGGTTCGCTGGATCGGCGCGACGGCCCCGTACATGCGGAACCACGTCGAAATCGGATCGGCGCGTTCGAACCAGGAGTCGGGCGAGAACGCCACGGCGCCGCCGATCGCGTACGCCGAGTAGGCGACGACGGCGAGGCCCAACGCGGCGGGCGAGGAGCTCAGCGGGGCGATGACCTCGAGCCAGATGAGCCCGAGGAGAACGGCCACCGCGGGCCAGCAACCGAGTCGCGAGGGGTACTCGTCCGCGACGAGTCCGTGGGGGAGCAAGTCGGCGATCCGCCGCCACGGGTTCAGCGCCGGCCACGGATTCCCCACGGTGTAGGCGATCATCGTCAGGAGTGCGCGGCCGCCGACGAACACCAGCAGGACGGCCGCGCTTGCGAAGCCCGGGACGTCGGGGTTCGCCGCGGCGACGACGAGGACGAACGCGAGCCCCAACACGCCGATCGTCCCGAGGACGATCGATCCCGCGCGCAGGAGCGCCTCGGTCGGCACGCCGACCACCCGATCGTGGTAGTCGTCGATCACGGCCCGATCGGTGACGAGCATCGTCAACAGAGCGGAGGCGCCGATGACGCCGCCGCCGGTCGCGAGGTAGAGCCACGTTGGAACGGTCACGTCGCCTCGCTCGCCGGCGAGCCCGGCGGCGACGTTGCTCGCGGCCGCGACGCCGACGCCGGCGGCGAGGGTCGCGATGACGAGCGCGGCCGCGATCGCGGTCCGACGACCGAGAACCGAACGATCTCTCATTGACTGACGATTCGTCTGTATCCCCATCACCGTGTCGTTCGATCGCCGCCGTCGCCTCCGCGTCGGCCGTCGGCACCGCCGCTCGCCCGGCTCCGGTCACCCGTATCAGGAAGGTATAAGTGGCCGACCCCCTCATTCCCCACCAATGGCGAGCGTTCGCACCTACGCACTCATATACGTCGCGTTACTGTTGCTAGGCACGGGCAAGGTCCTGTTCTTCGAGCTCGATCAGATATTCACGGAGCAGATGGCGATCGCGGGAACGATCGTCCTCGCGATCACCAAGTCCACCCTGATCGCCGGCTACTACCAGCACCTGATCGAGGAACCGCGATCGATCACCTACTTGATGGCCACCGCGCTGTTCATGGTGCTCCTGCTGACGATCGCGGCGGGCTACTCGATCCAGTAACGCGATCGACGACTCGGTTCGAATCCGCTCTCGTTTCTGACTGTTCTCCCGTTCTCGCGGACGATCGCGGTCGAATCCCGATCAGCTTCGACGCTCGCGTTCGTCGCCGTTCGGACGGCGCGCGTCGCCGAGGACGATCTGGAGCCGATCGTCGGCGAACAGCCGCTCGATCTGATCGTGCGTGAACGTGCCGTCGCAGTCCGGTCCGACGAACGTGACGTACCGATCGGATCGATCGGTCACCGTCGCGAGCGAACTGCCGCCGCGGTAGTGATAGCGAACGGTCGTACCGGGGAGCAACGCGTCGCTCGTCACCCGGTAGTAGTTTCGCCGATGGAGGGCCATACGCTGGAACTGGCCGATCCCGGTATAGCTCTTCCGACCCCGTGGAGCGCGAGCAATTGCGTTACGGTGCTCGTTGCCGCCTCGTTCGATACTCAGCGCGTGGACCGGTTTCGGGGCCGTCGGAACGTTCGGATGGTGGAGCGCTGGCCCGAGCTGACGTCGACTTCGTCGAAGCCTCGGGCAGTGAAGATCGCGTTCCAATCGCGGTAGTAGAGCGGAAAGTCGTCGCCGATGTAACTCACGGTCGGTTCGGTCGATCCTGCGCGATCCGTTTCGCTCTCGTTCTCCGCGGTGACGAGGAGATCGGCCGTGATCCGGGACAGTTCGTCGAACACCCACTCGGCGTCCGGGTGCAGGTGTTGAAGCGTCTCCACCGAGTAGATCGCGCCGAATCGATCGTCTTCGAAGTCGGCGACGACGTTCTCGATCGCGTCCGGGTAGAACTCCCCGTCGTCGGCGAGGTCGGGATAGGTGTCCGCCATCACGTCGAACGCCTCCTCGTTAACCTCGATGCCCGCAAGGTTTTCGAAGCCGCGGTCGTGGAGGTGCGAGAGGTGCCGACCCGAACTGCAGCCGAGTTCCAGAACGGGCGCGTCTCGATCGACGAACCGATCGAGCATACGGACGAGGACGTCGCTCGTTTCGTTCGGGCCGTAGTACGCGTAGTACTCTGGCGAGAATTCGCCGGACCGATCCGCCCACTGCTTCCGAACGTCGTTAGAATCCACATCTACCAACGGCGAGGCATACGTAAAGTCTCGTTGAAGCTCCGGTAGCGACGCCGCGAACCGCGTGATGGCCACGTGATCGATCCCGTATCGGCGTGCGATGCGAACCGCCGCGCGATCTACGTCGTCGACACGACGCGGTACGGTCTACCGGTGCTGACCGATGCCGGCAACGTTCTCGGCGAACTCGAGGAGCGCGGCCGAGACGTTCTCGACGGTGTCGACGCCCGCGCAGGCATCGGCGTGACGATCGAACTACGAGGCGATCGGCCGGACGAGGAGGTCGACGCCGACGCGGACGATACCGTCACCGCGCCGGATAGGAGTCTCGTTCGTGAACCGACTGCGACGAAAGCCGTCTAAAACCGATCGCGACCGTGAGACTGTCAGGTGAACGCGAGCAAACGGCTATTAGCGTGATGGTGGTACGACGGTTGCTATGTCGGCAGTAAAAGTGATCCGCGTTATGGGTACGTCGGAAGAGTCCTGGGAAGAAGCCGCCCGCGAGGCGCTCCGCGAAGCGAGCCAGACGGTCACTGACATTTCTGGCGTTCACGTCGAGCACTGGACGGCCGACGTCGAGGACGGCGAAATCGTCGAGTACAAGGCGACGACCGAAATCGCGTTCCCGGTTCAGCACTGATCGTTCGTCGAGCCTATCGCGCCCCGTTGCATCGGAACCGGGTTATGGGCTCGACATGTCCGTCTCGAACCCGATTCACTGACCGGCCGAAACGCGGTTTCGTTGGACTCCTGAACTCCTCGTGGCTACGGTCAGTTTGAAATCTTGCCATCGGAATAGGAGCCGGCGGGAAGCCAGACGCGAGACGACGGCTTCGGAGCTGTCGTTCACTTCCCACCCTCCCGGTTTCTTCTACTCTCGCGTCGTCTCTCCGTGTGATGCACGTACTCGTCCCGATCGACGGCTCGTCGCAATCGCGGGCCGCACTCGATTACGCGCTATCACAGTACGAGGGTGAGACGATCACGACGCTCCACGTCGTCGATCCGATGGAGGGCGTCTACAGCGACTACGGTGGCGGCGGGATCTACGACGAAGAGGCCTTCCAGCGCGCGATCGAGCGCGGCGAATCGATCGGCGAGCAGGCGCGTGACCGAGCCGAGGACGCGGGAATTCTCGACGCGACAACTCTGAACACCGTCGTGGAAACCGGACAGTCCGCTCGAGCGATCATCGACTACGCGGACGCAAACGACGTTGACCACATCGTCATGGGCAGCCACGGCCGATCCGGCGTCGCGCGGGTGTTGCTCGGTAGCGTCGCCGAAACCGTAACGCGACGATCGCCGGTCCCGGTGACGATCGTGCGATAACCGATCTCGGTGCGGCAACCGCCGCTCGTGACGGCGTTCAATTGTCACTCGAGCGTTCACGAAGGCCGCACGAATCGCCCTTCGCACGGGTCACCACTAAGGTTCAGGCCGTCGTCGGTCGCCGCGTGAGCAGCGCCGGCCCGCCCCCGATCGAATTCGACTCCCTGACGAAGTACTACGGCGACGTTCGGGGCGTGGAGGACCTCACGGTTACCGTCGATCGGGGCGAGATCTTCGGATTTTTAGGGCCGAACGGCGCGGGCAAGTCGACGGCGATCCGGGTTCTCCTCGGGCTGTTGAAACCCACCGACGGCGAGGCGTACCTGTTGGGGAGCGACGTGACGGATCGAAACGGGCTGCGCGACGCGAAACGGCGCCTCGGCTACCTCCCGAGCGACGTCACCTTCTACAACCGCGCGACGGGCGCAGACGTGCTCGACCACTTCGCCCACCTTCGCGGCGACGAGCGCCGCGCGGAACTCCTCGATCGGTTTCCGGTCCCCCTCGATCGGAACGTGAAGGCCTACTCGAGCGGCAACCGACAGAAGCTCGCCATCGTCGCGGCGTTCATGCACGACCCCGACCTGGCGGTCATGGACGAGCCGACGTCGGGACTGGACCCGCTCGTCCAGAACGAGTTCTACGAACTGCTCGAAGAACGGCGGGACGCGGGTCGGACGAGTTTCTTCTCCTCGCACGTCCTGAGCGAGGTACGACGCGTCTGCGATCGCGTCGGCATCATCAGGAACGGGCGGCTGATCGAACTCGACACCGTCGCGAACATCCTCGCCGAGGGCGGCACGATCGCGACCGTTCGGCTGGAAGAGGAGCCACCGCCCGAAGCGCTCGAATTCCCGGGCGTCGCCCGCGTCGACCGACAGAACGGCGCGTATCGGCTCGCACTCTCGCGGGAGTTCGACGCGCTGATCGATCGGTTGGGCGAGTACACCGTACTCGACCTGGAGGTCCGCGAGGCGTCGATCGAGGACGTGTTCATGCACTTTTACGGGGACGCGGACGGCGAACCCGACGGGAGTCCGGGCGGCGACCCCGATCCTGCAGCGGACGAGTCCAGCGCCTGATCCGACCGAGGAACGCGATCGGCCGTCCGTCAGCGTCTGCGGAACCACCAGATCGCCGTCAGCGCGACCACGACCGCGGCCGCGGCGAACGGCGCGACGGAGTCGACGTCGGTCCCCTCGTCGGCGTCGACGATCGAGACCGGGATCGGGATCGGGTCCGTGCTGGTGCGATCGTCCGGCTCGGTGTCGTACTCGATCGTGATCGCGGCGCCGGTCGTCGTCTCGATCGCGTCCGCGGACGACTCCAGGGCGAACCGAACCGTCTCCGACTCGTCCGGGCCGAGCGTTCCGACGTACGCCGTCCGCGACTCGCTCGACAGCGGCGGCCCGACGTCGATCGTGGCGACGATCCCGGTCACCGTCTCGGTTCCGTCGTTCGTAATCCGCGCCTCGTAGACGCCCTCCCCGTCCACGGGGACCTCCTCGTCCGCGGGTTCCACGTCGAAGGGCCGGTCCTGATCGACGGCGATTCCGAGCACCGAGGGCCCTCCGGTCTCGACGATTTCGTCGTCCTCGTCGTCCTCGTCATCTCCGCCATCGTCGTCATCTTCGTCCTCGACGACCTCGTCGACCACGTCGTCCGTATCCGATTCGTTTCGATCGGCGCGATCGTCTCCGTCTTCCTCGTCGTCCGTTTCGACGCGGTATTGGACGCTGGCGTACAGCGGGTACGCCCCTCGGTCGACGTCGGCGGCCACGACGTTGACGTCGATCGTCGCGGTGTCGCCGGGCCACAGGTCTTCCAGGTAGACCGACTGCGTCGGCTGCGGCGCGGCGAGCGAGCCGAGCGATAGCGCGCCGTCCGGCGCTTGCAGCGTGACGACGATGTCCGTCGCCTGCCGATCGCCGTCGTTCGTCACCTCGAACGCGACCGACGACGCGTCGCCGGCCTGGATGGACTGGTTTTCCGCGACATTGACGGTGACGTCCGCTTCGGACGCTTGGACGATCTGGGGGGACCCCGCCGGCCGTTCGGCTGGCGTTCCGGTCGTGTCGTTCTCTGCGGCCGGCCGGCGAGCCGACTCGTTCTCGGTCGCCGGATCGGTCCGAGGTGGCCGATCGCCGCCCGGGGATTCCGGAGCCGGTTCCACCGCGTCCGTGTCGTTTTGCGGCGACTCGTTCTGCATCGGAGCGACCGCTTCGACACCGGCAACCGTCGCCGCGGGTGGGACGGTTCCGGCCACCACCATCGCGACCACCGCGATCGCGACGATCGCCGATCCAGCACCGAGTACGAGACTCCACGCGACGATTCCCGTCCGCCGCCGGTTCCGACCCGTCGCGCGCCCTCGGCCCGCCATATCCTCACCGAAACGGACAGGTGAACGATAAAACGCCGCGCCCGTTCCACGAACGAACAGTCGATTACCGGACCGTTGTCGTGCCAAGTGGCCGTTACCTCCGCCGATCGGGGGCGATCGCGACCCAGCTATAAGGCGCCGTCCCTCGTCGGGAGTCAGCGACGGACCGACACCCGATGCTCGAAATCACGTCCTTCGAAGCCGGCCGCCGACTCCGCGGATCCCTGCTCCTCTCCGGGGCGCTGATCGCGCTAATCGTTCTCACCGTCGCGCTCTTCCCGTCGATTCAGGAGTCGGGGGCCGATCTCGACGCCTACCTCGAATCGCTTCCGCCCGAGGCGACGCGCGCGTTCGTCGGGAACGTGACGACGCTGACGACGATCGAGGGGTACCTCGTCTCCCAGCTATACCAGTTCGGATGGGTGTTGCTCCTCGCGATTTACTACGCCTACGCCGCGGCGTCGTCGATCGCGGGGGAGGTCGAACGCGGCACGGTAGGGCTGACGCTGTCGCTGCCGGTAACGCGAACTCGAGTGGTCGTGGGCAAGTTCCTATCGCTCGTTCCGGGCGTCGTCCTCGTGAACGCGATCACGTTTCTCGCGGTCTACGTCGGCCTCGTCCTCATCGACGAGTCGATCGACGTGATCGATCTATTCGCCGTGCACGCGTGTTCGATCGCCTACCTGCTCGCCTGCGCCGGCGTCGGACTGCTGGCGTCCGTCGCGTTCGATTCCATTCGCCGGGCCCAGACCGCCGGCGCTGGGGCGGTCTTCGGCCTGTTCCTGCTCGATACGTTCACGTTCGACACCGACTACGAGTGGCTCGGTGACGTCGCGTTCTCGCGGTACTTCGACCCCGGCGCGATCCTCGTTGAGGGCGACATTTCGTGGACCGATCTCTCCGTTCTGCTGGTCGCCATTTTCATCCTCGTCATCGTCAGTAGCGAGTACTTCGAACGGCGCGATCTCACCGGATGATTGACAGCCTGCGTATCGCGATCGCCGCTTCGGTGATAGCGTCCACGCCACGGCCGTCCGAACTCCCTTTTCGGGTCCGAATCCTGGATCGGAGAATTAGCAGTCGTCCGCTGCGGTGTCCGGTACCCCCTCAGCGCCCCCGACGCATCAGTCGATGCCAGGGTCGGGCAGTAGTTGCTGAGGCGGCGGACCGTACACCCTACTCGTAAATTCGATATCGCGTCATCGAGTATCGGTGCCGGGTACTGACAGTAATGGATTGACAATCGAGCCGCGGTCATCGGGATCGAACTACGCCCTCTTCTGACACTGCTCGCCGCCGATCGCATCCGGGCCAGCCCGATCGAGATCTCGGCGGGCAGAACGAACCGCGTCTGAAGAGTCGAAGATAGCGGAGAAGAGCGCAGATATCCGTTATTCTTTGCCGAACATCTGGCGCATCATCGGGTGCATCTCCATGAGCTGCTCCTCGGCGATCTCCTCGTACAGCTTGTACGTGATGGAGACGGCCAGCAGTAGCCCGGTTCCGCTGATAGACCCGATCGTGCCAAGCATGTTCGCCCAGACGGCCAGCAGGCCGACGAGTGCGCCGCCGATGACGGTCACCTGCGGGATGTACCGCTCCATGACCTTCTCGATGACGCCGACGTTCTGGCGGAAGCCGGGGATCTGCATCCCGGAGTTTTGGATCTGCTTCGCCGTCGCTTCCGGGCCCATGTCCGTGGTTTCGACCCAGAAGATGGCGAAGACCGCTCCGCCGACGATCATGAACGTCATGTCGATGCCGATTCGAGCCAGGACCATCCAGGTCGCCTGAGAGATGTCGCCGGTCCACCACATCCAGTCGCTCGGCGAGTAGATCGGGGCCAGGTAGTAGAAGAACCCGGAGACGGGTTGGGCCTGGCTGTTGTAAACGCCGAGCACATCGGGTATCCCGCCGTTGCCCAACTGGCTGTACATGATCTGGCCGATGAACTGGATGTTGGCCTGCAGCGCCCGCACGAGGATCATCGGCAGGACGCTCGCGTAGATGAGCTTCACGGGGAAGCGACCGCGAGCGCCCTTCACTCGGGCGTGACTCAACGGGATCTCGACGCGGACGGATTCCGCGTAGACGACGATCCCGAAGATCAGCAGGGTCGTCAGGAGCGCGATGAGTTGCCCTTCACCGAGCAAGATCGTGTGCAGCCCGTTTCCGGCGACGATCGAGCCGACCTGGACTTCTCCGACGATGATCTGATACCAGTTGTAGAAGAAGCCGGGCTCCGACGGCTGGACTAATCCGGTGACGAGTCGCTGGCTGACCCCGGCGATGATGAACAGACCGATCCCGCTGCCCACGCCCCACTTGCTGACGACCTCGTCCATGTAGAGGATGAGGATGCCGCCGATGAAGATCTGGACGAACATCAGGACCTGGACCCCCGTGTGATCGAGGTTGAGTCCGCCGAGCGCCAGCTGCTGCTGGGCAGGCAGGAAGCCGCCGCCGGCGAACACCATCGGAAGCGCCGTCAACGCCGTCATGACGATGACGAGCAGCTTCTGGAGGCCCTGGTAGAGGACCTGATCCCGCGGGTCGTCAGTGTCGAGTCCGAGCAGATTCGCACCACCCAGCAGCTGCAAGACAATGCTCGCGGTGACGATCGGCCCGATGCCGACCTGCAGCAGAGACCCCATCTCGCCGGCGAGGATCGCGCGGAACTCGCCGAAGAGGTCGCTTCCCTCCCCGGACAGCCCGAGCAGGGTGATGTTGGTCAGGAAAAAGTACAACATCAGGATGCCGGCCGTCCACGCCAGCTTGCGCTTGAAGGGGACGTGCCCCTCCGGACGGCGCACAGCGGGCATCCGCGTCAGGACCGGTTCAGCGGCTTCCTTCCATCCCATGTATTACTCCTCGTCCTGTTCGGCGTCGTCGTCGGCGTCCGCCTTCGCGGCCTCTTGGGCGCGCTCCGAGACGATCGCCTCGCCGCCGGCGGCCTCGAGTTTCTCGCGGGCCGCGTCGGAGAAGGCGTCCGCCGTCACCTCGAGCGCGTTACGGACCTGGCCGGAGCCGAGGACCTTGACGACGTCGACTTCGTGACCGTCTTCGACGACGTCACGGGCGTCGATCGCGTACCCGTCGCCGGTCTCTTCCGCGTCGTCCTCGGCGACGTAGAGGATGGCGTCTTCGTCGAGCTTCTGGACGTCGATCTCTGCGACCTCGGCGCGGATGTCCTGGGGGCGCTTGAAGCCGTGTTTCTTCCGCGGTTCGTAGTTGTGGAACTCGTGTTTGCTCCGCCCGGCGCGACCGCGTCCGCCGCGGTGGCCCGCACCACGTCGGTTCTTGTGGGTGCCACCGCCGTGGGTTCGCGATCCGCGCTGGCGTCGTTTTTTGCTCGTCATGGGTTATCGCATCGATTCTAGCAGGTCGTTAATCTGCTCAGTTGTATGCTTTCCGAGTTGTCCGCCCTCGACCGTCGGTTTCTTGATTCCGGCGTGTCCCCCGCGGGGCGGGTGAAGACGCAGCGTCGGGGACAGTCCCTCCTCGCGCAGCGTCGTCTCCTCGGCGAGCAGCGCCTCGGCGAGGTCGCCGAAGTCGTCGTACTCGGTATTCTCGGCGAGCCACTCCTCGTCGACGTCCGACTGCTTGCCCTCCAGGGGCTCGGCGCGCTTTGCGAGCACCGTCTCGAGGACGTCCGCGCTCGGTTCGCCGACGGCGACGTAGTCGTTGACCTTCGCGATCATCCCCTCGTACGCGTCCGTCTCGGGGACGAGCGCACAGTGGTTCACGCTGTGGATGTTGAGCATCTCCAGCGTGTCCTGGACTTTCCGCTGTCGGTTGACTTCGCCACGAACCTGCACGACTGCCTTCATTGATCAGCCACCTCCGGTTCCTCCGTCCGTCCGCGCGAGGCCGGATGTCGCGACTGCGAGGCGTTTTCGAGCGCGTTGAACGTCGCCTTCGCGAGGTTGACGGTCGTGCGGGTGTTGCCGTGGCTCTTGGTCCAGGCGTTCTCGATGCCCGCGAGCTCGATGACCGCGCGAACGGTGTCGCTGGCGGCCAGTCCCAGCCCCTCCGGGGCGGGAATGAGCTCGACCTCGACGGAGCCGGCCTTCCCCTTCGTGCGGCGGGTCAGCGAGTGGGCCCGATCGGATCGGTCCTCCCACGACCCCGACCCGCGCGGGACCTGAATGATGTTCAGCTTCGCGATGCCGATCGCCTTCTGGATGGCGGAGCCGACCTGATCGTCGCGACCTTCGGCGTAGCCGACGTAGCCGTCGCGGTTGCCGACGGCGACGACGCAGCGGAACTTCACTCGCCGTCCGGAGTCGGTCATCCGCTGGACCATGTTGATGTCCAGCACCTCGTCGTCCAGTCCGGGGAGGAGCTGGTCGACGATTTCGGGCTCTTTCAGCGGAAGCCCCGAGTTGAGAGCGGCCTCCATCGTCTCGATGTCGCCCTCCTGGACCTTCCGGCCGAGGCGAGTGACGGGCTCCCATCCGTCGTCGTTGTAGTTGTTTCCACTCATTCGAGAATCGCCTCTCGTACTTCGTCGAAGTGTTCTGGTAGTTCGGTCGCGTCGAACTCACCGCTGTACAGCGGCTCGTCTAACTGCTCGGCGTACTCGGCGATGTGTTCGCCGCGGGTACGCGACCAGTCCGCGAGCACGCTGTCGTTGTGCGGAATCTCGAGTCCGGCGTCGATCGCACCTTCCTGGACGGCGAACACCTTGTTGCCGGGCGTCGCCGTGTTGAGGCCGATGTCGAGGACCGCTTCCTCGAGGCCGGCCTCGACGGCTCGCGTGCCGGCCAGCAGGCCGGTCAGGTAGGCCGCGGGGAGGTTCCCCGTCGGCGCTTCCCACCCGTACTCGGAGAGATCGTCCGAGTGGGCGCTTGCGAGTGTTTCATCGCCCTGAGGACCGGGAGTAACCAGCTGCGCCATAGTGTGCTTGTTGCTCTTGCGAGCGACGAGGCGTGGTTTGCCCGATTTCAGCAGGCGCAACCTCTGATGGTAGTCCGTCCGGACCTCACGGCGACGGCGCATCGGAACGTTGTATCGTGGTCCTGTCGCCATTATTGGTCACCGTAATTGTCGTCGATGTAGTTCAACAGGTACCGGACGCTCCGGAACTCGCCGCCGCCAGCCTTCTTGTAGAGCTCGCGGTACTGTGTGGGCGTGAGTTCGCCCGTATCGCGGAGTTCGCGGAGTTTCCGGCGCTGTGCGCGAATCTTGTTCTGCCACTCCTCCTTCTCGTTCTGGCGTGCGCCCTTCTTGCCGCGGCGCTTGCCCGGCCCCTTCTGGTGGCCGTACGCGCGCTTCGCGTTGCGTTCGCGGGCGCGCCCCCGGGAGTTGCCCTGCGGTTCGTCCGCCTGGATGGTTCCCTGGGCGACGAGATCGCGGATCTCCTCGCGGGTGATCGCCTCGGCGATCTCCGACTGGGCGTCGGGGTCGAGCCAGACGCGATTCTCGCCGACGTCGAGGACGTCGGCGGCGAGTCGTTTCTGCGCGGAGAGATCAGTCATCGGACTCCACCTCGACTTCTTCGTAGGTCGGGTTCAGGACGCGGACGCCCTGTTCCTCGGCCTGTTCCTCGATCCGTTCGCGCTTGCGCGCACCGACCGCCGAGGCGATGCGAACCGCCTCGCGATCGCCGTCGACGCCCTCGAGGTCGTCGACGTTCTCGACGTAGACCTCCTCGAAGCCGCTGGGGTGTTTGCCCCGAACGGACTCTGGCGTGCGGTAGCCGGCCTGGACCTTCGGACCCTTGCCCTTGATGCCGATCCGCTGCTTCGAGAGCCCACCGCGGGGTCGGCGCCAGGATTCGGGCGTCCGCTTTTTCTTGTGGTAGTCCTGTCGGTTGAACTGCGGCGTGCCCACGGTCCGACGGCGGTTAAGCAGGCGCTCTTCCTCCTCGGAGAGTTCGGGCGTCTTCTCGGTCAGCCCGCGGGGCCGTAGTTCGGTTTCGACGTCTTCCGGTTCTTCCTCTTCGACGCCTTCGTCTTCGATCTCGGCCTCGGTCTCATCGGTGACTTCGAGGTCGCCGACGTCGGCCTTGATCCGGGCCGCGAGCGCGTTACCGATGCCCTCGGCCTCGGCCAGGTCGTCCTGGTCGGCCTCCTTGATGTCCTCGATCGACTCGAAGCCGGCCTCGCGCAGTGCTTCGGCTTTGCTCGCGCCGACGCCGCTGATGTCTTCGAGCTCCTGTGGCTCGTCGGATTGGTCTTCGTCTGCCATCTATCAGGCACCTCCTGTGGCGGGTTTCTCGGTGATGTAGACCCCGTCCTGGAAGACGCGGGTGTCCTTGCCGCTGACGCGCGTCAGCTGCTCGATGTCCGCCGCCGTCTGCCCGACGTGGTCCTTGTTCGGGCCGGAGAGGACGAGTTCCTCGCCGTCGACGGCGACGTCGGTGTCACCGTGGATCGTCGTTCGTCGCGCTGCCTTCTCGCCGAGGAAGTTCTCGATGACGACGTCGTCGCTCTCTACGCGGACCTGCATCGGGAAGTGAGAGTAGAAGACTTCCATCTTGTACTCCCAGCCTTCGGTCACGCCGTGGAACGCGTTCTCGACGTGGCTCTCGAAGGTTCCGACGGTCGCGTTGGTCTTTGCGTCCTCGGACTCGCTTGCGATCACCACGGCGTCGTCTTCGACATCGACGCTCACGTCGGGGTACCAGAGACGCCGCGTAACGGCGCCTTCCGGTCCATCGACGGTCACGTCGAGATGGTCGACCTCGACGGATACGTTTTCGGGGATTTCCAGTTCGACTCGCATGGTTAGTAGACGTATGCGATCACCTGGCCGCCGATCCCCTGCTCACGAGCCTCGTAGTGGCTCATGATGCCGCTGCTCGTCGTGACGACGAGCGCACCGAAGTCGCGAGCGGGGAGATAGCGCTTCTCCCACTTCTCGAACTCGTCGGCACCTGCGGCGTAGCGGGGCTTGACGGGGCCACACTCGTTGATCGCTCCTTTCAGTTCGACCTCGAACAGACCGGCCTTGCCGTCGTCGACGAACTCGAAGCCGTCGATGTACCCGCGGTCGTAGAAGACCTCGAGCACGCTGCCGATCTCGTTCGAGGCGGGCGCTACCTCGTGGGTCAGATGACCGACGCTCTCGGCGTTGTCGAGCCCCGAGAGCGCATTGCTGAGTGGATCGTTTCCGGTCATATTATCGGTACTTCTTGAATCCCATGTCGCGGGCGATCTCGCGAAAGCACTGCCGGCAGAGGTTGATGTCGTACTTGCCGACGAGCCCCTGTTCGCGGCCGCAGCGCTGGCACTCCTCGATCTGGCCGGTGCGCTTTGCAGCGTGCTCGCCCGTGCGATCGTTTTCGGTTTCGCTTTCACTCATCTGTGGATTCCTCGACGGAGACGTCGAAGTTCGATTCGAGGAACGCGATCGCGTCCTCGGGGGTCAGGCGGTGCCGCGACGGGATCGATCGGGTGGCCTTGTCGCGCTTGGCCACGCGGTAGCCCGGACGCACCAGGTTGACGGTGACGTCCAGCCCGTAGATCCCGACGTTCGGGTCGTACTCCTGGCTCGGGAAGTCGGTGTGTTCCTCGACGCCGAAGCTGAAGTTGCCCGTATCGTCGAACTGCGACGCGGAGAGTTCCGCGAGCGGCAGCGCCGTCTCGAGGAACTCGGAGGCGTCCTCGCCGCGGAGCGTGACCTTCGTCCCGATCGGGTCGCCCTGGCGGATGCCGAAGTCGGGTTCGGTCCGCTTCGCCTGGGTGCGGACGCTCTCCTGTTCGGTGATCTCCTCGATGATGTCCTCGGCGTGGCCGAGTTCGCGACCGCCGCGGCCGACGCCCATGTGGACGACGACTTTCTCGACGCAGGGTTTGCGCATCGCGTGGAAGTCGGCTTCAGCTTCCGACATCAGTCGTCACCTCCTGTAAAGTTCTCGTCGATCACGACGACGTACTCCTCGACCGTCTCGAAGCCGCCGTCCTCGGTGGAAACGGTGACGGTGTTCGAGCCGCTACCGGGCGTGACGTCGATCGCGTCGACCTCGCCGATCTTGCCGCCGTGGTTGCCACGGACGGCCGTCACGAGCGCGCCCTCCTCGTACGGGAAGTGGGCGACGATCGACTTGTCCTCGTTGTCGATGACGATCGAGTCGTTCGCGCTGTACTCGCTGCCGTCCTCGACGATCACGTTCGTGCCGTCGTGGAGCGTCAGCTGCGTGTCCCCGCCGGGGACTTGCTGTTTGCCCTCGATCTTTCCGAGGCGGCTTCCGGCTGCGTCCTCGCCGACCTCGGTCAGCGAGAGCCGACCGCCCTCGTCGGGGAAGACGCGGTAGTACTCCTCGCGCGCGGGGAACGCGACGATGTCGAAGATCCCGATCGGTCGCTGTTCGTCGTTGATCGGGTCGCCGTTGACGAGGATCGCGTCCTCGCTCAGGGCGTATCGGGCTTCCTTCTTCGAGTCCACGTAGCCGAGCACGTCCCGCAGGAGGATGAGGAGGGGAACGCCCTCTTTACCGTGCGGGCCGGCGCCGGCCTTGACCGTGAACACGTCCGTCTTGCGCTCGACCGGCCAGGACTTCGGTACCGACAGTCGTTTCTGGTGTTTCGTCATTCGCTATCACCTTCGAGGCGTGCCTCGCGACGCTCGTCCTCGAGGTCGAGGTCCGTAATGCGGACGTTCGACGGGTCGACCGGCCGCGGCACTTCTTCGCCGTCGGCCGTCTCGACCATCACGTCCTCGACGTGGATGACGCCGTCTTCGAGGATCGCGCGCATGACTTCGCCCTCTTCGCCGGCGTAGTCGCCGCGCATGACCTCGACCGTGTCGCCCGCATTGACGCGGGTGCGCCGAGTGTCGTACTCCTCGCGGAGCTCGTCGGACAGCGTCGCGTGGAGCTGCTTTTGCCGCTTGTGTAGCGGCGCACGCTCCGTCTGCGTTCGCTGTTTGTGTGGTTGCTTACTCATGGTTCTATACGATCATCGTCGCGGTGGACGCGATCGCACCGAAGCGCTCTGCGACTTCGCGGGCGATCGGCCCCTTGATCTCCGTGCCGCGGGGCTCCTCGTTCTCGTCGATGATGACGGCGGCGTTGTCCTCGAACTTCACGCGCGTCCCGTCCGGTCGGCGGATCGACTTCCGCTGGCGGACGACGACGGCCTCGAGGACCTGCCGGCGCATCTCGGGCGTCCCCTTCGTGACCGAGACGGTCACCTTATCACCGAGTCCCGCCTTCGGCTGGCGGTTCTTGGTGCCGTGGTAGCCCGAGACGCTGATGATCTTCAGCTCGCGCGCGCCGGTGTTGTCGGCGCACGTAACTAGCGACCCCTTTTTGAGGCCTTGCGTGACGTCGGCTTTCATCGCTTCCATCACTGATCACCCTCGTCTGCACCTGCGGCGAGGTCCTCGGCGGAGAGCTCCGGCTCAGGCTCGGCCTGGCTCGTGAGCTCGGCGAGGTCCTCCGCGGTCGCTTCCTGGGTTACTTCGACGACCACGTGCGATTTCGTCTTCGACAGTGGTCGGGTCTCTGCGATCTTGACCGTGTCACCGACCGAGAGCGGCTCGAGCACGCCCGGCACGTGGGCCGGAATGCGCGAGCGTCGCTTCATGTAGCGGTCGTACTTCGGAACCGCTACGTCGTACTCTCGTTCGACGACTACGGTCTTCTCCATGTCCGTCGAGACGACCGTCCCTTCGAGGACTTGCCCTCGAACGGGAAGCTCGCCGTAGAACGGACACTTCTCGTAGTCGTATTCCTCCGGATTCTCTGGTTCCGGAGGGGTTTCAACGTCTAGTCCAATTGCCATGGTGAATCACCAGTCGTTTCGGTTCGTCGGGCGGGTCGTGAGAGCAGTCGCGATCCATCGACCGTAACGTAGGCCACGCCCTCGCCAGCTGCGCGGCGGTCCCCTTCGGGATCGCCGCGATGGCTGCCGGCATCGCCGGCAGCCCGGTCCTCGTCGCCGGGATCGCCGGCGGCCGAGGGTTGAGTGTCGGCCAGTTTGGACGCGGTCCCCGACTCCTTGGCGGAGTCAGCGGCGTCATCTGTGATCGCGAATTCGAACACCGAGCCCGATTTCGGCACCATGACGACCCGAGACTCGCCGTCGTCTCGAACTTCGATCGAGAGCGTGTTCGTCGTCTCGATGACGACTCGCCCTTCGATACCCTCCCGCGAGGCGTCGTCACTCTCGACGACGCGGACGGGAAGTCCGTTGAGTTCGTGTCGCGGCAGCGTCTCGGGTGTCAGTGGCATGGTGTTATTCGTCGTCTTCGTCCAGGTCGCCTTCCTCACGGGCGTAGCCCGTTCGGATTCCGGATCTCATTCGAGATCCCCCTCTTCTCGCTGGATCGTCTTGATCCGCGCGATCGTGCGACTCAGTTCGCCGATCCGACCCGGGTTCTCCGGGGCGCCACCGGCGGCGAGGACGGACTTCTGGTTCAGCAGCTCCGTCTCGAGCTCCTCGAGTTCCTCCTGCCGTTCGGCGGGGGTCATATCGCGGATCTCTTCGACGTGCAAGATTGCCATCAGTCGTCACCTCCCTCGTCGTCCTCTTCCATCTCGGCGACGAGCTCTTCGGCTTCGGCTTCGACGTCCTCCTCGAGTTCGTCGAGGTCCTCCTCGATCGGGGACTCGTCGGGGGTCTCGACGTCTTCCTCGTCGTCAGCGGCGACTTCTTCCTCGATGACCTCCTCGACGTCCTCCTCGTCGATCTCCGGCTCGACGGCGTCGTCGGCCGGGGCCTCGGCGCCTTCGTCGGCGGCCTCGGTCTCCTCGGGTTCACCCTCGAGGAGCTCCTCGACGCCTTCGGCCTCGTTGGCCTCGACGGCGTCGGGGACGAGTTCCTCGGGGTCGACGTCCTCCTGGATCTGGAAGTCGTCGGGCAATTCGGCGTTCGGCGGGATGATCTTCACCGTGACGCCGATCGTGCCGAGCTTCATGACGGCGACGCCCTGGCCCTCGTCGACGATCTCCTCGGCGGGTTCGCCGTTGTGCTTGATGTAGCCACGGTTGAACTTCTCGACGCGCGAGCGGGCGCCGGTGACCTTTCCGGAGAGGACGATCTCGGCGCCGAGCGCGCCGGCGTCCATGATTCGGTCGATCGTCGTGTGCCCGGCCTTCCGGAAGTACCAGCCGCGCTCTAAGGCGTTCGCGAGCCGATCGGCGACGATCCGCGCGTTGAGGTCGGGTTCGTCGACTTCCTGGACGTCGATCTGGGGATCGTCCAGGTCGAACTTCTCCTCGAGCGCGCTCGTGACCTTCCGGATGTTCTCGCCGCCCTTGCCGATTACCATCCCGGGCTTCTCGGCCTTGAGGACGATCTGGGTTCCCATCGGCGTCTTGGCGACCTCCATACCGCCGTAGCCCGCGCGGCCGAGCTCTTCGGCGAAGAACTCGTCGATCTGGGACCGCTGCAGGCCGTTTTCGATGAACTGGTGTTCGTCAGCCATTAGTTCTCACCCTCCTCGTCCTCGGGCTCTTCCACGACGATCTCGACGTCGACCTGCGGCGTGTTCCAGGCGGACGCCCGGCCCATCGCGCGCGGTTTGCGGCCGACGGACTCGCCGACCTTGTGGGCGGCGACGTGGGCGATCTCCATCGACGCGCCGTCGAAGCCCTGGTGGTCGGCGTTTCCCTCGACGTTCTCGAGGAGATCGAGGAACGCCTCCGAGACCTTCTCGGGGTACTTGCCGGCGTCCCAACCTTCGACGTCGGAGCGGTGTCCGGCGCCGGTGTTATGGGACTTGAACGGGACCGACTGCTTCTCGTCGATCACGTCCTGCAGGTACGCCTGAGCGTTCGCGACGGTTCGACCCTTGATCTCGCGGGCGACCTCCTTGCTGTGCTTGTGGCTCATGTGACGCTCCCGGAGCATCGCTTTCGCGGTGGTGTCCGGATCCGCGTCGACTGAGTAGTTGATTCCCATACGATGATCACTTCAGTGGGACGAACTTCGAGGATCGAGTCGCGCCGATGCCGGCCTGTCCGTGTTCGACGGACGTCCGGGTCAGCTGGAACTCGCCGAGATAGTGTCCGATCATCTCGGGTTCGACGCGGACGCGCTCGAACGCCTGGCCGGTGTAGACCTCGAAGGTCAGGCCGACGAACTCCGGCAGCACCGGCATGTCGCGCAGGTGCGTCCGGATCGGCGCATTCGCAGTCTCTTCCTCGTCCTTCTCGCGGGCCTCCTCGAGCAGCTTTCGCTTCTCGACGGAGAGACCGCGTTCGATACTTCGCCGCTTGCGAGCGGGCAGCAGTTCCGCGACTTCCTCGAGCTCCATGTCCTGCAGCTCGTCGAGCGTGTAGCCGCGGTAGGTGAACTCCTCACCTTCGCGGCCGGTTCTGTACTCCTGGCTCATTTGTTTCCACCTCGCCCGGTACGGCGCGAGGAGATGTCACCCACCTTCCGTCCCGGCGGAGCGTTCCGCGAGACGGACTTGGGCTTGCCGGGGTGCTGACGACCGCCGCCACCGAACGGGTGGTCGACGGCGTTCATCGCGACACCGCGGACGCGGGGCCACTTCGAGCCCCGGGCTTTCATCTTGTGGTACTTCTTCCCCGCCTTGACGATCGGCTTCTCCGTGCGACCGCCGCCGGCGACGACGCCGATGGTGGCGCGACACTGCGGATCGAGGCGCTTGACCTCGCCGCTTGGAAGCTGGACGACCGCGGCGTTTCGATCGTGGGTGATCAGGTCCGCGTTGACGCCCGAGGCGCGGGCGAACTTGCCGCCGTCGCCCGGGTTCGCCTCGACGTTACAGACCGGAACGCCCTCCGGAATCTCCGCGAGCGGAAGGGTGTTGCCGGGCTTGATCTCCGCCGAGACGCCGACCTGAATCTCCTCGCCGACCGTGATGCCCTCGGGCGCGAGGACGAGTCGCTGCTCGCCGTCCTCGAACTCGATGGCGGCGACGGGCGCCGATCGAGCCGGGTCGTGTTCGATGTCCACGACCGTGCCGCGAACGACGTCGCCGTCCTCGGCCTTCTTGTGGTCGAGTTTCGCCTTGTAGCGGTGCGACGGGGCGCGGAACGTCGGCGTACCGCGTCCGCGCCGTTGTCCGAGAATGCGTCGTCCCATCCTCAGAACACCCCGATTCGCGAGGCGACTTCCTGTGCGTCGTCGTCCTCGGAGAGTTTGACGGTTGCTTTCTTCTTCCCCTTCATCGTGATCTGGGTGTTGATAGTGTCGACCGAGATGTCGAAGCGCTCCTCGACTTCGTCCCGAATCTCGGGCTTGGTGGCGTCGGCGTTGACGATGAACTGGAGCTTGTTCTCGAAGTCCATGTCGTTCATCGCCTTCTCCGTGACCAGCGGGTGTTCGATGATGCCGGTCATCGGTCGGCCACCTCCTCGAGCGCGCTCTCGGTCCAGACGGTCAGGCGACCGGGCTGGGCGCCCGGCGCGAGGTCCTCCGCGTTGACCTCCGCGGCCGTCGCAACGTCCGCGCCGGCGAGGTTCCGGGCCGCGCGTGACGGGCCGGTCTCGCTCGACGTGACGAAGAGGACCGACTTGGGCTGTTTGTACTTGCGTCCGCGGGTCTTGCCGCGACCCGATCGGATGCTGCGGCCCTCGTCGGCGCGTTCGACGTCCGCGTCGAGGCCGGCGGCCTCGAGGAACTCGACGACTTCCTTCGTCTTCTCCAGACTCTCGAAATCGTCGCTGACGACCAGCGGCAACTCCGTGTCGTCGTCGAACTTGTGACCGCGCTCGGCGACGAGGTCGGCGTCGGTCGTCGCGGCGATCGCGCTGCGGACGGCCAACTTCTTCTCTTTCGTGTTGATCGATTCGGTCCAGTCCTTCTCGGCTTTCGGCGGGTGGGCCTTGCGCCCCTTGATAGTCTGGGGGACGCGGCGACCGCGTCCGTCCTGTCGGGGGACGTGGGCCATGCCCCGGCCGCTGCCGAACGACTCGGCCGGCGTTCGCATGCCGGCGAACTCGTCGGCGCCGTAGTCCTGTTTCCGGTTTGCCTGCGCGGCTCGAACGGCGCGGGCGATCAGGTCCGGGCGGTAGGTGGTCTCGAAGACCGCCGGGAGCTCGATCTGCCCCGCGTCCGAACCGTCCAGGTCTCGTACTGTTGCGTCCATGTGTTATCCCTGGTTGGATGCGGTGGAGACGTAGCGCACCTCGGGATCGAGGCGCGGCTGTCCTCCGGGTCGGATCGCCGGGCGGAAGCGCACGAGGCGCTTGTTCGGCCCGGGGAGCGAGCCCTTGATTAGCGCGTGCGGTCCGTCGACTTCGCCGTAGTTGACGAAGCCGCCGTCGACCGTCGCGTCGTCGCCGTCGCCGATGTCGACGAGGCGCTTGTTCAGTTCCGTCCGCTGGTGGTAGCCGGTCTGACCCTGCTGGGGGACCGTCGACCGGACGCGGGACGGATTCCAGGGACCGAGGTTCCCGATGCGGCGGCGCCATCCCTGCCGGGCGTGTTTGCCCTTGCGCTTCTGGACGCCCCACCGCTTGACGGGGCCCTGGGTCCCTTTCCCTTTCGTGACGCCGCTGGCGTCGACGTACTCGCCGGCGCGGAACACGTCGTTCATGACGTGTTCGCCGCCCTCGGCGAGCAGCTCGAGGGCGAAGTCGACGCGCTCCTCGACGGAGCCGCCGCCGACGCGCGTCTCCATCACGTCCGGTTTCTTCTTCGGCACCGAGGGGACCTCGGCGGGAACCGTGTGCGTGATGACGCGCACGTCGTCGACGCGTCCCTCTTCTACGAGGCCGCGGAGTTCGTCTTCGGCGGCGTCGGCGTCGTAGTCGTCACCGGGCAGGTCGAGGACGCGATCGAGTTCGGGAACGAACTCGTCGGTCCAGACCTCGGTGATCGGCTTCTTTCCGTACGGCGTGTCTTCGTACGCTCGCAGCGCAACCGCGCGCATCGGCGGCGTCTCCACGATCGTCACGGGAACGGTCTGTTCCATCCCCTCGGTCGGCGAGTTCGCTTGATCGTCGACCATAACGACGTGGGTCATGCCGGCCTTGTAGCCCGCGAAACCCTGGAGCGTCGGCTGTCCGTCGTCGTCCGGCCACGAGTTAAAGCGCGGGACCTCGCTGGTCGCACGCTTGCGTGGGCCGAACCCGAGTGAGCCTTTGCGTGGTGTGTTTTTTTGTGGCATTCTATCACGCTCTCAGTGAGAGGGTTGCGAGGGTGGCGAACAGCGCTTCTTCCGTTCGCACGACCTCGCTACCCTGATTCGGAACCGTGTTCAGCCAGAGGTCGAACCCCGGATCGGCAGTGGGTTCGACTCCGTCATCGGTCCCCGCCTCGCCGTCCCGATCGGACGACGGTTCGACGGCCGATGCCTCGATGTCGAGGATGTCCGGCAGCCCTCTCTCGGGCGAGCCGAAGGCGACGGTCATTCCGTCCCGTTCGACCCGTCCGGCCAGCGTCTCGAGTCGCCCGACGGTGAGTTCCTCACCGTAGCGGGACGACGCGATACGGACGCCGGCGTCCTCACGGCCGAGTGCTGCCCGTAGGTCCGTCTGCTCGACGGAAAGCCCCGGAAGGGGCTCGTCGACGAGCTTCGCCCGGACCGGTCGTCGCGAAGAGATCCTGACGGTCACGCGCTCCCCCTCCTCGACCGCCATTTTCGGCGGTACGTTGAGGGAGATCGGGTGTTGCAAGCCGCAATTGACCCGGACGCGCCCTTCAGGTCCGACCTCGGTCACGATCCCTTGTCTTGACGACCCCGAACCGTTCGATTCGGAGCCGGTCTGTGACGCCGCGCGGAGCGGCGGCAGGATGCCCGCGTACTCCAGTTCGTCGCGCATCCCCCACACCTCGTTTCGGAGGTACGGCGGCGTTGCGGCGTACCGCAACACGGTGCTTACGAACCCGCCGTCGTATCGCCCAGTCTCGCCCTCCCGATCGGGGAAGACGATCAGGCGATCGGCCCGGAAGATCGTCGCCGCGCGGGCGACGTAGCCGAGTTTGCGAGTGGCCTCGCGTTTGTCCTCGGCTTCCCGGGTGAGCGACGACGGCACGAGTACGCTGACGGTCATGCCGTGACGCTTCGGCGCCGCGTCACTAGACTGTAGCGATGTCTTGCGGACAGCGTCTTAAAAGGGTAGCGGAATCAATTCCGGTTGTGAACCCCTGACGGATGAGAATTCGACGCATACAGGGCGAAACGAACGAAGGTCGTTCGAAGCGACGGGTTATCACGATTCACGTGCCGGCCTAGCGCGCACGCACGTAAGAAATAAAATTGATCGTTACGACGAGTCGATCGGACTCGGAACGGAGCCGAAACCCGGACGCCCTCGGGGGAGATGTGGTACGGCGCCCACCCCCACGCCCGCTACGATTCGCAACTCTTATACATCCACCCCGAGATAGATGAAAATGCAACAAGGCAGCAGGGCGCTGGTAGTGTAGTGGTATCACGTGACCTTGCCATGGTCACAACCTGGGTTCAAATCCCAGCCAGCGCATTTTTCGAACCTCATCCCCACGAGCGTTGCGCAGCAATGTGAGTAATCGTGTTCGGTATCACTCGTTGCTCTCGACGCCGGTAACTTCGACCCGAACGCCGCCGGCGTCACTGTCCGCAATCGCTACGCTCCAGCCGTGACTCACCGCGATCCCCTCGACGATCGCCAGTCCGAACCCGGTCCCCTCGTGAGACGTCGAGTAGCCGCCCTCGAAGACCTGCTCGTGCTCCGCTTCGGGAATGCCGCGGCCGTCGTCCTCGACGTAGAAGCCGGTTGCGTCGTCGAGGTCGCCGATCCGTACCGTCACGTCCACACCCCCGTGTTCGACCGCGTTTCGAATGAGGTTCTCGAGGAGCTGTTGGAGCCGATTGCGGTCGGCTCGGATAACGGCGTCCGTCTCGACACGAAGCGAGGCGGCGGCCGTATCGACCGTTTCCCAGGCCTGTGCGGCGGTCTCGGCGAGCGAGACGTCCGCGAGCGTAATGCAGTCCGCCCCTTCTCGTGCCAGCGTCAGGAGATCCTCTATCAGCGCCTCCATTCGATCGTGGGCCTGAGCGACGTGTTCGAAGTGCTCGCTCTCGCAGTCCATCTGAGCGAGTTCGAGATACCCCTTCGCGACGGTGAGCGGATTGCGAAGGTCGTGGCTGAGAACGCTGGCAAACTCCTCCAGGCGCTCCGTCTTTTCCTGGAGTTCCAGCTCCTGTCGTTTCTTCTCGGTGACATCTCGCGCGACGCCGACCGATCGAACCGGCGCGCCATCGTCGGCCTCCTCGACGCGCCCTCTGGCTTCGATCCAGCGGATTTCTCCGTATTTGCGGATACGAAATTCGGCCGTGGTCGAGCCGAACTCGGATCCCATCGACTCGAACACCGCTTCCACTCGCTCTTCGTCGTCGGGATGTACGATATCGAGAAATTCGTCGGTCGTTTCGACGACTCGACCGTAGATTCCCAGCGCTGAGGGATAAAACGTCACGGTATTCGTCCGGTGATCCCAGTCCCAGATCACCGCGTCCGTGACTTCGAGCGCGTACTCCATGCGGTACCACGTCTCCCGAAGGAGATCGATGGTGTCCACTTGATCGATATCGTCAGAAAACATCGTTCCCCCGCAGCCCCACTAGGGCCGAGATATCGAACGTCACCTCCACGTGTCTTTCCGAAGCTCGAGACGATCGGAGCCTCATATGCGACCATTACGCACAGTATGGGTTTAATGGTGCCGCGTACTCGATGTCGGGGTGACTGTCCGGTCGTCTTCCGTGTTCGGACTATCGACCGGCGATTCGGCGCGCAGATCGACAATCGATACCGTTCGATATCCCCGACACTCAAACGAGAGATTTTATCACACGTGGCAACTTATTGTTGGGACGATTAGCTTTTATACCGTAGCTAGCTACTATTCAATGGACGATTGAACGACCGAGTGCCGCCCATGCAACCGAAAACAACACCCCCAGACGAGACGAACGAATTTCGGTACGACCAGGCCAACGATCGGTACGTCTTCCACTACGACAACGACGGCAGTGCGACGATCACTGCGACGATCGTTCACGCGCTCGCGTCCATCGTAGACACAGACGTCTCGCAGGGAGAGTTCTCGCTCTACGACAGCGTCGACCCGGACGCTCTCGAGCGGATCTTTAGCAAGAAAATGGACGGATCCGAGCGGACCGGCGGTCACGTCGCGTTCACCGCGCTCGATCACGAGGTGTACGTGTACGCGAACGGTGACGTGATCATCTACCCGCCGGCCGCGTCCCCGCAGTAACTCCGCACCCGGCCGCTGCTGAGTTTCCGGTCCGATCGCGGTGGCGTCCGCGCTTCGGCGGCCTCCAACTCGTTTTAAACACAGATACCGTTGAATACAATTTGCGATCTCTAACGTGGTTGCGACGGGTATCGTCGGCGGAACGGCGCTCGCGACGGCCGGCCGGAACTGTTACGGTCCACTTCACTTACTACGAGACCGAGGGCGGCCGTATGCACGAGGTCGCCCGCCAGCCGGCAGCGACCGTCGGGCCTTCGACTCGTCCACCGCCATCTCGTCGCCGCCGACAGGGTGCGGATTTAGGTCCCCTGCGATCGTCACGGTCGGACATGACGGTCATTGCACTGTTGAGCGTGGCACCGGTGATCGAAGGCAGCATGGCGGGCGAGGTCGCCAAGGCTGTCGCGGCGCTCGACGAGTACGACGTCGAGTACGAGACGAACCCGATGGGAACCGTGATCGAGGCCGAGAGTACGGACGAACTGTTCGCGGCCGCGCAGGCCGCCCACGACGCGGTCGACGGCGACCGGGTGAGCACCGTCCTCAAGATCGACGACAAGCGGACGCGGGAGACTTCCGCCCGGGAGAAGGTCGACGCCGTCGCCGAGGAACTCGGTCGGCAGCCGACGAGTCGACCCGAGTGAGGTCGAACGGCGGCCGACCGCGAAAACCGAACGGCGTATCGGAGCGGAACGCTCAATTCGGCCCGGCGAGTAGCCCGCCCATGGAACAGACGACCCTCGAGGTCGCCGGGATGGCCTGCGACGGCTGCGAACGGAACGTCACCGAGACGCTCGAAACCCTCGCCGGGATCTCGTCAGCGACGGCGAATCACGAAGCCGACGAGGTGCGCGTCGAACACGACGAGTCGATCGACGTCGGGACGATCGAGAGCGCGATCGAAGACGCGGGGTACGAGGTCACACCGTAGCGATTCCCGGTCTCGATCGCGCGCCCCGTCGTCGCGGACTCCCACGGCGGATCTGACAAACTGTTTTACCGCGGAGACAGAAGGAGGTGTATGGAGAGTCTCAATCGGATGGCGATCGAGCTGGTCGACGAAGCCCTCGATTACGCCGAGGAGTTGAACGTCGGGGGGTACGACCTCGAAAACGACGCGACCGTCCTCGACTTCGGGGTGGAGTTCGACGGCGGCGTCGAGGCGGCGCTCCTGCTCACCGAGATCCAGACGGCCGGGCTGGCGACGCCGAGTTACGAGCTCGACGAACTCGACGGCGTTCCGCTCCCGTACGTCGAACTGACCAGCGACCAGCCGGCGCTGTCGCTGCTGTGCTCCCAGAAGGCGGGCTGGGAGCTCGCGACCGAGGACTTCGAGGGGCTGGGAAGTGGGCCGGCCCGCGCGCTGGTCGCCGAGGAATCGGAGTTCCGGCGGATCGGCTACACCGACGTCTTCGACCTCACCGCGCTCGCCGTCGAGACGGACGACCTCCCGCCCGAGTCCGCCGCCGAGCAGGTCGCCGAGCTCGCCGAGGTGGGGACGAGCGGCGTCTTCCTGCTCGCTTACCGGACCGCGAGCCTCGCGGGCTCGATCACGAACGCCGCTCGCGCGGCCGAACTCGCCACGTTCCGGCTGTCCGAACTCGGTTACGACCCGCTCGATGTCGTTTCCGCGACGGGTCGCGCCCCCGTTCCTCCCGTCGCCGACGACGAGCGGACGGCGATCGCCCGCACGAACGACGCGATCGCCTACGGCGGGACCGCACACCTGACCGTCCGCGAGGACGCGGAGTTCTTCGACGACGTCCCCTCGACGGTCGCCGACGAACACGGCGAGCCGTTCGCCGACCTCTTCGCCGATCTCGACTGGGAGTTCGAGGAGGTCCCCGCCGACCTGTTCGCGCCCGCGGAGGTGACGATCGACGTGCTGGGCGGGCCGACGTACGTCCACGGCGAGACGGACGAGGATCTAGTCGCCGACTCGTTCGGGCTGTGACGGCCGCCGTCGCGAGCCGAATCGGGGCGGCGATCGACCCGGCGGCGATCCGCGCGGGTCGGTCACTGGATCGAATCGATCGCGAGCCGACAGGTTTTAGCTCCGCTCCTCGTATCTCGTGACGTGACTGTGGACGTCGACGCGGTCTGTTTCGATTTGGACGACACCCTCTGTACGTACACCCAGTCGAGCGCGGACGTTCTCTCGCAAGCGTTCGAGCGCGTCGGCGTCGTGCGCCTGTGGACTGTCGACGACTACCACGCGCGATACCGGGACTACCTCGACGAGAGCGCGCACGTCGACGACCTCCGTCGCCGGTGTTTCGCGGATCTGGCCGTCGCCGCCGGCGCAGATCGCGAAACGGGGCTGGCCGTCGCCGACGAGTACAGCGCGGTCCGCGACCAGAACGCCGTCGATCTCCTCCCCGGCGCGCGCGAGGTCGTCGAGACCCTCGGCGATCGGCATCGTCTCGGACTCGTCACTAACGGCGCGCCCGAGATGCAGCGGGAGAAACTCGCCGCGATCGGGCTGAGCGACTCGTTCGACGCGGTGGTCTACGCGGGGTACGACGCGGCGGCGAAGCCGGCATCCGAACCGTTCGAGGTCGCGCTCGACGCGCTCGGATCGGCGCCCGATCGGGCGGCCCACGTCGGAAACTCGTTGTCCTCCGACGTGGCCGGTGCGCGGGCTGCAGGGCTACGATCGATCTGGGTTCCGTTCGGTGACGACTGCCCCGAAACGCCGGATCCAGCGCCGGATCACACGCTTGGCTCGATCGCCGACCTCGCGACGCCGCCGTAGTGAGTCCTCCGACAGCCGATCGGCGACTTTCTAGCCGCCGACGAGAGGCGCACGGTGGATCGACCGCGCGATCGCCAGCGGTGGACGATATCAACGTAGCAGATTCCTAGCTGGTAAAACGTGGCGGAGGACGGTGGAGACGGAAGGGAAGACGAGTCGAGGCGGGGAGTGATTCCTCACCGACTCGGCGTGACGTCGGTCACGGTCCCGACGCCCTTGCTGCGGCCCTCGCGGAAGACGAACTTCTGGCCCTCCTCGACGAGGTACGGGCGAAACTTGAACCGGACGGTAGTCTCCCCAGTGTCGCCGGGCAGCAGGCGCCCGTCTTCGGGGTAGAAGGCCGCGGCCTCGCCGATCGTCTCCAGGTGGACGACGGGTTCGTAGCCGTCGCCGATCCGGGTGGGGTGGTTGAGCACCATCACCTCGGCTTCGAACTCCCGGACTGGATCGGGGTCGGCGTCGCCGGGGAGCAACACCATCCCGCGCTCGATCGCGCTCTCCTTGATCCCCTTGAGCGCGATGCCGACGATCCGGCCCGCGCGCGCCTTGTCGACCTGGTGGTAGTGCATCTCGATCGAGCGGACCTCGACGTCCTGGAAGCGGCCGTCGGGCATCGGTCCGATAAGGAGTTCGTCGCCCGCCTCGACCTCGCCGGCCATGACGGTGCCGGAGGCGACCGCGCCGACGCCGGTGACGGAGTAGCTCCGATCGACGTACATCCGGAACTCGCCGGTGTCCTGGGAGGTCTTGGGGAGGCGATCGAACAGCTCGTCCAGCGCGTCGAGGCCATTCATCGTGAGCGCGCTGGTTTCGACGATCGGGACGACGCGCTCGCTGATCTCCTCGACGGCGGCGTCGACGCCGTGGCGGGCGATCCGCAGCGGCGACTTGTCGACGTCGCGCAGGACGCGTTCGACCTCGCGTTCGACCTCCTCGACGCGCTCGTCGTCGACGGCGTCGGTTTTCGTGATCGCGACGATCGTCGGGAGATCGGTCGCGAGCAACACGCCGAGGTGTTCGCGGGTCGTCCGCGTCGGGCCGTCGTCGGCGGCGACGACCAGCAGGCCGTAGTCGAGTTTCTGGCCGACGAGGCCGCGGATGGTGGTCCGGAGCCACGGCTCGTGGCCGACGGTGTCGACGAACGAGACGAGTCGATCGGCCTCCTCGACGACCTCGGCGCGATCGCTCTTCCGGTTCGGGTTCCGCACGCGAACGGGGCCGTCGTCGTCGAAGCCGTAGACGGCGTAGGAGAGGTCCGCCGAGAGGCCGCGCTCGACCTCGTGGGGCTGGACGTCGAGGTACGCGCGCGTCGCGCCGTCGCCGTCGTCGGGTTTGCCGGTGACGAGCGAGCCGACGAGCGTGCTCTTTCCGTGGTCGACGTGGCCCGCCGTACCGATGACGACGTGCTCGTCGTCGGTCTCGAGGACCGCGCCGTCGCGGATCGAGGCGAGCCCGACCAGTCCGTCGCCGATGCCCCAGGTCTGGACGTCGTCGATGTGGGCGTCGGCTTCCTCCGCGAGCAGCGAGAGGACGTCCATCGTCTCGGAGAACGTGTCCGGGTCCACGCCGGCGAGTCCGCCGTCGTCCGTCACGCCGAGGACGTACGTCGCCTCGCCATCGCCGGAGAGGAGGCGGTGTCGTAACTGCGCTGCCAGACTCTCCCGACGTCCACCCTCGAGGTGTATGTCCCGTAGAAGGCGTTCCTTGAACTCGACGTTGCCACCGTCCTGTTCGCCACGTTCCAGGGCCCGCTCGAGGAGGGCCCGGTCACGGCTCATGTACCCCGGTAGTGCCTCACATGGCAAAAGCCTTCCCGTGGATTGGCAATATAGCGCATGGTAGGCCACCTGAGCGACCGGACGAGGAATTCGAGCCCGATCGGCGGTGGTCGGCGTCTCGGCGGTCACCGACCCGGTTCGACCGGTTTCGACCACCGATCGACGGTCGGTTCGGCCGACGGCGGTCACCGGCCGACGTTGCCGGGCCCGCTTTCAAGCCGCTCGAGTCCGTACGGACGAGCATGAGCGTCAGCGGACTCTGTCAGATCTGCGAGGCCCGACAAGCACAGGAGCGGTGTCAGAACTGCGGGACGCTCGCCTGCGAGGTCCACTACGACCGGGAGATGGGACTCTGCGCCGACTGCGCCGCACAGGCGCGTCCGAGCGAACACGAGGACGTGGACGTCCACCGGTTCTGAGCCGCGATCGAATGACTTCGATCCGCGACCTGCTCGGTGACGTGCTGGCCATCGGCGAGACGCACCGTCTCTCCATCGAGGAACGAGACGGGACGCTCGTGGCCGAACACCCGAACGCAGCCAGCCCGATGGATATCGCCGTCGTCGAGGGACTGGAGCGACTCGACGACCGACCGCCGACGGACCCCGTAATGGTCGAGATCCTCGGCCGCGTCGTCGATGATCGGCTCGCCGGGCGCGTCGTCGATCCTGATCGACCGGACTAGTCGCGATACCGGTTCAACCGTGCTTTCAGGCGTTTGGCCGCCTGCCCGCTCGCTTTCGCGAACTCTTCGCCCTGGTCTCGCGGCCCCCCCGCTCGACTGCCCGAGGCGCCTTTCGCCTCGCTATTCTCGCCCGCGAAGATGATCCCGCGCGAGGAGTTGACCAGTCCGACGCCGTCGGCGAGGCCGTACTCGATCGCGGCTTCGGCGTCGCCGCCCTGCGCGCCGACGCCGGGGACGAGGAAGGGAAGGTCGGGCACCTGCTCGCGCAACGCCTCCAGTTCCTCGGGTTGGGTCGCGCCGACGACGAGTCCGACGTTGTCGTTTTCGTTCCAGAGATCCGCGAGCGCGGCCACCCGTTCGTAGACCCGCTCGCCGCTCGAGAGTTCGAGGCCCTGCAGATCGGCGCCGCCGGGATTCGAGGTCCGACAGAGGACGAACACGCCCGACTCCTCGTCCGCCAGGAAGGGCTGGAGGGAGTCCCGGCCCATGTACGGATTGACGGTGATCGCGTCGACCCGTTCGAGCGCCCGTGCGTACTGGCGGGTGGTGTTCCCGATGTCCGCCCGCTTGGCGTCGAGCAGGACGGGAACGCCCTTTCCGTGCGCGTACGCGATCGTCTCCTCGAGTGCCCGCCAGCCGTCGGGGTCCTCGTAGAAGGCGGCGTTGGGCTTGTAGACGGCGGCGTGTTCGTGCGTCGCGTCGATGATCCGGCGGTTGAACGCCCAGCGCGGAAGGTCGTACTCCCGGAGGTGCTCGGGGATGCGCGACGGATCCGGATCGAGGCCGACGCTCACCACGCTGTCGACCGTTCGAATGCGGTCGTGCAGTCGATCGAAGAAGTTCATGGAGGCGAGTGGCCGCCCGACCGTGGAAAAGGTTGCTATCGTCGCCGCTGGGGGTCGTTACGCGTTCGATCGCACGGTGCAGTCGAACGCCAGCCGCGCGATCGACGCGGAACCCGCTTCAGGCGGTGTGACAGGCGTCGGCCGGAGGGCCGAGATCGCTCGGTACCGCCTCCCGAATCGACGCGGTAGCCGTCCCGTCGAGCACGATCGACGCGATTCGAGACCGGGATCTGACACCGGCTTCGCGTCGCCCGTTTTTGTGCGAGAATCACACGCGCGGGCCAAATTCTTTTGACGGTATCTACTTTGCGGCCATCGGCTAACCCCTCGGTATGGATCTTCGTCAGACGATGGACTCCCGCTCTCGACTCGGCCGACTCCGCGACCGCGTCCGATCGTCGCTGCGGACCGACGCGACGGGCGCGGCGCCGGAATCGAAGGCCGACGCGGGCGGCGAATCTGCGGCGCGAAAGGGAGCGGCGGACGACTCGATCGGGAATCTCTTTCACTGTTCGACCTGCCGGGTCGTCTACATCGCCGCGGAGAAGGACGTCTGTTCCGAGTGCGAGAACGACGTCGAACGGGTTCGATCGACGTTCTCGCATCAGTGACCGGGGTTAGGCGTCGAGAATCTCGACGAGGTTGTCCTCGGGGTCTCGCAGAAAGAGGATGGTGGTGCCGGTCGCGGTCGTTCGCGGCTCGCTGATCGTCGGAACGTCGTCGGGGAGGGCCTCGTAGAACGCGTCGAGATCGTCGACGGCGAGGCCGACGTGTGCCGTCCCTGGTCGGTTGAGTTCGGGACTCCCCGCAGCCTCGGCTTCGGGGTCGTATTCGACGAGTTCCAGCCTGATTCCATCGGCGTCGAGGTGAGCGAACCGCGCGCTGGCGCCGTCGACGCTGACGGCGTCGGCGAACGCGTCGCCGTCGACGCCGAACGCGGCGACGACCTCGAGTCCGAGGACGTCCCGGTAGAACGCGAGGGTCTCGTCGAGGTCGGTGACGGTGAGTCCGACATGGTGGCCGCTGAGCCCAGTCATCGATCGGACCGTGCGAGTCGAGGGAAAAAACGGTTCCGACTGTCCGCTCGTCGGAACGCAAACTCGATCCGAATCGGTGGACCACGCCGGCACCAAGTGGCCGTCGCTCGCGGACGCCGCGAGGAATTACCGGTCACCGTTCTCAGTGCGACGTCTCCACCACTACCTCGTGCGGGCGGCGGTGACGACGACGGAAGTCCGCGACGGGAGTCGTGAAAGCCATCAGTTAACGACCGTCACCCACAGTTTTCGGGCCGCGGGACGGTTGAGGGCCCACCAACACGCCGCCCCGCCGACGCAGCCGACCGTCGCCAGGATCCCCTCCGCGGTTCCGCCGGTGATGATCGCCGCGAGGATTCCCAGGACGGCGGCGATCGCAAACGCCGCGTCGGGATCGCCGTCGAGTCCCCGTCCGACGACGAGCAGGTAGCCCGCGCCGAAGCCGATCGCCGCGAGGACGTCGACGACGTAGTGGACGCCGAGTACGAGCCGCGACGCGGCGACGAGTCCGATCGCGAGCGACGCGCCCAGGAGCCGCTCTCGCCGGCCGAATGCGGTCCCCCACAGCGCCAAGGCGCCCCAGCAAACCGTCGCGGCCATCGTGTGGCCGCTCGGGAAGCCGTGGCCGTCGCGCGGAATCGCCTGCAACGACTCGGGCGGTCGCGAGAACCCGAACGACGTCTTCAGGACGAGCGTGAGCGCCAGACCGCCGAGGACGACGGCCAGAACGAATCCGATCTCGTTCGAGATCGGGCGCTCGTCGCCCCGCTTTACGGATCGGTACGCGTCGATCGCAGCGATCGCGACCAAGACGAACGCGAGGACGAACTCGTCTCCGAGGAGCGCCACCGCGTCGAAGACCGGGACGGTCCATTCCGGAAGCGCGTCTCGTACCGCGCGGGTGAATCCGAGGTCTCTGTCCATATCCAGTGGTGACGGCGGTTCGATCGCGGGTCCGGCGTCGCCCGCCGGTGCTCGCACGCCGGTTGACGTCGATCCCCTATTAGTACTGGCGGACTACCGGTCGGCTCGCGCCCCGTACCGATCGGCGGACGCGATCGCAGTCAGGCGGACGAACCGGCGCGCCGGGGTTCAGCTCCCCTCGAGTTCGTCCGCCAGCTCGCCGACGCGCTCGATCGTCAGATCCGGCTCGAGCTCGTAGGGGCCCCAGAGCGCGTCCTGCCGATCGATCCAGACGCCCTGCATGCCGGCGTCGATCGCGCCCGGCACGTCCCACCAACCCGCGGCGACGAAGGCGATCCGCTCGATCGGCATGCCGATCTCGTCGGCGGCGTGGCGGTAGAGCGCGGACTGGGGTTTGAACTGCTCGATCTCGTCGGCGCTGATCGTCCCCGCGAGCAGGTCGCCGAGGTCGGCGTTCTCGACCATCGACTCGAGCATCTCTTCGTTGCCGTTCGAGACGACGTAGCAGTCGTAGCCGTGCTCGCTGAGGCGCTCGAGGCCGTCGCGAACGTCGTCGAAGACCGGCAGGTCGTGGTACGTCGAGAGGATCTCCTCCCGCTCGTCCTCCTCGACGTCGGCGCCGATCGTCTCGAGGACGAATCGCAGCGCGCGGCGATTCATCTCGTAGAACGCGTCGTACTCGCCGATCGCGTTGCCGACCATCGCGTACGCGAGCGATCGCTCTCGCCAGAGCGCCGCGACGAGTTCGGGATCGTACCCGTCGACGTGCGCCGAGAGGGGGTCGGCGACGGCGGAGACGTCCACGAGCGTTCCGTAGGAGTCGAACGCGATCGTCTCGACCGCGTCGGGATCGAAGCCCATCGCGTCCGGTCTACCCGACCGACGTCGAAATAGCTTGGCCCGACGCGGACCGCGGTCCGTGGGCTAGCGTTATTTTCGCGGGGGCCAACCGTTCGGTATGACGCGCGTTGCGCTCATCGCCCACGACGAGCGGAAACCGGAATTGATCGAGTTCGCACGGACCCACGAGGAGCAGTTGCGCGAGTACGAGTTGATCGCGACCGGGACGACCGGTGGGCGCCTGATGGACGCCACCGATCTCGAGATCGAACGCAAGGAGTCGGGACCCCACGGCGGCGACCTCCAGATCGGCGCGGAAGTCGCGGAAGACAGACTCGACGGGATCGTCTTCCTGCGCGATCCGCTGCGGGCCCAGCCCCACGAGCCCGACATTTCGGCGCTGCTGCGGATCTGCGACGTCCACGACACGGCGCTGGCGACGAACCTCGCGTCGGCGGAGTTTCTGATCGAGGGCCTCGCCGACTGATCGCACGCGCCGCGACATCGGCTACGCGAAGTCGACGATCTGTTACGTTTTCGAGGGGACTCGGGCCGGCGAGTTACCGAGACGTCGGCGCGAAGGATCGCCCGATCGCCGGCGGTTCGACCGAAGGGGTAGCTTCAAACGCCTCGAGCCCCCTCTAGCGGTTATGCCACAGGCGGTCGTCTTCGATCTCGATTACACGCTTGCGGTCCCGGCCCGGGACCGGGCGACCCTCCTCTCCGAAGCCGTCGCCGCCGTCGGTGCGCCCGCGCTCACCCGGGCGGAGTATCTCGACGCCCACCGCCGCCACCTCACCGGAGAGAGCCGCGAACCGATCTTCGCGGAACTGCTGGCCGACCGCGATGCCGACGCCGACCCGGCTGCGCTCGCGACCGCGTATCGGGAGGCGATCGCGGCGGCGCTCGAACCGCTGCCGGGCGTCGAGGGAATGCTCGCGGACCTCCGCGAATCGTACCGCGTCGGCCTGCTGACCAACGGCCCCGTTCGCGCCCAGCGGGACAAACTGTCGACGCTCGGCTGGGAGGACGCCTTCGACGCCACCCTCGTCACCGGCGAACTCGCGGCCGGCAAGCCGGATCCGCGAGCGTTCCGGGCGATCGCCGCCGAGCTGGGCGTCGCCTCCGAGGACGCGGTCTACGTCGGCGACGAGGTCGACGCCGACGTTTCCGGCGCGACGAACGCCGGCATGGACGCGATCCAGGTGCTGCTCGAGGACGGCCCCGACCCCGATCCGCGAGCGATCGCCCACGTCGACCAATCCGACGTGGCGACGGCGGTGCCGCGGCTCGTCGGGGCGATCGACGGGAGGGACGAGGGAACCGCGGAGTGAGCGGCAGGTCAGCGGCGATCCTGGTCGTCACCTACTACTGCGCCGATGACCGCCTGGAACGCGTCCGTCGCCCGCTTGACTTCCGCGCCGCTTTCGACGAACACCAGCGTTTTCGGGGGGCTGGTCGCTTTCGGTCGGACCCGCAGTCCGGCGTCCGCCGCCGCATCCACGGCGGCGTCTTGGCCGTCGTCGAACTCGACGCGAGCGCGATCGTCGTGGACGAACACGCGAGCGAGGCGTGCTTCGTTTCCGTTCGCCGTCCCGTCGGCTCGCGCGACGTCGTACGCCCGCTCCCCGTCGGCCGTCGGTTCGACGTCGCGATCGGCGTTTGTCACGGCGATCCGATCGAGGCCGCCGTCCTCGCGGCCCTCGAGTTCCGACGCGAGCAGTTCGGCGATCCGACGACCGTCGGTGATCCGTTCGTCGACCATGTCGATCGCTCCGCGCGCCGGGGCTTAACCGTCTTCGGTCAGCGCCGATCGGGCGATCGGAGCGAGGTCCGACACGTCGATTCCCTGCCGGCGAGCGTAGACCACCGCCGCGGCCTCGATCGTCAGCCCCAGTTCGCCCTGCAACCGGTTGATCGCGCCGACGGCCGCCTGCTTCTCGATCCCCTCGGCGACGAGCGCGTCGAGCACGCGCTCGAAGGCCGATCGCTCGCGAAGCAACTCGTCGTCGGGAACGAACTCGTCCGGAACCGTCACGTCGGACGGGTCGAACCCGAGGACGAGTTCGCCGCCGTCGCGTTCGAGTAACGACTCGCGGGTGGCGACGTCGATCAGCCGCTGTGACTGGTCGGGCGAGAACCAGTCTCGATCGAGCGAGAGCGCGACGACGAACTCGTTCTCCCGAAGGCGCCGGGTGCCGTTCTGGACGAACGGCGCGGCGACGGCCACGCGAAGACTCATCGACGACGACTCTCTGGAGCGATGAAATAACGCTAGCGGTTCCGATTGAAGCTCGTGATCGGATGTGTGCGGTCAGCAGGTATCGACAGGAACGCTACGATAGTCCCTGGCTCGCTCGATTCCCACGATTCGCGAGGTCGGCGGTCGGAGCGCCGAGAACGCGTGATCTACACGCATCTCTGCTCGCATACCGTATCGTTACCGACGAAAACGGAGAGGTCGTCCTAATCTGACGCGCGACCGCTGCCGTTCCGATCGGCTCGCGACGGCGGCGGAAACTCCGCGGACCGCGTGGGTTCGGGCGGTTCGGGGAGGACGCACCGATCGGGTTCACGGTTGACGTGTTCGTACCGCGTCGGCGCGTTCGCCAGCGGATGGGCGGGGTTCTGGTCGCTGTCGATCTGGGCGGCGCGGACCTCGTCGAAGCCGCTGAGCCGCGCCTGGATCCCGCGCCAGTGGTATTGCGTCGCGGGCGGGACGGAGATCGGTTTCAGCGGTTTTCCCCGCGGGTGGGTCGCCGCGAGGACGGTGTTGTTGACGTTGCTGGCGAGTGCGTCGTGATCGACGAGGACGCCGACGGTCGCGTCCCGCGGTGCGCGCGCCGCGAGTACGTCGAGGCCGAGGTGGAGCGCCCGATACTCGGCGACGTTGTTATCCGGGGGCGCGTCCGGTATCGCGGCGCGAGCGACGCGGGTGCCGTCGCGCGTTTCGATCACAGCGCCCAGTCCGCCGCCAGACTCGCGGAATGATCCGTCGGTGGCGACGTAGAAGTCACGGTGATGAGTGCGAGGGGGATGGGCGATGTGCGGCGTGGGCGACTCGTCGAACAAGTCCCGCAGGGCGGGCCGGCCGTGAGCGGCCATGGCGTATCATTAGCCGCTGCGGAACTTAATTGTTCTGTCCACGATAACATAGTCCAACCGACGGCGGTCCGCACCGGTCGACCCGTCGATCGTATTGACGACCCTGGATGCGACATCGGTGGTGGCGGTCGGTGGCCACCTCGGAGACGATGCGAGGGACGGCGGCGAGTTCGCGATTGCGCTGTCGAAGTCCCGGGGGCGAGTGACCCGCTCGATCACATCACCGGGGACTACTTCGGCGGGTAGTTCGCACACGTCGCCGGCGGCCCGCGTTTCCCGGGTGCTTAGCCGCGGGACGGGATGAACGGACCTGGATCGCGCTGTGTGAACGTGAGCACTCGGCGCTGGTCGAGCGGCCGGACGTGCAGGCGGAGTTCATCCTCGCGTTCGACCGTCTCCAGGAACGATCCGGAACGCCGAACGCCGTAGTACCCCGGAACGAGGATGACGGTTTCGGCGACGCCGTTCTCCAGTGCGGCGACGAAGAAGACGATGCCGTTCTCCTCGGCTCGGAACACGTTGACCTCGTCGAACTCGCCCGGCCCGTCGACGGCCGCGGCGGCTCGATCGAACTCGTCGTCGGGAACGAGGACGTCGACGCCGGTGCGGGCGTCGTCGCGCTGGACGTCCCCGTCACCGACGGCGGTGACGTCGCCGGGGTGGCACTCGATCGCATCCCAGCCGTCCTCCCGATACGCGTCGGCGGTCGCCTCCATGTCCTCCACGACCCGATCCCACGCGGGCGTGACGCGGTTCGCGACGGTCTCGACCGCCTCGGCGTCCTCGAACTCGTCCATACTCTCGGCCGGGGGAGCCACCGACAAAAATCCTTCCGCTCGGAGATCGGTTCCGCGCGCCGCCGGCCGTCGATCACATCCGGATCTTGACATACGAAACGTTATTATTCGTGAGCACACCTGACTGGGTAATGCCCGATCTTCTGTCGATTTCCGACCTTCGGACGCAGTTTCGGACGGAACGTGGCGTGGTAAAGGCGGTCGACGGGATCGACCTCACTGTCGAGCGGGGCGAAACCGTCGGCCTGGTCGGCGAGAGCGGATCCGGAAAGAGCGTCACTGCGCTCTCCGCGATGCAACTCGTCGACGATCCGGGTGAAGTGGTCGACGGCGAATTGTTGCTCCGGGACGCCGACCTCGCCGATCGCCTGACCGAGAAGTATCCCGAGCGCGCCGACCGGTTCGTCACCGACGGCGCCGTCGATCTGGCGAACGCGCCGGAAACGGCGATGCGCGACATCCGCGGCGGGGAGATGAGCATGATCTTCCAGGATCCGATGACCTCGCTCAACCCCGCGATGACCGTCGGCGACCAGGTCGCCGAGAGCCTCCAGTTGCACCGGTACGGCGGCAAGCGGGCGGACTCGTGGGTCAACGCGGTCCGCGAGGCGTTCCCGGGCAGGGACATCTCGAACGAGGTGGTCGACGACGTCGTCGAGATCCTCGACGCGGTCGGTATCCCTGAACCCGAGACGCGCTTGGACGAGTACCCCCACGAGTTCTCCGGGGGGATGCGTCAGCGCGTGCTCATCGCTATCGCGCTCGCGTGTCGGCCCCAGTTGCTCATCGCCGACGAGCCGACGACCGCGCTCGACGTCACCATCCAGGCCCAGATCCTCGATCTCATCAACGAGTTACAGGAGGAGTTCGATATGTCCGTGCTGTTCATCACGCACGACCTCGGCGTCGTCGCGGAGACCTGCGATCGCGTCGCCGTCATGTACGCCGGAGAGATCGTCGAGGAGGGGCCGGTCGAGGAGATCTTTCACGACCCGTCCCACCCGTACACGTACGCCCTGCTGGAGTCGATTCCCAGGGACGACTCCGATCGTCTCTACCCCATCGAGGGGAACGTCCCCGGTCTCATCGACATGCCCGACGGCTGTCACTTCGCCCCGCGGTGTCCGTGGGCGTCGGCGGAGTGTACCGCCGGAGAGATTCCGTACCGCCAACACGGGCCGGACGACATCGATCACGCCGCCAAGTGCGTCCTCGACTCGTTCGACGAGAGCGAGTACGGGAGCGACGCGTCGCAGGTGTCAGCCGAGTCGAAGACGTTCAGCGGCGAGCCGCTGATGCGCGTCGACGGCCTCCGCAAGCACTTCTCCAAGGCGGACGATCTGCTCGACAAGTGGCTTACGACGGAATCCCAGACGATCAAAGCCGTCGACGGCGTCTCGTTCGACATCTACGAAGGCGAGACCCTGGGGCTCGTCGGCGAGTCCGGTTGCGGGAAATCGACGACCGGGCGGACGATCCTCAGGTTACTCGAGCCGACCGACGGTACCGTCGTCTTCTCCGGCGACGACCTGACCGCGATCGACGGCGACGACCTCCGCGAGAACCGGCGGGACCTCCAGATGATCTTCCAGGACCCGCTCTCGTCGCTGGATCCGCGGATGACGATCGGACAGACGATACGCGAACCGCTGACGGTCCACGGCCTGCCGGAGTCCGACCCGGGCGTCGAGCCCGTCGCCGACGTCGTGAACGAAACCGGCCACGACGTGACCGTCGACCTCGACGACGACGTGGACGTGATCGTCGGCGCGGAGGACGACACCGCCCGCGTTCCGGTGACGGTGCGTCGGCCGGAGTCGGAGGGTGGCGATCGCCCCGTCGAAGTCGACGTCCCGGCCGGGCTGGAGGCGTCCGTCGCGGAACGGGACGCGTCGGTCGACGTGTCCGTGTCGGTCGCCTGGTCGCGCGATCGGATCCGGCGAGAACGCGTTTTCGACCTCGTCGACGCCGTCGGGCTCTCGCGGGACCAGATCGATCGCTATCCCCACGAACTGTCCGGCGGCCAGCGACAGCGCGTCGGCATCGCTCGGGCGCTTGCGGTCGATCCCGACTTCATCGTCGCGGACGAACCGGTATCGGCGCTCGACGTCTCCGTCCAGGCCCAGATCCTGAACCTCCTGGAGGACCTCCAGGAGGAGTTCGGACTGACGTATCTGTTTATCGCACACGATCTGAGCGTCGTCCGCCACATCTGCGACCGCGTCGCGGTCATGTACCTCGGAGAGATCGTCGAGACGGCGCCGACGGCCGACCTGTTCGAGAACCCACAACACCCCTACACGCAGGCGCTGCTGTCGTCGATCCCACAGCCGGACCCGCTTGCGGAGACCGACGGACGAATCATCCTTAAAGGAGACGTCCCCAGTCCGATCGATCCACCCTCGGGATGTAGCTTCCGGACCCGATGTCCGAAAGTCATCCCGCCCGCCGACTTAGAGACCGACCAGGAGAGCTACCGGGCGGCGATGGACTTCCGCGAGCGCGTCGAGAACCGCGACCTCCAGGTGGCCGTGGTCCGCAAGGCCGCGTCCGACACGGACGAAGCAACGGCCGTCGCGACTCCCGACGGCGGAACATCGACGGACACCGTCGAGCGCCTGCTCGATCGGGAGTTCGAGGAGCGGCCGACGGGCGAGGTCGGCGACATTGTCAGGCAAGCTTGCGAACGCGTCGTCGCCGGCGACTGGGACGCGGCGTCGGAACTGCTGCGCGAACGGCTCGAGAGCCCGTGTGAACGCGATGAACCCAGCGCGGGCGAGGGACGACACCGCGTGTCTTGCCATCTATATGACAGGTAGCGGCTGAGTTTCCTTCCCGCGAGACGCTCACCGGTATATTTATAATTATTCTACAGCAACCCACGGGGCATGCCACGCGATATCGATCGTCGAAACTTTTTGAAAGTTGCAGGAGGAACGACTGTCGCAACCACGATGGTATCGGGGTGTATCGGGTCTCTGACCGGTAGCGACGGCGGCGGGACGCTCGTCTACGCTCGCGGTGATCACCCCGAGAACTACGACCCGCAGCAGACGACGAGCGGCGAGGTCGCGAAAGTCACGAACCAGATCTTCGACCAACTCGTCAAGTTCGAGCCGGGCAGCGGCGGCCAGCTCGTGGACGGGTTGGCGACGGAGTATAATCTCGATGGGACGACGGCGTCGATAACGCTCCGCGAGGGCGTGACCTTCCACAACGGCGAGGAGCTCACGGCGGAGGACGTCCGCGCGACCATCCGCCGGTTCATCGACGAGGACTACGAACACTACCTGGGTGAGGAGAACCGATCCGGGTACGGGCCGTTCACGTTCGGGAACTGGGTCGAAAGCGTCGAGGTCGAGTCCGATTACGAACTCTCGATCGAGCTGACCCAGCAGTACGCGCCGTTCCTGCGCAACCTGGCGATGTTCGCCGCGGCGATCCTCTCGAAAAAGCAGATCGAGTCGCTCGGCGACCAGACGGACCTGGGTACTGATCCGAAGGGCACCGGGGCGTTCACGTTCGAGGACCTCGATAACGGGAACGAGCGCGTCCGTCTCTCCGCTAACGACGACTTCTGGGGCGACGGTCCGAACGTCGACGAGGTCGTGTTCAAGACCATCGGGCAGAACTCCACGCGCGTCCAGGACGTGATCAACGGTGACTCTCACATCACCGACAACCTCGACTCCCAGTCCTCCCAGCAGGCCGACGACGCGGAGACGGCGCAGTTGCTCTCGAAGAGCGGCATCAACACCGGGTACATGGCGTTCAACATGGCGCGCGTCGAGGAGTTCCGTGACAGGCGCGTCCGCCAGGCCGTCAGCATGGCGGTCAACACCGAGGCGATCGTCAACGACATCTACGAAGGGTTCGCCAGCCAATCCAGTCAGCCGCTCCCGCCGGACGTGCTGGGGCACAACGACGATCTCGACCCGTACTCACAAGACAAGGAGGAAGCGGAGTCGCTGTTGGAAGAGGCCGGCGCGACCGGCCTCAGTTTCGAACTCGCTACGTTCTCGAACCCCCGCGGATACAACCCCAGTCCCGTCGAGACGGCGAACCAGGTCAAATCCGACCTCGAGGACATCGGGATGAGCGTCGAGATCAATCAGTTCTCGGATTTCAGTTCGTACCTCGACTACACCGATCAGGGCCGCCACGACGCGTGTTTCCTCGGCTGGTACACGGACAACGCCGATCCGGACAACTTCATGTACGTCCTGCTCGACCCGAAAGTCGATCTGGAAGCCGTTCCCGAGGACCAGGACTGGGTCAGCTTCGACACCGAGGGGTACAGCCCCCTCAACGTGTCCGCGTGGGCCAACACCGACTACATGGAACTGGTCCGCGAGGCGCAGGCGACCTACGACGACGCCGCGCGGGAGGAACTCTATCACCAGGCGAGCGAGTTGGTCCGCGAGGAAGCGCCGTGGGTGTTCATCGACTACGCACAGACGCTGCGCGCCGCGAACGAGGCAGTCGCCGAAGACTCGTATACGATCAGTTCCGTCGGCGGCCCGTTCCTCAACCAGGTCTCGCTGAACTGACCGGTGTCGATACCGCCGGATAATAAGCGCTTTATCCGGTCCGCAATACGTTCATATAAACTCACACTATGGTTTCGAAGCGGTACGTCGTGAAGCGGCTGTTGTTGCTCGTCCCGGTGTTGTTCGGGGTGGCGTCGCTGGTGTTTGCCATCCTCCACCTCTCGCCGGGTGATCCGGCTCGCCTCATCGTCGGGCAGCGAGCGCCGGCGTCGCAGGTCGAGGCGGTGCGTGAAAGTCTCGGGCTGAACGATCCGTTGTACGTCCAGTACGGGCGATTCCTGCTCGACGCCGCGCAGTTCGAGTTCGGCGAATCGTACAAGGTCTCCCAGGGGAACCCGGTTCGGCAAGTCATCACCACGCGGTTCCCCGTGACGATCGAACTGGCGCTGTACGGCCAGGCGATCGGGATCATGCTGGGCATCCCGCTGGGCGTGCTCTCGGCGGTCAAGCAGGACTCGCTTACGGACCACCTCACCCGTATCGGTGCGCTCACCGGAATCTCGGTTCCGATCTACTGGTCCGGTCCGCTGCTCATCCTGCTTTTTTCCGCCTACCTCGGTCTCTTTCCGGCCGGGAGCCGCATCGGATCGACGATCTTCCTCCCGGACACCTGGAGTCTGTTCGGGAAGGAGCTCCCGTTGACGGGGATTATCCTCCTCGACACGCTGTTGCTCGGGCGACTGGACGCGTGGCTGTCGGCCGTCCACCACATGTTCCTGCCGTCGGTGACCATCGGCGTCTACTCGATGGCGCTCATCTCCCGGATGATGCGCTCGTCGATGCTCGAGGTCATCAGACAGGACTACATCCGGACGGCTCGCGCGAAAGGACAGGGCACGAAGATCACCGTTCTAAAACACGGGTTCCGGAACGCCTTCATCCCGGTCGTGACCGTCATCGGGATCCAGTTCGGGACCCTGCTCGGCGGCGCGGTGTTGACCGAGACGGTGTTCGGAATCGGCGGCGTCGGGACGACCCTCGTCGAGGCGATCAGCGACAGCGATTACCCGGTCGTCCAGGGTATCGTGCTGACGTTTGCGTTACTGTTCACCCTCGTCAACCTCGGCGTCGACCTCACGTACAGCTACCTCGACCCACGTATCCAGCAATAACATGAGTACTGACACAGCGACACCCAAGACCGAGACCCGAAGCTCCCTCGATCGGCTGCGGAACTCGCCGTTCCTCTCGGAACTGCTCTCGAACCGACTCGCCCTCCTGGGGCTTACGATCATCTGCGGAATGTTTCTCGTCGCCATCTACGCACGGGTGTTCTACGACGTCGACGCCCTGGCGAGTTCGCGTCTCGGCGGGACGATTCCGAGCCGCGCTCCGCCGTACTGGGCGGGCGGCGCCGAGTCGACCGGCCTCTTCGGGACCGACGCCTCCGCGCGAGACATCTTCACGAGGACGCTGTACGGCGCGTGGATCGCGCTGAAGCTCGGGACGATCACGGTCGGGGCTTCGACCGCCGCGGGCGTCGTGCTGGGAATCGTTGCCGCGTACTACGGGGACTGGGTCGACAACGTCATCATGCGGACGATGGACGTTCTGTTGGCGTTTCCCTCCCTCCTGCTGGCGCTGGCGCTCGTGGCTATCTTCGGGGCCGGCCTCTGGAAAGCGGTCATCGCGTTGATACTGGTGTACACGCCGCGGTTCGCGCGCGTCGTCCGCGGAGCGGCGCTGAAGGTACTCGAAGACGAGTACATCGACGCGACCGTCGCGCTCGGGGCGAGAGATCCGCGCGTCCTCTTCAGGCACATCCTGCCGAACACGCTCGCTCCGATCACCGTCCAGTCGACGCTGAACTTCGGACTCGCCATTATCGACCTGGCCGCGCTGTCGTTTCTCGGGTTCGGAGCCCAGGCAGGGACGCCGTCGTGGGGGCTGATGCTCTCGAACGGCGTCAAGAACGGCCTGCTCACCGGGAAGTGGTGGATGTCCTTCTTCCCGGGGCTGTTCCTCGCCATTACCGTCCTCGGGTTCAACCTGCTCGGCGACGGGATGCGCGATGCGCTCGACCCGCGGATGCAGGATACGGTCGAGTGACGGGACCGATGCGCCGGGTCCGACTCGTCGTCGACGCGCTCGCCGTCGGCGGTGGCGTCGCCGCCCTCGCCATTGCCGCGCTGGTCGTAACCGGAACGACGCCGACCCGGGCGACGGAACTCGCCTTCGCGATCGGGGCGCTCGCGCTCGGCATCGGCTTGCTCGGCTGGTCGGGATCGGTGATGGCTGGCCGGGGAATCGAAACGATGCAAAATCACCTCGACACGAACACCGACTGGACGGAGGCGAAGTCCCGGCGCGCGATGGCGAGGGTCGGCGGGTTCGGCGGGGGATTGATGCTCACGAGCGCGATCGTCGAGGTGCTCGCATCCGGACCGTAACCCGCCGAACGGAGCCAGTTTCGATCGAGAGCCGGCGCGGCCGTCCGCGCCCGGACGGCGCCGGGAGATCAGCCACGATCCAATCTCTTTAGGCAACGGGTGTAATACCCGTGGGTGCCTGGAGGGTGTATGAACCGGGCGAATGCCACACGAATGGAGGCGGCATGTTCGCTGCTCGCGGAGTCCGAACGCCGATACCTCCTCTACCTGCTGGCAGAAACTGAGTCTGCGAACCTCGAAGACTTCACGGGGCAGATTGCAGCCTGGGAGCGAGACGTGCCCGTATCGCAGGTCGGGAAAGACGCCCGACAGTTAGTGTACGTCACGATGGTCCACAACCATCTCCCGCGACTCGCGGATTACGACATCATCGAGTACGACCTGCGAAGCGGAGACGTCGTTCTCGCGGAGGGATTCGACGATATCAGGCCGCTGCTGGAGCAGTTCAAACAGACCGAAGAGGTCCCGGAACTCCGACAGCGACCGCCTCTCTGATTCGGCTCGCGCCCGAGCAGTTTCTTCGCGGTGCGGACTCGTTTTCGATCGCATCCCCGTCCGAGCGCTCGCCGGTTCTCGATCGTCGCCCTCGTCGCGTCGCGAGGAACGTCGAATCGAAACGCATAGGAGCCGACTCCGACGAGCACCACTGTGAGTCGATACCGGAATCTCGCACTCTTCCTGACGCTCGCTGCGGTGTGGGGGACGGCGTTCGTCGCGATCAGCGCCGGCCTCGAGTACTTTCCGCCGGTGCTGTTCGCGGCGTTGCGCTACGACGTCGCCGGCGTCCTTATGCTCGCCTACGCGGCGTACGCGGTCGACGACTGGATCCCCCGAGGCGGAGCCGAGTGGGCCGTCGTCGGTGTTGGGGCCGTGTTCCTGATCGCGGCGTACCACGCGTTCCTGTTCGTCGGCCAGCAGAACACGACGGCCGCGGCCGCGGCGATCCTGGTGAGCCTCTCGCCGGTGCTGACGACCGGCTTTGCCCGCGCGCTGGTTCCCAGCGACGCGCTCTCGGCCGTCGGCGTCGCGGGCGTCGTCGTCGGACTGGCCGGCGTCGCGGTCATCGCACAGCCCGATCCGTCGAACCTGTTGGCGGCGGACGTGGTGGCGAAGCTGTTCGTCTTTTGTGCGGCCGCCTCGTTCGCGTTCGGGAGCGTTCTCACCCGACGGATCGACGCCTCGCTCCCGATCGAGACGATGGAAGCGTGGTCGATGCTCGGCGGCGCGCTCGCGATGCACGCCGCGAGTCTCGGCCTCGGCGAACCGATCGAGCCGGCGACGTGGGCTCGTCCGGAGGCCCTCGTCGCGCTGGGCTATCTCGCGCTCGTGGCCAGCGCGTTCGGCTTCCTGCTGTACTTCGACCTGCTCGAACGGCTCGGCGCCGTCGAGATCAACATGGTCTCCTACGTCGCGCCGATCTTCGCCGCCGTCATGGGCTGGCTCCTCCTGGACGAGGTCGTCGACGCGACGACCGTGTTCGGCTTCCTGCTCATCGCCGTCGGGTTCGTTCTCGTGAAACGGCGGGCGCTCCGCGAGGAGTTCGGTCACGTTCGCCGACAGTACTCGGGCGAGTAACGGTGTCCGGTCGCCGAATCGGGGCCGCCCGGGGGCGGCGATCGTCAGCGTCTGTGCGCGTGCCCGACGTAGAGGGCGACGAGATTCACGGCGAGTAGGGCGAGAAAGGTCATGGTTTCGCTCGAGCTCGACAGCCCGGTCGCGAGCAGCGGGACGTACAGGAACGGCAGGACGATCGCCGCCCAGAATCCCGTGCGCCGGATCGGGGTTGCGAGTGAGGGGACGGTGCGTTCGAGGACGCCTCGGTCGCCGGTGCTCTTGTGGGACTCGTCTGGCGCCGCGGATTGCCGATCGTGGACAGCAGGGGACTTCGACATGGAACGACTGACCCGCGCCACGATTTCACGGTGGGACACATATATCGCCCCGACCGTTTCGATCGTTTGGTACTAATTCACACGAATAAGGCGCGAACTGAACGAACGGCGGCCTATCAGCCATCGAACAGCTGTGAGCGGAGAGAGATCGGTGGAAAGACGCGATAACGCCGGCTGACAGCGGCTCCTACCGAAAATCGTCCTCCGTTAGGGGAACAATACGGCTCGACTCGGTCGACGACAATCGGCGGACGGAGCCACGGTCCGTTCGGCGTCGGCGAGCTGTGTAACGGCGGACGAACGCTTCGGTGCCAACTCAGCGTGGTATACGCCGCCCTGAAGGTGCCGAAAACCGACAGTGACATGAATCGGATAAAAATCGGGCATCGCCGTTTTGCGTCCGGTTACTGGAAGCCGATCCGGCTGCCGCGGCGGCCCGTCGGGTCCGGTCCGGTGGTACCACCCTGAAACTCCTCTTCGATCCGCTCGTAGTAGTCGAGGATGTCGTCGGTGATCGTCGGGCGGACGTTCTCCATGGCCTTGCGGAAGTGGCGCATCTCGACGACGTCGGCCTCGTGGTCCTCGCGCAGCGCCTCGATCGCGGCCTCGCGGGCGATCGACTCGAGATCGCTGCCGACGTAGCCGTCGGTGATCTCGGCGACCTCCCGGAGATTGACGTCCGCGGCCAGCGGCGTGTTCTGGGTGTGGATCTCGAGGATCTGCTCGCGGCCGTCCATGTCGGGTTCGCCGATCATGACGAGCCGATCGAATCGACCCGATCGCAACAGGGCCGGATCGATCATGTCCGGCCGGTTGGTCGCGCCGATGACCATCACGTTCTCCATCTCCTCGAGCCCGTCCAGTTCCGTCAGCAGCTGGTTGACGACCCGCTCGGAGACGTTCGAGCCGGTTTCGTTACCCCGGCCCGGCGCGAGCGCGTCGAGTTCGTCGAAGAAGATCACCGTCGGCGAAACCTGCCGCGCCTTGCGGAAGGTCTGCCGGATAGCCTTCTCGGACTCGCCGACCCACTTCGAGAGCAGTTGCGGCCCACGAACCGAGATGAAGTTGGCGTTGGTCTCGTTGGCGACCGCCTTCGCCATCAGGGTCTTCCCGGTACCTGGCGGCCCGTACAGCAGGACGCCGGCCGGTGGATCGATCCCGAGCCGATCGAACCGTTCGGGGTTGTTCAGCGGCCACTCGACCGACTCCTCGACCTGTTCCTGGGCGTCGCGGAGGCCGCCGACGTCGTCCCAGGAGATCTTGGGGAGCTCGACGAGCACCTCCCGCATCGCCGACGGCTCCACTTCGTTGAGGGCGCCGCGGAAGTCCTCGCGCTTGACGATCATCCGATCGATCAGGCTCGGCGGGATGTCCTCCTCGTCGAGATCGATCTCGGGGAGGTACCGGCGCAGCGCCTTCATCGCCGCCTCCTTGGTCAAACTCTCGATGTCCGCGCCGACGAAGCCGTGGGTCTCGTCGGCGAGGTGGCCGAGGTTGACGTCGTCGGACAGCGGCATGCCGCGCGTGTGGATCTGGAGTATCTCCTCGCGGCCCATCTCGTCCGGGACGCCGATCTCGATCTCGCGGTCGAACCGGCCCGGACGGCGAAGCGCGGGGTCGACGCTGTCGACGCGGTTGGTCGCGGCGATGACGATCACCTGGCCGCGGGCCTCGAGGCCGTCCATCATCGTCAGCAGCTGCGCGACGACGCGGCGCTCGACTTCGCCGGTGACGTCCTCCCGCTTCGGAGCGATCGAGTCGAGCTCGTCGATGAAGATGATGGAGGGCGACTCCTCGCTCGCGTCCTCGAAGATCTCCCGGAGTTGCTGTTCGGACTCGCCGTAGTACTTCGAGATGATCTCCGGCCCGGCGATCGAGAAGAAACTTGCCGAGGTCTCGTTGGCGACCGCCTTCGCGAGGAGGGTCTTCCCGGTGCCCGGCGGGCCGTGCAGGAGGACGCCCTGCGGGGGCTCGATTCCCAGTTTCTTGAAGATCTGCGGGTGCTTCATCGGGAGTTCGACCATCTCCCGGACCCGCTGAATCTCGCCCTGGAGGCCGCCGATGTCCTCGTAGGTGATCCCGCCGCCGGTCTTCTCAAAGCCGGAGATGGGCTCCTCGCGGAGTTCGACGTCGGTATCCTCGGTGATGAGGACGACGCCCTCGGGATCGGTCTCGACGGCGATCAGCGGGATGGCCTGGCCCGGCGATCGCATGAACGGGTGGTTCGTCGAGGACATGACGGGGACGATGTCGCGGCCGACGACCGGCCGCTTCAAGATCTGGCGTTTGACCATGCCGGCGGCGTCCGAGCCGAACTGGACCGACGCCTCCTCCGGCGGCGCGAGGACCAGTTTGTCGGCTTTCGTCGCCTCGGCCTTGCGGATGGTGACCCGCTCGCCGATGCCGACGTCCGCGTTCTGGCGCGTGAAGCCGTCGATTCTGACGGTGTCCGTGTTCCAGTCTTGCCGATCCGCTCGCCACACCTTCGCGGCGGTGGTGTCTGCACCTTCGATCTCGATGATGTCGCCCGGACTCAGCTTCAGGTGGAGCAGCGTGTCCGGGTCGAGTCGGGCGATACCACGACCCGAGTCGTTCGGGTATGCCTTCGCAACCTCCAGTTGGACTTCGTTCATGATTCGGGATGGACGGCGATGTCAGTCACTCCGATTCGGTGCCGGATAGATCTTTTGCTAGCGCCAATCACTGTGTTATATGATACCATATCAGAATGAGGGAGGCAGCTACATAGCTGTACCGGCATCGGTCGGTTTTGTCGCGGCTAGTCGTCCGATCGGGAGTGACGTGGCTTTTTGCCGTTCCACCGCTCTCCCATACGTATGACGACACTCGCCTTCGACGGTCGAATGGGAGCCAGCGGTGATATGATCCTCGCCGCCCTGCTCGACGCCGGCGCGGACCCCGACGTTCTCGATCCCGTTACGACGGCACTCGATATCGAATACCGGATCGACGAGGCGGTCAAAAGCGGGATCTCCGCGACCGCCGTCGACGTCCTCCTCGCCGACGCCGATCGATCGGACGGCCGCGATCGCGACCGAGAACCCGATCACCAGCACGGAGAGAACGGTCACGAACACGAGGATCACGACCACGAGCACGGCGATCGCCACGATCACCATCATCACGACCACCACAATCACGATCACCAGCACGGAGCAAACGAGCACGTCCACGCCGAGGGTCACGGCCCGCACCGGAGCTATCTCGAGGTCCGCGAGATCGTCGACGCGATGGCCCTCGATCCGGCGATCGAACGGGACGCGCTCGCGATCTTCGAATTGCTCGGCGAGGCCGAAGCCGACGTCCACGGCGAATCCCTCGACGACATCCACTTTCACGAGGTCGGCGCCGACGACGCGATCGCGGACGTCGTCGGGGCCGTCCTGCTAGTCCACGACCTCGATCCCGATCGGATCGTCACGACGCCGCTTTCGACCGGCGGCGGAACCGTCTCGATGAGCCACGGCGAGTACCCCGTGCCGACGCCCGCCGTCGTCGAGGTCGCCTCGCGATCGGACTTCTCGCTTCGCGGCGGTCCCCTCGACCGGGAACTCCTGACGCCGACCGGGGCGGCGATCCTCGGCTACTACGCCGACGGCGTCGAATCGCTTCCCTCGATCGACCTCGACGGCGCGGGGTACGGCGCCGGCGGCTACGACCTCGATCCCCACCCGAACGTCCTGCGCGTCCTGGTCGGCGACGGCGGGAGCGAACTCGCGAGAGACGATATCGCGGTCCTCGAGACCAACCTCGACGACGCGACGCCCGAAGTACTCGGCGGCCTTCAGGAGTCCCTCGCGGACGCGGGCGCGAGAGACGTGTCGGTCCTTCCCGTCGCGATGAAGAAGTCCCGGCCGGGTCACCTCGTGAAAGTCGTCTGCAAGCCCGAGGATCGGGAGCGCGTGGCCCGGCGGCTGGCCGAGGAGACCGGCACGCTCGGCGTTCGAGACGCGGGGGCGACCCATCGTTGGATCGCTGAGCGATCGTTCGAGACCGTCACGCTGGAGGTGGACGGCGATCGCTACGACGTGACGGTCAAGATCGCCAGCGACGCCGGCGGAGAGATCTACGACGTGAGCGCGGAGTACGACGACGCCGCGCGCGTCGCGCAGGCCGCGGGCGCTCCCGTTCGAACGATCCTCGCGCGCGCGGAGGCGGCGTGGACCGATCGCCGGTAATCGGCCCGAATCCGGGCCGAAGAGCGGCTCCCGTTCAGTACCGACCGTTGACGGCCGATTCGCGGCGCCGATCGCGTCTTTCGACTCGATCTCGATACTGCAACTGTCCGTGATATATTGGATATTGGGCTGACAGTAACAGCGGTAGCGGCCTCAGCGGACACCCGTCGCAGCCGCTGTACTGTCGCGGGGTACCCGAAAGAAAAACTGCCGGAAACCGCTACGGATAGCGGTTACGCGCCCTCAGTGATGTCGAATTCGATCTCGTTCTCGGCTTCGGAGAACGAGACCGCGGTCACGTCGGCGTTGTTACTCTGCGTGACGTCCTGGTTCTGAAGCACTGCGGAGTTCGCCTCAGCAGCAGCGGCACCAGAGCCGCCGACACCGATCGAGCCCGCGTCAGCGTTCGCGCTGGAGACGCCTACCTGCGCGTTTTCGTTGCTCTGGTCGACGTTAACAGTCGTGGTCGCGTCGGAATCGGCGTCCTGATCGATGTCGCCGACGTTGATGCTAACCTGTGCTGCGGCGCTTCCGGCGGCCCCCATGAACAGGAGCCCGCCGAACAGCGCTACTGTGAGCGTAATCGCAAGCGTTCGTTTGAATTCCATGGTGAATCACGGCGAGTTGTTTTCGGGCGGCGCGTCACACGGTCCCTCCCCCAACGCGCGACAGTCGAGTATGGAGGGGTGACACATTACGGACTTTAAACGCATGTGACGCAATGCCCAGTCGAGGCTCATCACTGCGTTCCACTTATACCCGGCAAACAGTTTCGAGAAAAGCAGCGGATTAGGGCGTGAAACGCTTTTTTAGTCGTGATAAGCGGACAGTCACGCACCACGAGGCGTACTGTACGCTGATGTGTCCCGACGGAACAGTGAGTTACTGACCGCCTCCATCGATAGGGGAGAACCGTTTGCTCGCCCCGGAGACCCGTTCGAACCGGTGTATCCGCCCGTTAGCTACCACCTGAAACCGGTTTCGACCCGGCAACGCGGTCGGATCGATCCGATCGTCTCGGACTTCCAGACTGACATCTTCCGGAAGCGCGCAACGAGCGCGCGATCGCGTCTCGTCGATTCGCGAGCGACGACCGATCGAATCCCATCGTTGCGCGAACCGGACGCTCGACGAGATAGCGCGCCGGGCGGTCGTCCGATTCGATCCGTGTCGAACGGTCCACCGAGCGAACCATCAATGACTTCTCGACGGGCTGCGTCGAGCGGCCGAACGTATCGGACCGCGGGCGGAGCCGTACGAACTGTGGGCGTCGGTTCGTCGTTTCACTCCGAGCTCGACACTCGACTCCGATCGGACGCTCGCCGACGCGCCGAAACTTCGTCCCGCTCGCCGGATTCCACTCCGCGTCCGATCGGCGACTGCGGGTTCCGACCGCGGGATTCGGAGCGCGGACGTAGCATCGAAGAGGATCCGGCGTAGTCGTTCCCGTAGTCGGCGTGCCAACGCGTCGAATAATAAAAATCGCTGAAAACCGCTACGGATAGCGGTTACGCGCCCTCAGTGATGTCGAATTCGATCTCGTTTTCGGCGTTGGAGAACGAGACCGCGGTCACGTCAGCGTCGTTATCCTGAATGACGTTCTGATCCTGCAGCACCGCAGAGTTGGCTTCGGCACCGGCGAAGGCAGGAGCAGCACCCTTGTCTTTGGTGTGACCGCCGTGGTTACCGACCGAGATCGCACCCGCATCAGCGTTCGCGTTGGAGACGCCTACCTGCGCGTTGTCGTTGCTCTGGTCGACGTCGACGGTCGTAGTTGCGTTGGAATCGGCGTCCTGATCGATGTCGCCGACGTTGATGTTGACCTGTGCCGCAGCCGATCCGGCGGCTCCCATGAACAAGAGACCACCGAACAGCGCTACCGTCAGTGTGATTGCGAGGCTCCGTTGCAGTTTCATAGTTTCTGATACTGTTTCGGGCCACGCATCACACCAACCGCTCACCGCGGATCGTGCCGTGTTGGTGATGCGTTGCCCGGTCGATTCTCATCACTGGGTCCGACTTATACCCGCCAAACGGTTTCGCGGGAATTACGGGATTAGACGCCCGAAGGCTAACGCTTGGTCGTGGAGTGTGAATGTCCATATTTCGTGCGTATTTCCCCACTGTCGTTACAGTATCACTATGTGTTCCGTTGCCGTTCCCTTCTTTCTCTAGACCCCGTACTGCATCTCCGAAACCGCTGATCTAGTAGAGATCTACAATATGCTGAACGCTAGATGCGTCTACTCGCAACTCGACTCCGAACGCTCCGGTCGCGATCGTCCCGTCGGTATGCACTACTGACCGTTGGCCGCGTCTTTCAGGACGGAAAATTAGTCCTCGACGATAGATTCGGATCGCGGTGTCGATCAATAAATCCCCCGGACAGTTTCGAGACGGTTATCGGGCGAGTGACCCGAGATGAAACGGTACAGAAACGGAACGGCCGGCCACCGCCTCGACGTCGCGGGCGTTACGGATACGGTCCGTTGAAAACGTACCTGTTCGATATCGAGTGCGGCTCGGCACGCTCACCGCGCCCAGATGGCTCGACGACGAACGGTAGTTACGGATCGCGAACGAGGCCGCTAGTACTGGTTTACGTCGCCGCGACGAATATGTTCGCCTCACGACAGATCGGACTATCGATGCATTCGAGCGCGCTCGTCGGCGAGCGCTCCCGTAAGTTCATCAGAACGTCGCGGAACGTACCGGATCAGGCACGGTTGCTTCTGGACGATTCGCGCACGAGAGGTTACCTCCGAACACGCCGAGTGAATCCGGCGAGTCGAAACACGGACCGCTGGCGCTCATGACCGATCGAACGCCGGTGCTCGTGCCTCGCGACGCGAACGTTCAGCTACAACTGGTATCCTACTGGATCGCGAAGCGGCTAGGTCGATCGATAAGCCGGGGAATCTCGCCAAGAGCGTGTGACGGTCGGATACCGCCGGATTCGCGGCCGGTAATGAACTGTTCGTCGGTCGGCGGATTATTTCTGGGTTGCGAGCGAGGGGAACTTATTTACTACCCAACAATGTGGCCTGTGCTATGCAACCGGTTGGACTCGCAGCGGCCCCTCAAACCCGCTCGCGATCGTCGAACGGGTTCACGGTGCTCACTGCAACCCGGTATACGAGGACCCGATTCGAGACCGCCGTTTCGAGCCGCCGTTCGGCCCGTTCACCCGCCCCACAACCGCTACTCGAGGTCGACACCGCGGACGATTCGGTAACAAGCGGTACCGAGAAACTGGGCTGCGTCCCGTCCCCCGTCCGTTCGAACCATGAAACTGATCGATGAAAACGGCAATCTCCTCGGCGTCGTCAACGTCATCGACGCACTCGCAGTCGTCCTGCTGCTCGCCGTGATCATCGCGGGGTTCGTCGTCGTTATGAGCGGTGGCGACGATCCGGGAGCGGAACCGAGCGGCGAACCGGCGACGAGATACGCGACCATCGACCTCGGGAAGCAACCAGACTACGTCGCTGACCGAATCGAGGAAGGAGACGTCGCGGTGGCCGGCGGCTCCACCGGCAACGTCACGGTGACGGACGTCCATATTACGCCGACCCTCTCCGGGCCGAGTATACTGATTCGAGCGGAGATCAACGGCGAACTCCGCGAGACCGGAGGACGGCAAGCGTTTCGAGTCGGCGATGAACCGCTTCGACTCGGAAGCGATCTCAGGCTCGATATGGACGCGTACGCCACGAACGGAACGGTGACGGACCTCGGGACGGACAATTCGACCCTCCCGATCGAAGAAACGGCTACCACCGTCGACGTCGAACTTCGAAACGTCTCGACGGCCGTCGTGGACGGTCTCGAGGAAGGACTGTCAGAGACCGTCCGCGGCGAAACGATCGCGACGATCGAGTCGATCGAGAGCGAACCGGCCGCGGTCGTGCTCGAGAGCGACGACGGGCAGATTTACGAACGAGAACATCCCCGAAACGAGGACGTGACGCTAACCGTCGAATTGCGAACGACGGAGACCGAGGCTGGCGTCTATTTCAGAGGCACACCGCTCAAAGTAGGGACGATGCTCGATCTCAACTTCGAGACGATGACCGTGGAAGGTGAGGTCGTGCGAATAGAGTAGAGACGCGAGGATATACGACGTATGTTCGACGCCGCACGGGACCGATCGATCGTCGCGCGTCTGGTTAGCGAGGGGAGCAATCGAGTTCGTGCGGCTATCGCTCGCTCCGCGATCGTACGGATATGGCCGGTTACGGGAGGGCTCCGAGGAGCGGTAAACCATGCACGGCTAACGACCGTCGGGCGGCGACTCAACCGATACGTCGTCTCCTCGTTCAGCTATCGGTGGCTCACGACGGAACCGGACGCGGAACCGATCGTTATCGATCTCAGCGAGGCGCGGATCGGCGGGCTCAGCATCCGCATCGCGGATCGGATTTTCGATCGACTTCGCGTCGATACGTCTACGTCGAGTGTCGTACGCGGCTCGAAATGGCTTACATCGATCGGACGAAACTATCCGCTCCAAGCGGTATGCGGGCTCATCCTTTCGGTAGCGTTCGTCTCGCTCCTGAGCGGGACGGGCCAGTCTTCGGACGCGGTCGTCGTCGGGCACCTGCTGGTCGCCGGAATCGCCGCCATCGGTTTTCGGTCGCGACGGCGTGCGGACGAGCTATTAGACACTCATCTCGGACGGACGCTTCTATCGGCATTTCTACCGCCCGAACTGCGGGAAGGACGGGACGACGAGCAAAAAACGTAAAAGAACATACGGGGTACTGATAGTGATCAGATACCATGCCTAACAATAAGACCGTCGCTCGTCACGGGAGGGATGATGGACCGATCGAATGAGACACTATCCATATTATTTATCACTCAGTATTATCCCCCGGAAACCGGGGCTGCGCCGACTCGAGTAGGTGAATTGTCCAAACGGTGGGCGCAGGACGGACACGACGTCTCGGTTCTCACTAGCGCCCCTGATTACCCCGAGGGAGAAGTGTACGACGGGTACGATAACGATTGGATCACTCGAACGGAACGCGACGGTGTAACCGTTTATACGACGAAGACAATACCCGCGTCCAACGAGGGGTTCGTGCGGCGTTCGCTAAAGTTCGTGTGGTTCATGCTCATCGGGATCGTTGTCGGCCTTCGTCGTTTCGATCCGGACGTAGTAGTCGCCACCTCACCGCAACCGTTCACCGGCGTAATCGGCTGGATAGTGTCTCGCCTTCGCCGCGCTAAATTCGTATTCGAGGTTCGCGATCTCTGGCCGGAGAGCATCGCAGCTGTGAGCGATCTCGATAACGACGCTCTCATCACCGGTCTCGATATCCTCGTCACGTTCCTCTATCTGCGCGCGGACCGGATCGCCGTGGTTTCCCGCGGCTTCGTCCCGGGGATCGAGTCAACGGGAGTCGACACGGACGATATTTGGGTGCATCCGAACGGCGTCGATCCGTCGTTCTTCGATCGATCCGATGACTCGTGGCACATTTCCGCGGAACTCCGGGAGAGATTAGCGGATCGGTTCGTCGTTTCGTATATCGGGACGCTCGGTCGCGCTCACGGTCTCGACGTCGTGCTCGACGCCGCGGAACGATTCGATGGGGGAACAGACCCCGCCGAAGACCTATTATTCGTGTTCGTCGGGTTCGGCGCTCACGCGGACCGTCTCCAACGGGAGGCGTCGGAGCGGAACCTCGACAACGTCCTGTTTATCGGTCGGCGACCGAAACGGGAAGTCCCGGATTTCCTCAGGGTAACCGACGTGTCGGTAGTTCACCTGAAAGATCGGAGCCTGTTCCGATCGGCGATTCCGTCGAAAATATTCGAATCGCTGGCGAGCGGGACGCCGATCGCGCTCGGCGTTCGCGGAGAGGCCGAACGCATCATCGAAGACAGCGATACGGGGATCGTGTTCAAACCGGAAGACGGCGAGGAGTTGGCTGCCGCAGTCGAGCGGTTCCGGGAAGACGAAGCCCTGTACGACCGGTGTGCGCAGAACAGTCGGGCCTACGTTCTGGAGAACTACTCGTGGGAAACCATCGCCCGCGAGTACCGACGGAACCTGGAATCGCTGGCCGCGTGAACGCGTCCGATCACCCTGTACTGCCCACGAGCGGGTCCAACGCCGTTACTCCGACGGGGATCGCTCCTCGATCCCTCGGCCGATCGTGTACACGCGGGTCGGGATCTCGTTCGACTCGAGCGATCGTCTTCCGTCGACGACGATCGCGACCCCGCCGTCGTCGACCAACTCCGACCACCGAATACCGTCGAACTCCTCGTGAGGCGTTACCACTACGACGGCGTCGAGATCGAGGTGATAGATCCCCTCGAGCGCAACCGATTCGACGGCGAATTCTTCGACGCTATCGAGCAGCGGGTCGACGCCGTACACGTCGGCGCCTAATTCCGCCAGCCGGTTCGAAATCGGAATCGACGGCGACGCGCGGGTTTCCTCGACTCCGGGGCGGTAGGTTAACCCGAGGACGAGCACGGTCGCGTCCTCGATCGCGATCCCTTCCGCTTCGAGTCCGCGGTGCACCTTTCCGACCGCGAACTCCGGCATCGAGTCGTTCACTTCGCGAGCCGTTGTGAGTAACGGAGCGGGCGTCTCGAACGGTTCTATCAGAAAGTATGGGTAGTACGGAATACAGTGGCCCCCGACTCCCGGGCCAGGGTCGTGAATTTCGCAAAATGGTTGGGTGTTCGCGATCTCGATCGCCTCGAGAACGTCGATTTCGAGTTCGTCGGCGAAGCGAGCCAGTTCGTTCGCCAGCGCGATGTTGACGTCCCTGTAAACGCCTTCGAACACTTTGACCGCTTCGGCGGTCGTCGCGTCGGAGACCGCGAGGACTCCCTTCGAGTTTATCTCGTCGTAGACTACCGCGGCCGCCCGGCTACTTTCCGTATCGACGCCGCCGACGACTTTCGGGTAGGCGCCTCGAATATCCTTCAAGGCGCGTCCGGAGGACGTTCGTTCGGGACAGAAGGCGACGCCGAAGTCGCCGCGCGAAAGGCCCGACTCCGCTTCGAGTAGATTCGAGACGCGACGGCCCGTCGTTCCCGGAGGGACCGTACACTCAAGCAGGACGAGATCGCCCTCGTCGAGACCGGTTGCGATGTCGGCGATCGCGGTATCAAGCATTGCTAAGTCCGGTTCGTCGTCGCTGGTGATCGGCGTCGGGACGATGACGACGTGGATCGACGCCTCGCGAGCGGCGCGGCGCGGATCCGCCGTCGCTCGAAGCGCGCCCGTCGAGACGAGGTCGCGGACGAGTTGCCGGAGCCCGGGCTCGCGGTCGACGGGACAGCCGCCGTTCTCGACAGTCTCGACGACGTTAGGATCGACGTCCACCCCGACGACGTTACCCCCGACGTCCGCGAACACTGCCGCTAACGGCAGCCCCATTTTACCGAGCCCGTAGACCGCCACGGGAACGTTTCCGTTCGTGAACGACCGTCGTTGAACGCTCTCGTCAACCGCTGTCCCGTACAGCGCCCCGACGCGCGTCCGCGTTGTCGTATCAGTCATCACCCAGATTGGCCAGTTCCGACGTCGCCGATTCTGCGGTTTTCGCTTCGATCTCCAAGGCGACCGAGAGCGCGTTCAGACCGTCCTGGACCGACACGTCTGGCGTCCCGTTTGTGGCAGTCACCTCGAGGAACGATTCGAGTTCCCTCCGCAACGGTTCGACGTTCGGGACCGTCGGCCGTTCGATAATGCTCTCGTGTTTAAACCGGACGTCCCCGTTCCGCTCGATGTACTCCGGCACCGAATTTCGGTAGATCTCGATCGACTTGTCGAGGTAGTCGAGTTCGATAAAACACTCTTCCGCGGTGATCTCGAGCGTTCGGACCTTTCGCTGGGTTTTTCGACTCGCCGTCAACGACGCCATTACGCCGTTATCGAACTCGACCAGCGCGGAGCTGTGTCTGTTTCCGCGGACACCGGTCGCTGCTATTTCGACGGGCTCGGACCGGATAAGCGACAGCAGCACGTCGATATCGTGAATCATCAAATCGTACACGATATTGTCCCCGAGTTCCCGCGTTATCGGCGGGCCGAGCCGTTGCGCTCGAAGGCTCACGATCGAGAGATCGCGGATGATCCGTTCGAGTTCGCTCACCGCCGGGTTGAATCGCTCGATGTGCCCGACTTGAACGGGCACCTCGGCCGACGCCACTCGCGATCGCAACTCGTCGGCCCGACTGAGATCTTCGATGACCGGTTTCTCGACCAAGGTGGCGACGTCGGCGTCGAGACACGTCGCGATCATCTCGTAGTGACAGCGGGTGGGCACGACTACGGAAACGGCGTCCGCGGCCGCTAACAGCGCGTCGCGATCCAGCGCTTCCGTGTCGTACTTGCTTGCGACGTCGCGCGCCCGAGCCTCATCGAGGTCGGAGACGCCGACGAGGTTTGCGCCGGGAATCTCGTTGTACACTCGCGCGTGGTGTTGCCCCATCGTGCCGACGCCGATCACGCCGACGTCGATCCGTTCATGAGTCATGATCGCTGATCACCTCGACGATACGCTCGAGTTCGTTCTCCGAAACGTTCGGATGAACTGGCAGCGAAAGGACTTCCCTCGCGGCCTCCTCCGCGTTCGGTACCGTCGCGTCGATCCGGTCGTATGCCGGTTGGTTGTGTATGCATGTCGGGTAGTAGACGCCGGTGTCGATGCCGTGGTTTTCCAGGTGTGTCTCGAGTCTCTCTCGATTATCGCAGCGGATCGTATACTGGTTGTAGACGTGGGTCGTCCGAGCCGGCTCGATCGGCGCGGTCACCGAGGTGGATTCGAGGCCGGCGTTCAGACGCGCGGCGTTCGCTCGACGCGTTTCGACGAACTCGGGGAGTCGCTCGAACTGCGCACGGCCGATCGCGGCGGCAATATTCGTCATCCGGAAGTTGTGTCCGAGAGACGCGTGCTCGTGCGTCTTCGTCCGACCGTGATCGATAAATCGGCGGGCCGATTCGGCGATAGCTTCGCGATCGGTGACGACCATTCCGCCCTCTCCCGTGGTCATGTTCTTCGTCGGGTAAAACGAGAAGCAGGCGACGTCCCCGATTGCGCCGACGCGTTCACCATCGTACGTCGCACCGTGTGCCTGGGCCGCGTCCTCGATAACCGGCACGTCGAGTTCTGCGGCGAGTTCACAGATCGCCTCCATCTCGGCCGGCAGTCCGTAGAGGTGGACCGGAACGATCGCATCGATATCCCGTTCTCGAGCGATCGCCTCGGCGTCGCGGGGATCCATATTGTACGTCCCGGGATCGATGTCGGCAAAGACCGGTTCAGCTCCGGCGAACCGGATCGCGTTGGCGGTCGCGATAAACGAAAACGGCGTCGTCAGAACGGCGTCGCTGTCGCCGATACCGACCGCCTCGAGGGCCGCGTGAAGGGCGGCCGTCCCGTTCGCTGTCGCGACGCCGTGATCGACCCCGCAGTAGTCGGAGAACTCCGCTTCGAACTCCCGTACCTCCGATCCGTCCGCGAGTATTCCGCTGTCGATAACGTTCTCGACGCGGGCTCGCGCATCGTCACTTATCGCTGGGTCTGCGATTGGAATCATCAGATATCGTTCCTCGTTCGAAGTGACTCCGGTAGCGATCGGTTCTCCGCCGGAACGCCGGTGGCTAACGTGTCCGGAGGGACGTCGTCGACGACGACCGCCCCCGCGGCCACGAAAGAGCCGGTACCGACCGTCACATCCGGGAGCACCGTTGCAGCGGCGCCGATAGAGACGTGATCTTCGAGGGTCGGCCCGGTGAGCTCCGTTTCGCGCCGGATCGGGTACGGATCGTTCGTGAGCACCGCGTGTGGCCCGACGAATACGTTATCACCGACGGCCGTCCCCGACGGAACGTAACCGCCGGTTTGAAGGCTGACGCTCGACCCGATCGTCGTCTCCCCGTCGATAACGGTCCTCGTCCCGACGAGGACGTCGTCACCGATTTCGGTCCGCTCTCGAACAAGCGCGTAGTGGCCCGTCGAGAACCGATCTCCGATCACGACGTCGTCGTATATGATCGTCCCCGATCGAACGGTTGCGTTCGCCCCGATCACCGGCGCCGCCGAATCTTCGGCGTAAGAATACCCGATCGTGGTCAGTTCATTCATTATTCATTTAGCGTCAGTTCTGGTGTCGGCGCGCGGTATAAAGTCGCCAGATGATCTTCGATTTAATCGTATGTTCAGGGGGATAAAAAATCGATTACTGAATTTCGTTATCGCGCTGGGTACAGGCGGTCTACCTGGCCGAGTACCGCCAGGTCGTGTACGAGACCTTTTTCCGTCGTCGGTGCGGTCACAGCTCATCAACGGCTTTGCAGTGTCGCGCGATCGTCTCGACGCGCGTGCGATACTGACGAGACGAACGGGAACTGGCGGTTATCGATCCCGTCGAGTACCTCGACTTCATCACGCTCCAAGAGAACGCAGCGATCGTCGCACCAATCGGGCAGCGTGCGGAAGGAGTCGTTTTTTCCGAACGTACTGTGTCTCCCGCTCCGAGAAGAAATGGAGCGGCCCGAAACCGTCGAAGTGGGCAGGAACGTTCTCGTTGGTTCCCGGACGGGATTTGAGGCGCCCGTGAGGGTCCTTCAACGGCATCTGTCACTGCTAAACCATACGGGGTGGAACTGCTCAGTAACAATCGGTCAGTTCCCTCCACCCTTCCCGCTCACAGTAGTTCTTCGTAGAGGGCGACGAGCGATTCTGCTTCTGCTTCCCAGCTGTATTTGTCCTCGACAAGTGATTGCATTGCTGTCACATCGAAATCGCTCCTCACTGCTTCTTCGACGGCATCTGCGGCAGCGACGGTATCTTCCTGTGATACGGTGTAACAGTATTCGTCTGGAATGTATTGGTCAACAGCTTCGATGGGAGTCGCCACTATTGGCAATCCCGCATACAAATATTCGAAAAGTTTCGTAGGGACGCCGTTTCGATAGTGTTCCGTGTCCAATAGTGCGAGTCCGACGTCAGCTGAGTAGAGATACTGAAACATCTCGCTATATGTTAGATGTCCTGGGAACCGAATGTGTGACTCGAGATCGAAGTGACGAATGTGACGTCGTACTCGCACTTGATCGACGGCAGGCGACCAGGAACCGAGCAGCCATAATTCAACATCCATACCGCGATTAACCAGCGTATTGAGCAGAGTTATCATTCGATAGATTCCGCGATCCTGCTCGAGTCCGCCAACGTAACAAAGCACGTGTTCGGCCTTACGCTCGATCGGATCGTTGATCGTTGGAAGAGATTTTGTTTTTGGAAAGTTATGCGCAACTATTACACGAGTATCAGTGTCCGAAAACGGCGCTGCGATTCCCTGGGAGACGGCGACGACCCCGTCAAACCACTTAGCGGCGATCTGCTCAAACCGCGGTATTCCGTGTGAGAGGGGCAGTTCAAGCGGTTTCGGGATCCACGGCCTGATCGTGACAATGTGACCAAAATCTTCGTGTACATCGTATATTACTGCGCTGTCCGTGACTGATGAGAGGTACACGCCTACCGGGATTAGTTCCGGATCGTGAAAGTGATAAATGGATGCATCTATCTCTTTCGCTCGCCGTGCGACTTGGGAGATACTTTGCCATCGGTCCAGGCGAGATGAGGTAGTTCCGAGGTCGTAGAACGTAACCCCGTTTTGCGCCCTTTGGGGGGGATTGTGAGCCATAATCCCGACGCTGAAACCCGCCTCTAGTAGACTCGTTGCTTCTTTATCGAATATTCGAGTGTCAACCGGATCGTGAGCGGTCGTCAGGTGAACTGCGTCCATTGTTGTACTACACAGAGTAGCTCGTGGCCCTCTTGTTTATCGTCGGGGTGTGCTAGTACTCAGTTCTGCGTCTAGTTGTCACTTGCTGAAAAGGTACCCTGTAGCTATCTTGGTCTGGGGCGTGAGTAACGGACTATGCCCGACCAGCCCAACGTATTCGTTTTATCTATCGATTCGCTCCCGTATTCGCGCTTCGAGCAGAGTAGCCGTCAGCTCGCAAACCGTCTCGACGGCGTGAACTTCACCGATGCGATCGCACCGGCATCCTTTACGAGTTCGTCGATGCCCGCGCTGGTTACCGGATCTCACACGGATGAAATTTCAGCGTGGGGGCTCCCGAAGTCCGGTGGGCCAACGCCCGTCGCAGAGGAATTCACGAAAGCGGGATACGACTGCGCGTTGTGGACGGACAACTACCTCTTCGGCACGGAATATAATTACGACCGCGGATTCAACGCCGGGAATCTCGGACGGCCGAGCCGAAAAAAACGCGTCGCGAACCGAGTCAAAGACGGTCCGCTTGAGCCCGCGTTCGGTTTCTTCGAAACGGTTTACTTCAACGTTGTACAGCCGATGCAGAACGTCGCAGGTATGAGTGATTCTTTCTACAGAACGGCGAACGAGCTGAACGAACGGGTGCTCACGTGGCTCGAAGAACGCCGATCGAACTCTCCGCTATTCTGTTGGATTCACTACATGGATACGCACCATCCGTATCAACCCCCGAGCGAGTATCTGGATCGCCGCCGATTCAACGACCGTCGTTCCCGAAGCGAGTTGGGAGAATTCACCCGGAACGCGATCAAGTCCAACGGCGACGACCTAACTGAGTCGGAACTCGAGGACGTACAAACGGCGTACGCAGCGTGTTGCGAGTACATTCACGACGAGTTGACTGCCTTGATATCGACGCTTGAAAACCGGGGCCACTACGATCCGACTTCGGACGTACTCGTCGTTACGGCCGACCACGGGGAAATTCTAAATCGCGACGAACGAGACATGCTCGGTCACGTCCCGCCGGCGTTCTGGGAGGATATCGTTCACGTCCCGCTGATCATCGGACACCCGCGCTGGTCCGCAGCAAACTACGACGAGCAGGTAAGTCTGCTCGATCTCAAACGCTTTCTCTTAGAGGCTGCGGAGGTGTCCCGAACGACGAGTATAGATCCCGCTGATCTGCGCCGTGAGCGGGCGATGATGGTCTCCGAGTGGGAGGAACACGACGACGGTTCGATCACAACCTTCCGCGGAATTCGATCGGCCGCCGGTCAGAAGTACTTCGGCGCGAGACGGAAGTCAACAGATCAAGTACTTTGCACAACCGTCGGCGATCGGTCGGAGGACGTTATCCACGCTACGAGCGCTACGTCCTCGCCGATCGATGTTCCTGTAGAATACGAATCGTTACACGAAGAACTGGTCAACCGAGGCGGTGCCGTCGACGAACGAGCCGTGGCCGCAACACGTGAACGCGGCGCTGCCGAGGCTCATCTCCGCGACCTCGGATACCTCGACTGACCGGGCGCTATTCTCCGCGCTCGATCACCTCGCGAAAAATCCGCTCTATCGATATCGCGTTTCGCTTCCAACTGAACGCATTGAACGCGGTTCGTCGCGCACGATCTCCGACTCGCCGTCTCAGCTCCGTATCGCGTCGAAGGTTTCGGAGGACGTCCGATAGCGCATCCTGGTCGCGCGGCGGTACCAGGAATCCGGTCCGGCGGTCCGTGATGTAATCCGATGGCCCTTCACCTTCACAGCCGATGACTGGAAGCCCGCAGGCCATCGCCTCGAGATAGGCGACCCCGAACGCTTCTTCGTAACTCGGAAGGACGAACACATCTGCGGACTTGAGGTACCCGAATACGTCCTCGTTGGGAACCGACCCCGTGAACGTAACGGCGTCGCGGACGCCGAGTTCGATCGCATGCGCTTCGAGTTCTTCTCTAAGCGGTCCATCTCCGACGATCAGATAGTCGACGTCGACGTCGAGCGTCGAGATAGCGTCGAGAACGTAACGGTGCCCTTTCGTTTCGATCAAATTTCCCACGCTTATTATCCTGAAAGGCGTTTCCGACGATTCGTACGGTTCCGCGTCCGAGATCCGTTTGATAGGTATGCCGTTGTGGACGACTTCGATATCGTTCGTCGCGTCGAACTCCTGTACGAAGATGCGACGTAGCTTGTAACTATTTAAGATCGTCTTTTCGGACGCATCTATCACGGTTTTGACCTGCGGTGCGACCAACGGTCGGTGAATTGATCGCTGCAGATCGGCACCGTGAATCGTCGTCACTAGCGGAATCTCGAGATTTCGGGCAAGCGGGGCGGCGGCGAAGCCATCAGGAACGGCAACGTGAGCGTTGATGAGGTCGGCGGACGTGAATAACTCACGTCGCTTCCGTAGCGCCCGCCGAACGGAGTAGGCGACTATCGGCATCGTTTCGGGCCGCGGGAGCGAGAGGTACCGTGGATAGATAACCGAAACGTCCCCGTAACGATCGGTCCGGGGGATAGACCGTGACGACGAACGGTTTAGCACTCGCGACACCGCATCGGGGACGTAGGGGACGGGAGAGATTACGCGGACGGTGTGTCCTCGCGCCGAGAGCGCGGTCGCCTGTCGCTCGACGAAGATTCCGTTCGTCGGATCCGCGGGCGTCGGGAAGAGATGCGAAACGAAGAGGATATCCATGTACGAAGAGGGATCGATCGCGCAGTAAAAGTAGGCGCTGTATGATGCGATGAATGACTCCTAAAACGATAAAAAAGTAATTATAGCGGCGCGTTTCACGAGGTGATACCCTGCCCTCCGCTGAGTGACAAACTGATGATATATATGAATTCGCACCGAACCGTCGAACCGACGTCTCGTTCGCTCCCTACATGGGTACGATCTGCGACGATCCTTTTACTGGTTCTCGCCGTTCTCGGCCCCATTTTGCCCGGAATATCGGTGATGAACGTAAATCTCTTCCCCTTCCGCCTACTTCTCCCCTTTTACGCCGGGTCGGTATCGCTACTGTTCATATATAGAGGATACGACATTTTCCTCCCACACAGTGTCCTCTATCTATTGGGTTTTGCCATAGTCGGTGTATTGACATCTATCTCCGTGTTCCCGGCGGGATACGTCCTCCGTGGAGCGGTAATATTCAGTGCGTGCTTCACCGTATTTTTCGGCATCATCCTTACACTCACGACTCGGAAATGGGTATATTACGGCTGGATGACGGTATGCTCATTAGGGCTCGTTTCGTTTGTGGTCGCTGCATTCGAATATACGACCGGCTGGCATGCGAGTCTGAGTCAAGTCCACCAGTTACCGAATCGGCCACCCTACGATAGTTACGTTACCGCTTGGTTCACAAATGTGAATGACATGTCGTTCTTCTTAGTTCTTTCGCTGATCCCCGCGTTGGTCCTCGGTTTTACGGCCAGAAAGACAACTACGCGTCTATTTTGGTTGGCGATGTGGATAACCGGATTTTCGCTCACGATTCATCTCGGGGCTCGAGCGTCGATACTCGGGTTCGCGGTTGCGGGGTTCGTCGTCGTCGGTTTCGTCTATTCGGATCGTCTTCGGTACGTTGCAGGTCGATTCCCGACCCGTTTTGGCCAGGCCGCAGCGCCGCTTATAGGGATCTTCGCCGTGCTGATTTTCGCTCTCGTACCGAACCCCGCTTCGACGGCGAGTTCGTCCCTTTGGATCCGTTGGCAGTTGCAGAAGGCGGCCGCGTATAGCGGTGGGCTGACTGGGAACGGTCTTGGTTCGAGCTACACCGTTATCGGACGATCGCCCATCAGGACAAACGGCGTCGGCTCTCCGCACAGTTGGTACGGCGCCCTACTAACCGATACCGGTATCATAGGCCTCACGATATTTCTCGCCTTTTACGGGGGTCTAGTCAGTAGACTGTGCCGATCGGCAGCACTGCGACAGCCGGTCCATTTGATGGGCGCCACTGCTGTCATTACGTTACCGATCGCAGGGTTGGGTCCGAGCAACGCGTTTCTCATGCCGCTATTTTGGATCGTCCTTGGTCTTGCGGTTTCGGCGCTCCAGATACAGGCGGAGCACTAGGGGGTATCCGTACGGAGCGAGACGATTGCACCCGGCCGACTCTACCCCCTCGCCAACTTACACCGCCTCGAGTACGATTTCCGCGAGCTTTTCTCCGGCTTGTTCTCTCGTGTATTCGGCGTACGGCCCCTCTCCAAGCGACCGTGGATCCGTGGCGACAATATCCGACAACGCTGCCTCGATGGCCGGGAATTCGTTCTCGGTGACGTAGCCGTGGTCGAACTGTGAGACGACTTCCGCCATCGCCCCGGCCGATGGCCCGCACGCAAGGATCGGCGTTTCGCACGCGATGTAATCGAAAATTTTGGTCGTCATCTCTTGGGGGGAGCCGCCCGAGACCGCCAGTCCGAGGTCGGCCCTGTGGATGTGTCGAGCGACGGCGGATCGATCGACGAACCCGGTACACGTAAACTGATCGGCGAGTCCGAACTCCGCGACGGTCGAGACGACGTCCTGCTCGGGTTCCCCGACGTGAACGAACTGAACTCCGGTTTCAGTTTTAATGTCGGCGAGCGCGCGGAGGAACGGAGCTACGTCCCTGTAGTGGCCGAACTTACCGACGTAGACGATCGTAAATCGGTTCGGTTGTTCGACGTCGACGTCCGGGAAATCGTCCGGATCGTATCCGTTCTCCACCGTCTTGAACTTCGAAGATAACTCCGGATACCGATTTTGATACGCTCGCGTAATGCCGCTCGTTGCGGTCGTCACAGCAGTTGCCCGTCGAAGAATTCTCGGTTCGGCGCTCGTCGAAACGACATCGTGCATCTGTCCGAAGACTGTTCGTTTCGGCCTGTACGGCTGGAGCGTCCACGCGTCTCGGAAATCGACGAGATAGGGGACCTCTACGGAGGACGTTATAACCACTGTCGATAGAAGCGGGAGAAACGGTCCTGCCGTGTGCCAAATGGCATCGAAGCTGTATCTCTCGTGGAGTTGCCTTATCTTCCAACACAGAGGCGGAACCCATCGTATCTTATTGAATTCTTTCGGCGAGTTCGGCAGAAATTCCGACACCTCGTGGACCGTTACGTTTCCGCCGTCGTCGATCGATATGTCGGTGTTTGGTCCGATATTATCGGCCGCAGTAAGAACGTGTATATTCCATTGATCCGGGAGATACTTCGCGAATTTGGACGCGCGTATCGAACCGACCCCGCCGCCGGGCGGATAGTTGTAGGTGATAAGAAGGATTCGAATCTGATTCACATCAGTAGTTAGGAACGATACCACAAAGTTAGTACCCCGGTTTCGGTAAGCAACCCACTCTGCATGATGGGTTACATTGGTGAATACTTCTCGTAGAATGCGCTTTAGAACACGTAGAGCAACTCAAGTACACACGCGTATTCAGAAGATCGATGTGACACACTCGATCGTCCTTATACATGTGACTCTCTGGCATTATTGTTCGGAGTCACTGTTCTCCACGATAGTAAGAACGGTTTCCAACTCGGCCCGTATATTGAATCGCTTTTCGACGGCTTGACGGCCGTTTTCTCCCATTTCGGACAGTATCTTCGGTTGCGTCACCAGTCTTTTGAGTTCGGTAGCGATCGCACCGGGGGTTTCCGCGGTCGTCGTGCCGGCGCCGGTCTCGGCGAGAATTCTACGCATAGTTGGCAGATCGGTCGCAAGGATCGGCGTTTGAAACGCCATCGCCTGAAACAATTTATTCGGGAGAGCGTATTGCGAGGCTTTTCGCCGGTGATACGGGATCACAGTGACCGTGGATGCCTCGTAGTAGGCGGGCACCTTCTCAAAATCGACCCAGCCCGTAAATTCGACCGCGTCGCTAACCTCCCGTCTCCGGACAAGACGTCGAAGTGATTCGACGTATTCATCGTTTCCATCGCCAACGAGGAGGAGTTTCGTGTCGGGGATCTCCTCGAGTATCGAGGGCAGCGCTTGGATCAACGTTTCGATCCCTCGCTGGGGCGTGAAACCGCCGATGTACGAAATGACATAGTCAGCGTCGTAGTCGAGGGGAGTTACATCCATACTATCCAAGCGCTCTAGATCGGGGACGTTTCGGACTACTCCGGAAGTGAGATTACGACGGTTGTATCTAGCAGCGAAATAATTTAGGAGTTCTTCACTAATGGTGATGAGTGCGTCTGTCCGTTTAACGGCGTATCGTTCGAGACGCTGGTATCGCCACGGTGGAGTCAAGAGGATTTTCGAGTTCAGCCGATCTCGAAACGAGAGCCCTTCTCTCCATAGCTTGACCGCTTCCGGATACATTTCGTGTAGATCTGCAACGATAGAAAGATCGTATTGGTTCGCGAACATCGTCGCAAGTTTCGCATGTTCTATATCGTGATAATAGATCGTATCGAAATGTTTGTTGCTGAGTATCCGCTCCAGTTCTCGCAACCAAATAGGGTGATACCAGGTTGCCGCGTACACTCGCTCTGCAGCGTGGTGGACGACTTTCGAATTTGCACAAACTCTAGTGACAGCGACGTCATTTAACGAGTAGCAGCATTTCTCGTCGTACTGTCCTCGACAAACAACGTGTACGTCGTGACCTGCCGTTACGAGCCCTTCAGCTTCTCGTCTGACTCGAATATCGGGTTCGTACTTACCATTTGTCACCATCAAGACGTTCATAGTATGATCGATCTATCCCGTGATTTTACCGTTAATCTCGAACGCATTACGATTGTAACGAGTACAGATTGGAGTACTTCCCGTCTCGCGTCACGAGTTCCTCGTGATTACCGGCTTCGACGATTTCGCCGCTCTCCATCGTATAGATCCGATCGGCATTCGTAACGGTCGAGAGGCGGTGAGCGATTACGAGCATAGCGTACTCCCGTTCCATCGACTCGATTCCGTCGTGTACTTGCTTCTCGAGTGAGGTATCCAGATCGCTCGTTGCCTCGTCGAGGATCAGAAGATCGGACTCCTTCAGGAGAGCGCGGGCAATCGCGACTCGCTGTCGTTGCCCGCCGGACAGTTTCACGCCCTGATCGCCGAGGACCGTCTCGTATCCGTTCGGCAACTCGTCGAAGAATTCAGTCACCCGCGCGACCTCGCACACGCGATCGATCTCCGCCCGCGTTGCGTCCCGGTTACCGATCGTCAAGTTCCGTCGGAGCGTATCGTTGAAGATGTGAGGGTCCTGCCGAACGATCGACACCCTCGAACGCCACTCGTCGACGCTGAATTCGGTTATCGGAACGTCGTGCACTCGAATCCCGCCCCGGTCCGGTTCGTACATCCGCGCGAGCAGCGACGCGATCGTTGATTTCCCCGCGCCGGACGGACCAACGAACGCGACGAACTCGCCACGATCGAGGCTGAATGAAACGCCGCGAAGCACCGGTTCATCGTTCGAATTGTAGCTGAAATGGACGTCACGAAACTCCGTCCGTTCGATCGGCGTCGGGACCGGTTTCGAACCGGCGTTCGACTCGCTGTTGCGCTGGAGCTCGTCGATGAACTCCTGGGTACGGACGAGGTGAGGGAGTTCGCCCTCAACCTGGTAGACTGCCGTGTTGAGGGTACTCACCTTGGGCCCGAGTTTGAACATCGCGAATAGAAACACGCCCAGTTCAGCTAGAGTCATCGAGGAAAACGTCAGCCCGAAATAGATGAGTACGAACACCGTGATCGCCGTGGTCAGCTGGTAAAAGTTCGTGATCGCTTCGCTGTTTCGTAACAGTTTGATCCGGTACTGCTCGAACCGCGTTACCGACTCGCTGAATCCTGAGCGCAGTTCGTCGGACATCCCGAACAATTTCACCTCTCGGACGCCCTGTGTACCGGCCTGTGCGCGCGACTGAATCCCTTCTTTGGCCTCGGCGACTTCGTCGCCGAGTGCGTACCCAGTGTCGAGGACGTATCGAAACAGGACGGTCGCTCCGCCGAGGAAAATAGCTGTGAAGATCGTAAGCAACGGTGACACGAACAGCGCGAGTGAGACGTACACCAGCGCGAGCAGCCCTTGTTCAATACAGTTTAACACGTATTTGATCACTCGTCCAGCGTATTCAGCCTGAGTGACGATCGCGTTCATGATGTCGTCGGACCCTTCCTCGTCGAAATAGGCGATCTCGGCGTCGAGGGCGTTGTCGAACGCGGTCTCCTGCAGGTGCTTGACGTATCTCGTTACGATCGATGCTTTAAACCAGCCGACAACGAACGATAGTGTGAATCGAACGGCCATCACGGTTGCAACACCGGTCACCAGATACCCGAGTGTGAACGGAACTCCGAGAAATTGGTAGATGCCCAAAAAGAGCTCAAGCAGCCCGCTGGCGTCTTTTTTCGGTGTATCAGTTTGAGCGATTTCGACGATCGGCATTATGAAACTGAGCCCGAATCCCTCGAGCAACGCGGCCACGACACTCAGCCCGATAACGAAGATGGCAAATCGAGGTTGGAACTTTGCAACGCGATACAGCGACGCGCCTTTCTCCCGCCAGGTGAGATCGACGTCGATATCGTTGGTGTCAGACATACTCTCTAGTCGTTTTTCGGCCTCGACTCCCTGAACTGGGTATTGACCCAGTGCTCCTCCTCGAAGGTGATGTTTGGGGGATTCACTTAGTAATCGGATCGCTTCACCTTCGTGAAGAACCGTTGCAGCGTGATCACGCCTGATTACTTTGCGCGTACGGAGGCAATAGTCGGTAGGATGTAGATCATCGCCACGACGTGAGCGACCGTCTAGTGAGCGTCACCGTCGATTTCCACCGTGTAACGGGCTGTTACGCAAATAAGCGTATAAACCCCTCTACCCGGTAAGTAATCGTACATTCTCCAGAGGCTTCATCCGCCTCTCCCCGTGATGATCCCGTCGAGTTCTCCCTTGCAGAAAGCATGTTCGATCTACACGCGGCGTATCACAAATCCTGAATCCCGCATCGCTGTGCGTACAGGTGCGGGGGAGTGGAGGTCCGCGCATCGTACGGTCGCTCTGGCAACTAGCCGTCTTATTTTAAAACGGATATGACGATTTTCCAGACCTGGCGGATCACGATCTTCAGATCGAACCAGAACGACTGCTGCCGAATGTACTCGAGATCGTATCGTAACTTTTCTTCGGGATCGGTGCTCTTCGCGTCGTTTATCTGTGCGAGCCCGGTTAGGCCGGGCTTCACGAACCAGCGTTTCCGCCACGCCGGTGCATCCTCCTCGAGCAACACTTCCTCCTCGGTCCAAGCCGCTCGCGGGCCGACCACGCTCATATTACCGGCCAAAATCGACCACAGCTGCGGCAACTCGTCGAGGTGAGTCCTCCGTAACGCGCAGCCCACGCGCGTGATCCGATCGTTCTTTTCATCCCCGGTCGGTGTCACCGACTCGCCCTCGGGAACCATCGATCGGAACTTGTATACGGGAAAGGTCTCGCCGAAGCCGGTCGTCCGGTCCTGGCTGTACAGCACCGGGCCGTGACTGTCGAGCTTGATCGCGACGGTGATCGCGATCATCAGCGGGACGGACGCGACGAGTCCGACGAGCGCAAACGCGAAATCGAACGCCCGTTTGAACAGGTGATCGAGCGGGTCCCACGGTTCGAGATCGACGTCGACGATTTCGTCCACGTCTCCCTCGGAGACCAGCACGCTGTCGGTGTACTCCCGGTGGACCTTGGCGTCGACTCCGTGTTCGTGGCAGGTGTCGAGCGCGCCGAAAAATTCCGCTCGATCGGCCTGACGAAACGCTAATACCACCGTGTCGACGTCGTACTCGACGAGCGCGTCCTCGAGTCGTGACAAACCGCCCAAGCGGGTCAACGCGTCGACTCCGCCCCACGATTTGACGCCGCCATCGTGGGCGATGATGCCGTCGTGTGACGCAGTTTCTGCGAAGGTGGACTCACCGCGAACGCTCACCACGGACGGACAGAGATAGCCGAGAACCGGCACCTCGATCGACGGGATGATCTGTTCGATCTGCCCGAGGTCGTCGCCGACGACGAGCGTTCGACCGGGATCTTCGACCGGCCGGTGGCGAATCCAGACGAACCAGACGGGAATCGCGATCGACAACACCCCGATCGTCATCGTGAGCGTCGCTCGCGGAAGTCGATACGACCAGCGAAAATAGCCCAACGTCGCAAGCGCGAACCCACCGACGAGGACGCGCTTTTGCGCCAGAAATACGGTGTCGAGTATCCGCCGCGGTTGCGGTTTGTACAGCGGGAACAGGACGCCTGCGATCGCGATCGCGCTCAACGTGATCGCCCAGTATAACGATCTCCCGGATAAAACGGTGACGTCGAGACGGTTGAACAAGGGGACGTACGTCGTGAAAATAGATTGCGAGAACTGGTGATTTACAACGAGCACCGCGCAGATCGTCAGTAGAATCACTCCGAGGGAGCTTACTGTGCGATACTGCCATCCGGTTAACATACATCGTTTGAGGCAACCGCTGATGATATAACATATTTCGTATTCAGTGGTGGAGGTTCGTTTTTGTAAAATATAATGTGATGTAAATGCCACAATCAGACAGAAATCAATCAACTAGAAACGGGAGAGATGCGAGCGGAGCGTCCGCTTCCGATTTTTCGCGGATCCGGCGCGTGAGAACCGGTTAGGAGGATTCGACCCGCGATCCGTTTTCGACCGCCGCCGTCGGAACGTCGATTTCCCGATCGCCAACCGTGTACTTGCCGGGATACGGGACCGTCACTTCCAGCGTCCCGTCTTCATCGACGGTGACTTCCCGCTCGTACGTAACCGTCTCCCCCGAAACCGTCGCTTCGGTTTTGACGGTCATCGTTTCGCCCGGTTCGCCGGTCGTCACGATCGTCGCGCCGGGGACGACGGCGAACGCCGTCGTATCCTCGTCGAGATAGATCGCCTGATAGTGCTTGAGCGGGTCGGCGTCGTCACCGCCAGCGCCGTAGTCGTCGTGAAGCCGCGCCTGTGCGCTCGGTTCCGAGTACTCGCTGTCCGAATCCGTCATGACGACGTATCCGACGCCGTTCCGCTCGAATTCCTCGTACCACTCGTCCGGATCGCCGTCGGCCTGGAATTCGTCGAACTTGTTTATCGCGTACGAATAGGACTTCGATTCTCCGCTGACGAAGTAGTTGTACATCCGATTATCCCCCCACTTACTCAATACGAAATTCTCCGGGTACTCTCGACCGGTCTCCGTCGCGTGCTCGTCGATGGCCATCGCGGCTTCGTACTGCGAATCGCTGTAAGCCGTCTGCGCGACTAACGACGGCGTGTAAAACAGGCCGCCGCTACAGACCAACAGCCCGATCCAGACGATCGCGACGAGCGTCCAACGGCTTCGCGGCACGATGATACTCCGGGAGTGCGTTCCGCCGTCGGTTACCGTACCTCGACCCGCCCGATCGCTCGTATCCTCTTCGTCCTCGTCACGCCCCCTCAACGGCGCCGGAATCCGCGCGAGATCAGCCCACGCGAGTATCCAGACGAAGCCCATTCCGCCGAACACGGAAAGCGGGATCGCCAGTTGAGCTGCGAACCGCCCCTGTAACGTCGCCAGCAGGAGCCAGAAGACGACGTAAACCGAGAGCAACAGCCATCCGGGTTCGTACCGACGAGACGCGATCCAGCAGGCCCACGCCACGACCAGGATCCCGAGATAGAAGGTCAGACCGAGTTGTGCTAACGGGCCGAAGACGATCGCGTCGTCGAGGGTGAACAACGAGGTCGTCTCCGCAATGCCCTCCCGAAAGAACAGGTCGGCGGCCTCCGCTCGCAGCCGGGCCCACTCCTCGGGACGCAGAAACCGAAACGCCGCGAATCCCCCTCCCACGAGGATACTTTCGAGGATAAGCAATCCGCTAATCGGCCAGCCGAGTCGTCGCCACAATTCTCCAAGACCGATCGTGACGACGGCACCGCCCACGACCAGAACGGGCACAATTGCCGTGAACGCCTCGTGCCAACCCCAACTGACGTGCAGAAGCGCGATGAGTACGCTGCTCAGTACCAACCCGACGAGAATCGGCGCGTTAGCCAGCGCGGGCCGGAACCCGGAACGGACGTCGATCGCCACTTTCAATCCCGCGTACGCTGCGACGGGCATGAACATCAGGACCGATCCGCCCCAGGAAAGCGCCGAGAAGGAGAGGGCGATCCCAAGGACGACGGCAGCGATCCACGTCCACGGATGCCGAAGGTATCCGGCGGTCACCGCTTCCACCGCCGAATCGCCGTTCCACCGCCGTTCGAGATCGACGGCGAGCCAGGCGAGTGTCAATAGCGTCACGCCGAGCCAGAGGTACTGGTGCAGGCGATGTTCGAGGAAGCCAACGCCGGTGTAAGCGGCGTGTGCCGGTGTAAGTGCCAAGAGGAGCAGCGAAGCGATACCGACGCGAACGTCGTCGGTAACGACCACGGCGAGCCAGTAGACCACGACGCCGAGAACGACCGTTGCGACGATCGGCAACCAGGCGGCGACCATGTCAGCCGCCCACTGATCGCCGCCGAGTAACTCCGCGAAAAACCAGTTCGCGGCGTGGGTTACCGGACGCCGTTCGGCCGCCTCCACGGGCATATCCGTGATAACGCTCACGTCCGTGATCCCGCCCGATTCGGCGAGCATCCTCTCCATCCAGTACCGGTAGTAGTACGGGTCGTTCCCCGGCGAAACGACGGCACCTCCGCGAAAGACCGATCGGTAGTTCAACAGCCGCATTCCGACCAGCACCGCGAGGGCGCCCACGAGCGCTGCCGTCGCGCGTGCGTCGAACGCGATCGGGATCGAAAACTCGAATCGATCGGTCGATCGATCCTCCGGGATCTCTTCGCCGGCGAGCCCCGCTTTCACCCCCTGACGACTGGAAACGCGATACTCGCCGTCGACCTTCGTCACGAGTCCGCGCGAGACGAGCTCGCCGAACGTCCCCGAATCGAGCGGTACGTCGTCGAAGGTCCAGCTATCGTGTTTGGCGTCGACGTCGAGGACGGTGTCGAGGATCGCATCACCGTCTTCGTATTCCTCGCGGAAGGCCGCTGCTGCTTCGGCGACTGCCGCAGGATCCGATGCGTCGGCCATTGGCACGTTGCTCCATGTACATTCTGATAAAGACTGGGTCCGTAACGGCGCATCTATGTCGCGGACGGACCAATAAGCATGGGATACTGTGCGATGAGCTGATACAAGAGGTACGCGCCATCTCGCCCCGACGCCGGTGAACTCGAGAGAGTCTCAGAAGACGGTTCTAACTCCGTTCACTAGTCCTTACGCGCCTCAAGAAAAACGACTTTCCCCCTGGAGTCTACTCCGACTGAATGAGGATCCAGTATTTCACACTCGAAATCGTTCGATTCCAATATACGTTCTACCTCGCCAGGGTCTACACCGTAGTTTTTGTGTATCTCACAGATGACGTATTTGCAATCCGGATTCGCCAAGGTCTTTGAGAGACCGTTGAGAACCGCTACCTCTACTCCCTCGACATCGATTTTGATCGCGTTTGGCGAGGCGAGGTCCCGTTCGACGAGGTCGTCACCCCGGACCAGCGAAACGTCTATTTCGTTTCCTGACTCAACGGGTACAGTCTCATCGCTTTGTTCCGGTATTAGCGTATGGCCACCGGTTCCAACGTTCTCGCTTTCGAGCGACAGTTCTACACGACCGTTCGAATCAGATAGCGCGACTTTTTTAATGGAGATATTTGAGTAACCGTTAAGTGCCGCGTTCTTTCTAACTTTTCTCGCATTTTCCGGGTGGGGTTCAAAAGCAATAACAGCACCTCGCGGGACGTTTGAAGCGGCAAAACAACTGTACGTCCCGATGTTAGCACCGATATCCCATACGATGTCGCTATCGTCTAGCTGCTCTATAAATCGACCGATTAGTTTTTCTTCCCTGACAAAACCGCTGTCCATCCGAGCGTATTCGACTTCGGTATCGATCATGAACGAGACTTCGGTTCCGTCGATACGTTCGGTGTGCCGAAACGGCAATCGAAGTAAATCGATACGCCGAAAAAAAGATCGGAGATGACCGTGATAGATGTTTGAGAGACTGCTATGAAGGCCCGTTTGATCCGCTATATTTCTAGCCGATCCAGAATATATCGTTTCAATTATTTTTTCGAAGTAGTGTTTGACCAATGCCATAATCGCTGGTCGAGCAGTAGAAGTATAAATCTCATCCCCTTACTGGATACCCGATTGGAATACATATTTATAATCTATCGTCCGTATTCATGAATTTACAGATATTATATCATTTTTATCGTACTGATCGTCACCAGACATAACTGCCAGCCACATGCTCACAGAGAGAACGTCTTCGATAGAGGGAGGCGATCATTCACACGACATCTTGAGCAAAATAGCCCTCCGCAATACCGTGTCGATCACTGCCCCCATCAGGAACGCCCTTGTCGAATTTGAAAGACGTTACACTCGATACTGCCGATACCAAGCCATGGTACCGATCGCTAGCGCGACGACCGCAGCCGCCGTACCGAACCCGATTCCGCCCGCAGGGTCAAGCAGCCCGCCGCCGCCGTCGTCCGATTGGCTCTCCCCTGCCCCTTCGCCCCCTTCGAGTTGCAACACGACGACGGTTTGTCCGTGCGAGTCGTTGGGTTCGTAGGTCCAGCCGCCCTCCGTGGCGTCGTAGGGCTCAGCGTCGGCGATCGGATCGACGTCGGTGTCCCAGCCGTCGCCGCCCGGAAGTTGCTTGATGTAGCCGACGACGTTGATCTTGTCGGCGTGCTCGCCCTCGACCTGCGCCTCGCCGAACTCGACGGTTTCGTTTTCCGGCAGGCCGTGCCACTCGAGGCAGTGTGCGTCGAGGATGCCGTCGCCCTGCGGATAGTCGGAACTCGTCCCGAACTGATCGCCGTCGAAGGGGCGCACGTAGTGTTCGGTCAGCGGGAAGTCGACGACGAACGGATCCGCCTGGGAGTGCCACGCCAGCGACTCGCCCGTCTCGATCGTAACGCTCGTGTTGGGGACGCTCTCGCCGACGATCGGTTCGCCGGCCTCGTTGAGCAGCGTCACGCAGATCTTCCCGGAGCCCTCGCCGAGATACGGGTCCCGATACTCGTCGCGCGGATTGACGTAACTGACCCAGCTTCCGTCGTCGGCGGCCTCCTCGAAGTACGGATCGCCCTCCGTGGGGACCGGTTCGTCGTAGGCCGCTTCCGAGACGTTGCCCTGAGCGATCGCTCCGGACGCCGACGGTGACGCGGCGGTTCCGGCGGCGATCGACGGCCCGGCGAGCGCGCCGATCACCAGCCCGGCGACGACGACGAGTGCGAGCCCCGCGACCGAGGCGCGTCGATCCGAGCCGTCGGTCGCCGTGATCGATCCGACCATCGCTACCCTCTCGAAACGGTCGAGTCGGCCGCGATCGATCGGAGAGCTGTCCCGCGGTCCGGCGCGAACTCCCGTAGTGAACCGTCGTGTGCCGTCCCGATTTCGGCGTCGGTCGTCGTCGGTGCGGGCCGGCCGGTCACGGTCGGTCGATCCAGCGTATCACGGAGCGTGAGCATCGCGTTGTGTCACCCGGTCTAGCATACTATATATGAGCACCGTACCGATCGCAAACCGGGCGTTTCCGCGCGAGACCGGCGGATCTCTCCCGTTCGCTTTCTCTCGCCGCCGACGCCCGTTCTCGTTTCAGTATCGGCGCCACCGCCGCGTGGACGAACCGGCACGGCCGGGAGGACGCGGTTCGAAAATCGATCGGCGTGACGACGTCCGCGATGGGCGCACGACGCGGGCCCGCCACTAAGACCGACTTATCGAAGTGTAGTAATACCATTAACAATACGTCGGGGGACGTCAGTGGGGAGCATGTCATGGGTGGCACAGCTCCCGGGAATGCGATCCGGCCACCGCGTCCGGAACGTGGCGCTGGGGATCGGATACGCGCTCGTCCTGCTCCCGATCGCCGTCGTGATAGCGCCGCTTCTCGCCGTCGGAGCTGTGGCGACGAACTATCGAGACGCAGCGACGCGACTGTCAGGACTCCCCGGCGTCGATTCCGGCGGCGGAATGCAAGCCGGCGTCGTCGCTGGCGTCTACGTCTTCGCCCTTTGGGGAGCGGTACTCGGAGCCGGGATGGGAGCCGCGGACCTCGCGGGCGACTCCGGAGAGGCCGACGCCGACCAGCCGGCGAGTATCGACGCCACGAGCGACAACGGCACCGCAGAGCAAGCGCGATCGGAGGAGGAACTCCTGGTGTTTTTCGAAACGAACGTCCAGCAGTGGGGCGTGGAACTTCGTTCGGTCGAGCTGTCCGACAACGCACTCGTCGTCGAGTATTACGCCAACACGACGTCCGAAGAGGGGTTCACCAACGAGATGGCGTACCTCATCGGAACGTACGTCGACACCGTGGACGCCGGGCTCGAGACGGAGCGAATGGACGTCACGGGCGTCGATTCGGACGACGATAGCGACCACGTGTACTGGCACGTCGAGTCCGAATGGGCGAAGGCGTACCTCGACGAGGAACTTACCGAGGAAGACGTCTTCGATCGGGTATTTGAGACTGTCGAAGTGGTGTAACCGCGACGCCGCGGTCTCCGCTGCGCGGCGATCGCTACGACCCCGCCCGGTCCGGCGGCGCGACGAGTCTGCGGACGATCGGATAGGCGACGCCGAGGACGAGGCCGAATCCGACGAGCGCGACGAAACTCGCCCGGTGGACGTACGGGATCGGTCGCGATCGGGCGAGCATCACGCGCATCCAGACGGGAACGCCGACCGTGACGCCGACCGCCCAGGCGGCGACGGCGAAGCACAGCCCGAGTACCGCGCTCGAGACCGGATTCCTCGCGCCCAGCCTCGCGTCGACGATCGCGACGAGGGCGGCGAACGCCGCGGTCGCGGCCCAGCTGAGCGCCAGTAGGAGGGCCCAGCCGACGCCGTTGGTTTCGCGGCCGAACAGCGCAGCCAGGGAGTCGATTCGACCGGTCCGGGCGAACGCGACCCCGACCACGGCTCCCGCGAGGACGCCCGTGATCGCGATCGCGTAACTCGAGACGAGCGCTCGCGCCGCGAGCGCGTGCCGGCCGGATCGAGTGCCGCGCCGCGTCCGCGCGCCGATCGAATCCGCCGCCGTGAACACGGAGACGGCGACGACGAAGAGCGCGACCGCCGCCGCGGTGCTCTGGATCGGGTTGGTGTCGAACGGCGGCCGATCGAGCGTGTAATGGAACGCGAAGAGGTCGGCCCAGGGCGATCCGTGAACCCGATTCAATTCGGCGCGGAAGGCGGGCGCGATCTTGTGGAAGTCCGGGCTCATCCCCCAGAGACCGCCGATCGCGACGAACCACAGGTGGTGCCTGGACGCGCCGCCGCGCAGCGCCAGCGGCGCCGCTAGCAGCAGGACGAGCGCCGCGCCGACGAGGAAGTGCACGATTGCGGGCGCCATCGGATGCTCGACGGTGCGAACCGTCGGTGGGGGTAATTCGACCGGGCAAATAAAGCACGTCCCTGACCCGATCGCGCGTCGACCGGGGCGCCTGGCCGATCGCGTATCGGTCGGCGACCTCGATTCGATCGCGTTTCGGTGGCGATCGGCTCCCGGTCGGCACCGGCGACAGTCGCGGCGAGGTCCGTCGTCCGAATGGCACCCGAAGGTAATCCTACCGAGGGGGAATCGATCGTCGAGGCGCGTTCCTCGCGATCGTCTCGTCGCGGCGAAACGTAACCGATCGGCCGACTGGACCACCGCCGAAGTAATCGATGCCAAACCGCTCTCAAGAAGTGATTTGAATCCGTTTTCGGACCGGTTAAAACCGGTTCAGTCGGGCGGTTTTCGACGGCTCGAGGACGAGTAGCGCATCGAGAACTGTTTGCGATCGATCCGCCGCGATAACGGACCCTTACGGAGAATAAATAGGCCACACGAAATCGATAGGCGACTTCTTCTTCGGTGCAACCGACAGATAACAAAGACGTTCTTCCGGGAAGACCGGTCTGCGTCGCAAACATTCAGCAACGAAAGACCCTCACAGGTCATTTCAAAGACGTTGCGACAATGACCATGACCAGACGATCACAGTTTACGACCGCTCTCGTGGCCGCGATGGTGGCCATCTCGATGCTTGGGATGGCTGTCCCCGTGGGCGCAAACAGTAGTACCGGTCCGACAAAACAAGTACACACTCTCCAGGACGGGGAGGATCTCTACCTCCTGTTCGGCGTCGAAGGAGACGTCACCCAAGACGAAATAGAGGGAATGATCGCCGAGGGCGCATCAGCCGATAGCCCGAGCGCGATGGCGACCCAGCAGGACAGCGTCTCGGACGTCATCCAGTACCAGGACGTCGGCCAGGTGAACCTCGTCGAGCAGGGCGAGGCAGTGTCCGTCGCAATCGGCGGTGGCGAAGCGACCGCCATCCAGGACGTGGACCAGCGGAACGCCAACTCCCAGACCGGCGAAGCGAACGCCGAGAACTACAACAGCAACCACGCCCAGACGTCGTTCGAAGACGTCGGCGACGTCTACGTGGTCATGGGCCAAAGCGATAACCCGCAGTTCAACGGCTGGGGCGTCGCTAATGATGACGGCGAGACGACGGTCGCGCAGACGGCGCAGGCGTCCGTCTCCCAGGCCCAGGCAGTCCAGCAGGCGAACGTCAAGCAGGGCACCGTCGCCTTCGCGTTCGCGGAGAACGAGAGCTCGGCGACCGCCGTCCAGGTGACCGAGCAGGCCAACCAGAACCTCCAGGAAGGCTCGTCCGTTGCGACGAACGTCTACGCGGAGGATCTCGACAACGATCCGAACAAGAGCTACCACGAACGACACAAGAAGCACGACGGCGTGAGCGCTGTCCAGAACGCCAACGCGTCCGTCGAACAGGCCCAGGAAGTCCAGCAGGCGAACGTCTACGAAATGGGCGGCGCCGTCGCGATCGCGGTCGGCGAGAACGCCACCGCGACGGCCGTTCAGATGACCGAACAATCGAACCTCAACGAACAGATCGGCACCGCCGAGGCCATCAACATCATGCTGGACTCGCCGGGAATGAACATCGCGACCGCCAGCATGGACGGCGAATCCAGCATCGTCGACCAGGAGGTCAAAGCGCAGGGCGCCGATCAGAAGGACCACGACAAGAAGAAAGACGACGGCGAGACGGACCTCGAACAGGCCGCCGAAGCCAGCGTCACGCAGTACCAGAGCGTCGAACAGGCGAACGTTCAGCTCAACAGTACGGCCGCGGCGATCGCCACGAACGGCAGCGAAGCTGAAGCGGTTCAGCTGACCTTCCAGGAGAACATCAACGCGCAGGTCGCCTCGGCGCAGGCCCTGAACGTCTACCTCGGCGATCTCAGCCCCCACGACAAGTCGCTCGAGGAGAAAGGACTCAAGGAAGGACAGAACCTCAGCGGCGCCGTCATCACCGAAACGACGGGCGTGACGGTTAACGGCGACGCGATCGAGGGCACCGATACCGTCGCCTTCGACTACGACGGCCAGAACGAACAGCTGAACGACGTCGATCAGTACTCGACGGCGGAAGTCGCACAGAGCCAGAACATCACGCAGCTGAACCTCGAATCGAACACCGCCCTCGCGGTCGCCGAAGACAACGGCAACGCGTCCGCGCTCCAGCTGACGATCCAGGAGAACGAGAACGTCCAGATCACGGAGTCCAACGCGACGACCGTCAACAACGGCACGATCGAGGACGGCACGGACGGCGAGGACGGCACGGACGGCGAAGACGGCACGGACGGCGAAGACGGTACTAACAGTAGCGACGGAGCCAACGGAACCGACGGCAACAGCGTCGAAGCGGCCCAGAGCGACGACGATGGCGGAAACTCGGGCGACGAATCGATGCCCGGCTTCGGTGCCGGCGTCGCGCTCGTCGCGGTGGTCGCCGCGGCCATGCTCGCACGACGCAGCTAATCCGACCCGTCGTTCCCGACGTACCGACTCCGGTCGACTGTGACCGCGAAGCGTCGACGAATCATATCATTTTCTGCGCGGTCGATCGCCGACGAGCGGCGCCGCCGTCTTGGTAGCGATCCGTCTCGACAAAGAGCGATCCGCTCCGGCCGAGTAACCGATTAGTCGGTCGGCTCGTCAGCCGCCGGCTCGGAGTCGTCATCGTCGGAACCGCCGGTTTGGCCGCGGTGTTCGGCCAGCGCTTCCTCGATCGTCAACTCGCCGGCCGCGACCCGCCTGGCGAGCAGTTCGTCGATCGCCCGGTTCGTCTCGCTTTGCTCGCGGGACCGATCCTTGATCACCTGCAACTCGCCGTCGGTCGGCTCGATCGTTCGGGCGTCGACGACTTCTCCTTCGAGACGGGCGATGTTGACCGCGGCGAGGACGTCGCCCATCCCTCGCGATCCGGTGCCGAGATAGGGGGTCGTCCCGGTTTCGTCGACGAGTTCGACTCGAACGTCCTCGAGATCGTTGACCAGTGTCGCGCTCTCGAGGCGGGAGCCGTCGCCGATCCGGACGACCGGCGACGGGGCCTCGCTCGCCTCGCGCTGGATGACCTCGACGGCGTCCGACAGCGGGACCTGGAACGCGGCGACGACCATCTCGCCCGCCAGCACGGCGATACCGGGTTTCCGACCCGGATCGACGCCGATGATCGTCCGGCCGCCGCCGCCGCGCACAGCCGTCAGCGCCTGGTCGACGGCGCGTCGCGGATCGTCCGGATCGGCGACGATCGTCGTCACGTCCGCGAACTCGTCGGCATATTCCTCGCCGGTGACGACGACCGACGTTTCCGCCGGCAGCGCCGCGTCGGGCTCGATCGTGGTGAACGCGGTGCCGCGATCGCGCAGCTCGTTGACGACGCCGTGGTACACTTCGAAGTCTGCGGTGGCGACGACGATCACGCCCGGCCCTTCGCGGCGGGAGCGAATAAACGTACGCGACCCGCGCAGAGGGTCCGGTGTCGGTCGGGGAGCGCGAGCCGCGATCGTCGATCCCGTTTCGGGGCCTTTTTGCTCGTCACGGTGTAAGAGGAACCGTGAGCGACGAGGCGATCCCGACCGGCTGTGAACCGGTCGACGAGTTACTCGGCGGGGGATTCGAACGCGGGACCGTCACGCAGTTGTACGGACCGCCGGCGGCGGGCAAGACCAATCTCGCACTCTCGGGCGCGGTCGAGGCGGCCGCCCACGGCGGCACCGCCGTCTATATCGACACCGAGGGGGTCTCGATCGATCGGTTCCAGCAATTGCTCTCGGCTCGCGCCGAGGGCTCGGCCGGCGCGAGTCAACTCTCGCTGGATGACAGCGACGGTGCGGAAGCTGACGACGAGGAACCCGACGTCGAGTCGATCGCCTCCCAAATCGTCATCGAGGAGGCTCTCGATTTCGAGGAACAGGCCGAGGCCGTCCGGGACGCCGAGGGGTTCGCCCAACGGGCCGACCTGATCGTCCTCGACAGCGCGACCGGCTTCTACCGCCTCGAGCGCACCGGCGAAAGTGACGACGGCGAGGCCCTTCGCCGCGTCGCTCGCCAGATAACGCACCTGCTCTCGCTGTCGCGCAAGCACGACCTCGCCGTCGTGGTGACGAACCAGGTGTTTTCGGATCCCGACGCCGATCGGACCCGCGCACTCGGCGGGAACACCCTGGAACACTGGACCGGCACGGTGGTTCGTATCGACCGCTTCCGGGGCGGGAACCGGCGCGCGACGCTCGAAAAACACCGATCGAAGCCGGTCGGCGAATCGGTTCAGTTCCGGATCACGGGATCAGGGCTCGAAGGCGGCGACGAACTGCCGTAGTACTGACTCAGCTCCGGCGTCGACGTTCGGAAAACCGAACGCTTAGAGATCGCCCCTAGAGTTCGTTGAGCTTTCGCAGGAGCTGGCCGCGGTACTCCTCGTCGCTCGTGACGCCCTTCATCTCGAGGACGTTCCGTTCGAGCTTGTCCAGCGCCACCCGGAAGGAGTTCTCCGCGCCGTAGCCCTCGCCGGTGCCGGCGACCTGGCCCTTGTTGGTCCGCAGGCGGATCTGGCAGTGGATCAGCGGCGTCCCGCGGAGCTTCTCCTGGTGCTCCTTGAAGCGGACGTGGGCGTGGACCACCTGCATGTCCTGGTACTTGTCCGAGACGTCCTGGATGCTCTCGACGATCGACTCGCGGGTGATCGTATCCAGCAGCGAGATGTTCGTGATCTGGACGTCCATGTGGTCCTCCTCGGTGTAGGTCAGCGCCCGGAGGACGTCGGTCTTGGTGACGACGCCGATGACGATCCGATCGTCATCCTCGGGGGTGACCATCAGCCCCGCGTAATCCTTCTCGAGCATCGTCTCGACGGCGTCCTTCACGGAGGCGTCGAGCGTCGTCGTCTCGACCGGGCTGTTCATGATGTCGTAGACGGGCACGTCGAGCAGTCGCTGGGTGTCGCCGACCCGATCGCCCGTCGTCGTCGAGTGGTTCTCGCGGATGACGAAATCGGCGATGTCGTGGGTCGTCACGACGCCGGTGAGGTAGCCGTTCTCGTTGAGCACCGGCAGTCGGGAGATGCCGTGTTCCCGGAGATGGTTGATCGCCTTGCCGACCCCGTCGTCCTCCTGGATCGTCACCGGATCGTCGGTGTAGATGTCGTCGACGTCGAGCGTGTCTAGGTTCTCCAGAACCGCCTCCAGGATCGCGTCGTCCGTGATGACGCCCCAGAGATCGTCGTGTTCGAACACCGGCGCGACCTTCGTGTTGGACTCGATCAGCACCCGCGCGGTCTCCCGGACATCCTCTTGGCGGTCGACCTTCGGAGCCGGCGAGTTCCGACTGGGTTTGATCAGCGCCGCCACTTTGGCGTCGTCCTCGACGTGCGATTGGAGGACCTCCCGCTCGCTGATGACGCCCTCGTACGCCTCATCGTTCGTGACGATGATTCCCTTGGGGTTGCCGTTCTCGAAGGTCGAACGGACCTTCCCCATGCGCGTTCCGACGTCGACTTCGATGTAGTCCTGGGTGGCGATATCAGCGATATTCATCTCTACGGCCGGTTGTTTGCCGGCCGAGGTATTTAAGATACCGCCCGGGATACTCGGATTCCGCCGACCAAGCGCTTTTCCCTGGCGTCATCGTACCCGGCGTATGGCACCGGACATCGGCGTGTTCGGCCGGTACACCTACCTCGCCACGGAACTGTTCTGGGGAGCCGTCGCCGTTCTCTTGCTCCGGCGGGCCGACGCCCTCCGGAAGGCGGCTGTGACGATACTCGCGCTGTACCCGATCGCCTACGTCTGGGACCGGTACACGCTGGCCGTCGGCGTCTTCGACATCAAACTCCGAACGGGGGTCGACGTCGCCGGCATCCCGCTTGAGGAGCACCTGTTCATGGCCGTCGTCCCCGGCCTCGTCATCGGCGTCCACGAGACTCTCTTCGGATCGGAATCGACCGCGGATCGGTAAGGATTCGAGAACAGTCTCGATTCACGAACTGTGTCAGCGATTGCGAGCTACCGCGCCAGCCTTATCCGATCGCATGATATTCCCGATTGATGATCGGCCGCCCCGACGCCTCTTCGGACGGTGACGACCGCAGCGATCGGGCCCTCATCGGATCGGCGATCCGGGTGTTCGCCGCCGCGTTGCTCGTGTGTGCGATCGTCCTCGGATCGCTCCTCGTCGCCCCGCAGTTCGTCGGCGACGTCGAGATCGGCGACGTCGAAATCGGATCGCAGCCCGAACCCAGTTCGGAGCCCCCGCCGGCCGGCGAGCGGAACCCCAACGTCACGGACCCGGCCGATCCCGGCGAATCGGCGTACGTGACCGACGTCGAAACCGTCTCCTCGGTAACGGTCGAGGACTTCGTCCACGCGGAAGTCAACGATCGCCGCGCCGAACACGGACTCGGACCCCTGGAGTGGGACGGCACCGTCGCCTCCGTCTCCCGCGCCCACAGCGCCGACATGGCTCAACGCGATTACTTCGCGCACACGAACCCCGACGGCGAGGAACCCTACGACCGGTTCTCCGACGTCGACAACTACTGTCAGGGATACGGCGAGAACATCGCCCTGACGTGGGTCGACCGACCCGTCGAGCGACCCGGCGGTGACGGCGCCGTCGAGTACCGGACGGCCGAGGCGCTCGCCGTCGGACTCGTCGACCAGTGGATGAACTCGTCCGACCACCGGGCCGCGATCCTCGAGGAACACGCCGACTACGGCTGGGACCGCGGCGGCGTCGGCGTCTACATCGCGGACGACGGGGCCGTCTACGCGACGCACAACTTCTGTCACGAGTGGTGAACGCCCCTGTCACGAGTGGACCGCGTCCCCGTCCAAGTCGTCGCCTCCGCCGGTTGCGAGGGCGTTTCAGGTATTTGGTCGCGGAGGCCCTAAGACCGCCATGGAGGTTCCGGACACGCTGACCGCCGTCTACCGGACGGCGAGCGATCGCGACGTCACGTTTCTGGCCGCCGGCTTCGCGTACTACGCGTTCGTTTCGCTGATCCCGCTGGTGGTGCTCGCGCTCGTCGCCGGCTCCCTCGTCGGCGGCGAGGCGGCCGCCGAGCGACTCATCCTGCTCGCCGGCGACTTCCTCCCGACCGCGGGCGAAGAGCTGGTCCGAGCGGCGCTCACTACCGAGGCCGGTCGCACCGAGGCGACGATCGTCGCGCTCGCGATCGCCGCGTGGGGTGCGTTAAAGGTGTTTCGCGGCCTCAGCCTCGCGTTCGACGAGGTCTACGACGAGGTCGCCGAGGACTCGCTGGTCGACGAGATCCGCGACGGGATCACCGTGATCCTCGCTGGCGCGGCCGCGCTCGCGCTGATGATCGCGATCGGGGCGATCATTCGGCTTGCGTCGGGGACGATTCCCTTCACCGGGCTGTTGAGTAGCGTCGCCCTGCTCGTCGGGCTCGTACTCGTCTTCCTGCCGATCTACTACGTCCTCCCGCCGATCCCGGTCGCGGCGAGCGAGATCCTTCCCGGCGCGGTCTTCGCCGCGATCGGCTGGACCGTCCTCCAGCTGGGATTCCAGCTTTACGCGGCGAACGCCGGACAGTACGCGGCGTACGGCGCCGTCGGCGTCGTCCTCCTCTTCGTCACGTGGCTGTACTTCGCGGGCGTCCTGATCCTCGTGGGAGCCGTGATCAACGTCGTCCTCGCCAGGCCCGAACTCGCCGAGGAGGTTCCCGCCGAGTCGGCCGCCTCCGACTAATCGCCGCCGAGCCGTACCGTTTCGGGCCGGGTCCGAACCCGGCGTTCGGTCCGCGTCGTCCGAGTCCGGTTAGATACTCTGAACGTCACCGTGGGGGAAACGTTATGGGTACGGGACCGACACTCACTCACCATGAGCGACGGACGATCATCTGCGGGTGGGTCCGGCGAATCGACCGAGAAGGGGGACAGTCTCGAGCCGGGCGGCGGACCCAGGCGAGTCGTCTCGAATAAGAGCGTCGACGACATCCTCGACTCGCTCGACGAGACGCCGTCCGACGGGAACGAAGAAGACGGCTCGACGACGAGCGCACAACCGCCGAGCGATTCCGACGACTCGGGCGCCGAGGACCCCTCGGACGAGGACGGACCGACGTCGGATTCCTCGTCCGCTTCCTCCGGCGGTTCCGCAGCCGACGCAGGCGGGTCCGAATCGGAACCGACGGCGGGAGTCGAACGCGACGATCCGGACGGGGCGCCGGCCGGCGACGGTCCCGAAAGTGACGCCGGTGGCGCTCGATCGACTGCGTCCGAGTCGACGTCGTCTGCAGCGTCGATCGACGATCAGGCCGCCGCACTCAACGAGACGAACTCGACCGCCGAGACACAGAATCTGGACGACGAGGAAGCAGCGGCTGCCGACGAGGCGGAAACGACCATCGACGACGACGCGCTCGCCGCTCGCATCGACCGGGGCGCCGTCACCGGCGCGGACGTGCGAGCGGCAGAAACGGGCGAAGGACGCGAGGAAACGCCCGAAGTCGACGAGATCGACCTCTCGATCGACGATCTCGAGGCGACGCAGTCCATGGCCGGTTCCGCGCCGACGTCCACGGGCGCCGATATCGGTGACGACGCCGGCCCACTTGCGGGGTCGATCGACGACGCCGGTCCGCTCGCGGGATCGATCGACGCCGACGCGACCGGTTCGGCGGACGAAGCCGACGCCGGCGGATCGACGGGATTGCTCGATCGGCTCAAGGGGCTCTTTTCGCGCTAACCGGATCGCACTCCGGCGGAGTTCGAGTTGTCCCCGCCGCATCTCACGGGGCCGTTTCGTCGGGACGTCGCTGATCGCGATCGTCCCCATCAGCACCGCCGACGGCCATGATACAACCGTCTCCCGAAGTATCGGCGCAGGCTCGTCGCCGCGAGGAGGCGATCGCATCCGCTACAGCGCTTCGCATTATTCTATTCTAAAATTGGTAACCGATAGTATCAAAACATGAAGAGGGATTCCGTGTATTATTCCACTAGGTTATAAGTTGGTGTTACCATATAATATCTGATATCAAACGGCGTACCTTCGTCAAGAAGGAAGACGTTCTTGCTCACCAACTATGTTCGCTGCGCGAGCTGCGACTTCCAGGGTTCAAATCTGCCCAACGTCACGATCCCGTCGCTTGCGAATTTGCTCGCGACAGAAGTAGTGGGTTGGGGCAGATTTGAACTGCCGACTTCCTCCGTGTGAAGGAGGTATCATAACCGGACTAGATCACCAACCCGCAGGGTGATCTTTCCGTGCGTTCAACTTAAGGCTTCCTTTCACGATCGGTCGATCGGCGTCTCGGATCGGCGCCGGTACGCCGAGATCGACGTCCGCGCCTCCTCGAGCGCCGCCTTCGCTCGGCCCTCGACTTGCGCCTCGAGCGCTTCCAGTTCGCCGCGGATTCGGTCGAGTCGGGTCTCGGGTTCGGCCTCGCGGCCGGTCAGCGTTCGAACGCGGGTTTCGACGCGATCGAGCGCCTCTCGAAGGCCGAGTCGGGCGTGTTCGCCGGCGCGCTTGAGGTAGTACAGGCTGTCGCTGAAGTGCTTGTTCATGGGTGTGACTCACAGACCGTAGGTCGCCGGCGAATATAGACCTTTCGTGGACAACAGAATATTCGGCTGATCGGACTGGCGGCTGTCTCGGTGAGCGTCGGCGGACGATTCGACCGCCGTCGGATACTCGGCGGTCGAGCGAGGGATTTCGAGAGGACCCGAAGGTTCGAGGCACGATACGTCTTGTGTCCCCCATCCGACAGTTAGATCCGCTCCGACGATCGAGCTGGACGCGACACGAGCGGGTTGGTCGGTCGCTGATGACCGACCAGACGTCGCGTTCGCGCCGGTCCAGCGCTCAACCTACCGCCGTCGGGGTGTCGCCGCGCTCGGTCGATCGCCGGTCGGCCTCGATTCTGACGAATCGGGACGCGAGAGCGACGTACGGTAGGAGAGAAGTCAGTACTGCGGCGCTTCTTCGGGTTCGCCGTCGCGCATATTGACGACCCGAGCGATCGTGAACAGGCCGTCAGAGAGCCGATTCAGGTACTGGACAGCCTGTTCGTTGATCCGTTCCTCGCTCGCGAGGGCGACCGCCCGTCGCTCGGCGCGCCGACACACCGTCCGCGCGTGGTGCAGCCGAGCCCCCGTGTCGCTTCCCGTCGGCAAGATGAACGACATCAGCGGCTCGAGTTCCTCGTCGTACTCGTCGATCCAGGTTTCGATCGTCTCGACGTGCTCGGAGCGGATGACGGGGTCGTCCTCGTCGGGGTCGGGATTCGCGAAGTCCGCCTGGACGACGTGGAGGTCGTTCTGCACCGTCCGCAGGCGCTCGTCGACGTCGTCGTAGCCGGTCGGGCGGATGGTCCCGAGCAGGGCGTTGAGTTCGTCGACGGTCCCGTACGCTTCGATCCGGGCACTGGCCTTCGACACGCGCGTCATGTCCCGGAGATCGGTCTGTCCGTCGTCGCCGCGACCGGTGTAGATCGACATGTGCGAACCGACGACCGCCCGTAACTTAACTCCGCTGTCGTATTTTTTCGCCTCAGCCCCGAGAACGATTGTTTGGAGCATCTCGGGAGCGACGGTTGCGACCCGCAAACCAGTACGTTAAACTCGCCTCGGTCGATACCCTCGCACATGACGATGGAACTCGACCACGAGTGCCCCAACTGCGGCGAGGTCACGTTCTACCGCGCGGCGAGCACGACGCTGCACCTTGGCGAGAAGGTGAAGTGGCACTGTCCGAACTGCGACTACGGCTTCGTCCGGATCGACGGCATCGACTCCAGCGCCGACGCGGACGCGTAAGCCGGTCCTCGGAGCGCCGGTTTTCGACGCTGTTGATCGGCGATCGAATTCCCGAATCGGGTATCGCGATCGGGCCTCCTCGATCACTCGTCGTCGAGCGCCTGCCACGACAGCCGCGGGTTCCGCGCCGCGCTGGTCTGGTCGATCCGGCGGGCGGTGGTCCGATCGGGCGCAGCCTCGAGCGTCTCATCGTCCTCGGCGACGACCGCGTCGAAGGCGGCGGCGAGCCGATCGAGCGTGTCCTTCCCCTCGACTTCGGTCGGTTCGGTCATCAGGGCCTCGGGGACGATCTCGGGCCACTTGGTCGTCGGCGGGTGGACGCCGTAGTCGAGCATCCGCTTGGCGACGTCAGCGGCATCCTGGTCGCCCGCGCTGGCGACGAACTCGTGGTGGAACGGCCCGTAGGGCACGTCGTACTCGATCTGGCTGGCGAGGTAGTTCGCGTTGAGCACCGCCTTCGCGCTGGCATCCAGCAGCCCCTCGTCGCCGAGGCGGGCGATGTAGGCGAAGGCCTTCACGAGCACGAGCCAGTTGCCGTGGTAGCCGTGGACCTTCCCGATCGTGTGCTCGGGATCGAACAGTTCGTACGCTGGTTCGGTCCCCTTCCCCGACCCGTCCTCGCGGACGCGCGGGGCGGGCAGGAACGGCGCGAGGTCCCCGACGACGCCGACGGGGCCGGCGCCGGGACCGCCGCCGCCGTGGGGCGTCGCGAACGTCTTGTGGACGTTGTAGTGCATCACGTCGAAGCCCATATCGCCGGGCCGGGCGCGGCCGAGCAGGGCGTTCAGGTTCGCCCCGTCGTAGTAGAGCAATCCGCCGACGTCGTGGACCATCTCGGCGATCTCGGCGATGTCGCGCTCGAACAGCCCGAGCGTGTTCGGGTTCGTCAGCATGAGCGCCGCGGTGTTCTCCGACAGCGCCGCCTCGAGCGCGTCGAGGTCGACCCGTCCCGCGTCGTTGCTGGGCAGCGAGACGACGTCGTAGCCGCCGAGCGCGGCGGTCGCGAAGTTCGTCCCGTGGGCGCTCTCCGGGATGATCACTTCGTCGCGGTGATCCTCGCCGTTGTGTTCGTGGTAGGCCGCGGCGACCCGGATGCCGACGAACTCGCCCGCCGCTCCCGCGGGCGGCTGGAGGGTCACGGCGTCCATTCCGCCGATCCGCCCGAGGTAGTCCTGCAACCGGTACATGAGTTCGAGCGCCCCTTGGATCGATCGGTCGGACCGATCGGGGTGGACCGCCGCGGTCGGCAGCGCGGCCACGTCCTCGGTGAACTTCGGATTGTACTTCATCGTACACGACCCGAGCGGGTACGGACCGCTGTCGATCCCGTAGACCATCTGGGAGAGCCGCGTGTAGTGGCGGGCCAGTTCCGGCTCGGAGAGTTCCGGGAGCTCGAGCGAGTCCCGGGTGAGGTCGTCCGGTAGCGGCGAATCGTCGCCGTCGATCTCGACCCTCGTTCGATCCTTCTCCGAGAGCAGCGGTTCGTACTGCCCGTCGTCGACGTAGCGGGCTTGGTCGTACCGACTGCCGCGAGATCCGCCTCCGTTACCGAATCCGTCCTGGTCGGCCGTCATCCCATCACCCCCTCGATCGCCTCGACGAAGGCGTCGACCCGATCGTCCGGGACGCCGGCGACGCAGACCTGGAGCAGGTGATCGTCGATGACGTGCACCGCGAAGCCGTACGTTTCGAGGTCCGCAGCGACCGCCGCCGCGGGCTGGTCGACGTGCGCGACGAACTCGCGGAGGTGCCGACGATCGTGGACCGGCGCCTTGACGCCGACGATCGGGTCGAGTCGCGCGGCGAGGTCCTCCGCCCGCGTGACGCCGCGTTTGGCGAGGTCGATCATGCCGGACGGCCCCAGGTAGGCGGCGTGCATCGCGGTTCGCAGCGCCACCCAGGCCTGGTTCGTGCAGATGTTGCTCGTCGCCCGCTCGCGCCGGATGTGCTGTTCGCGGGTCTGCAGCGTGAGCGTGTACGCGCGCCGATCGGTCGCGTCCTCGCTGGCGCCGACCAGCCTGCCGGGGACCTGGCGCAAATACTCCTCGCGACAGGCGAACAGACCCAGCCCCATCCCGTAGCTGGTCGGCAGCCCGAGCACGCTCGCGTCGCCGACGACGACGTCGGCGCCGACGTCGGCGGGCCGCCGGAGCAGGGAGAGCGCGATCGGATCGGAGCCGAGCACGAACAGCGCGTCGCGGTCGGCCGCGATATCGCCGATCGCGTCGAGGCGCTCCTCGATCGTCCCGCGGACGGTCGGGTTCTCGGCGTAGACCATCACGCACTCCTCGTCGACGCGCTCTTCGAGCGCCGCGAGGTCGACGTTGCCGTCGTCCATCGGGTACGTCTCGATCTCGAGGTCGGTGCCGGCGACGTAGTTCGAGAGCGTGCTCTTTCGTCCGTCGAGCAACAGGTCGGGGACGAGCACGCGGTGGCCGCTCGTCTCGCGGACCCGATCGGCGAGCGTGGCGGCCTCGCCGAGGGCCGTCGCGGCGTCGTACATCGAGCAGTTCGCGATCTCGAGGCCGGCCAGCTCGACCAGCAGCGACTGGTACTCGAACAGCGCCTGGAGGAACCCCTGCGAGATCTCCGGCTGGTACTGGGTGTACGACGTGAGAAACTCCGATCGATCGGCGAGGTGGTCGACCAGCGACGGCACGTAGTAGCCGTAGTGGCCGCGTCCGAGCAACTCCGTCAGGTCGTCGTTGCGACCGAGGACCGAGCGAACGAGCCGTCGGGTCTCGCGTTCCGTCCGCGCGTCGATCCCGAACTCGTCGTCGAACTGTACGTCCGCGGGAATGTCGAAGAGGTCGTCGATCGCGTCGACGCCGATCGCCTCGAGCATCGCCGCCTGTTCGTCGGCCGTGTGGGGAGCGTACGGACTCCCCGTGGTGTCTGTTCCGTGCATAGTTAGGCCAGGTCGCGCAGGTCTCGGTCGACCGATCCGGACAGTCCCTTCCCACACCGATGCGGTCGGCAGCGCGGTTCGATCCGAGACACGATACACGGCTCTAACGGGTACGGGATAATGAACGCACCCCTTCGGCCCCTCTACGGCGCGCCGAGGGTCGAACCGCGACCGCACCAGGGACCGGTCACGACGCATCCTCGTCCGGATCGGCGTCGGACTCGAGTTCGGGATCGCGGCCGGGGTCGACGCCGGGAGCGTCGGGCGTCGAGGGGTCGGTGCGCTCGTTTCTCACCGTCGCCTCGGCGTCAGCGTCCTCCGGATCCGCGTCCGCCGCGGCATTTTCGGTCCGAATCCCGGTGTCCGGATCGGTATCCGTCGCCGCGTCGTCGGTCGCGTCGGTCGCGTCGGCGGGACCGACGTCGGCGGGAGCCGCGTGCTGTGCCGGCGGAACGTCGGGACTGGCCGATCGCTCGCGGGCGAACAGATCGAGCGCGATCTTCGCGCCGCCGAGGACGACCGGTCCGACGAAGAGGCCGACGCCGCCGAAGACGACGATACCACCGAAGATGCCGACGACGATGATCGCGGAGTTGAACGCGCCGGTCTTGCCGATGAGCGCCGGTCGCAGGTACGTATCCGACATGCTGACGATCGATCCGTAAGCGACGAGCACGACCGCCGGGATCAACTGCCCGACCGCGATGAGATAGAGCGAAACCGGGACCCAGACCCCGAACGCGCCGACTAGCGGTAGTAACGCGAGCACGAACGTCGCGACGGTGAGGAACGCGATCGCGGGGACGCCGAGCAGCACCAGTCCGACGCCGAGCAACACCGCCTGGATGGCCGCGACGGCGACGTTGCCGACGACGGACGCCCACATGAGCTGATCCAGTCCGGCGAACAACTCCGCCAACACGTCGTCCTCGACCGGAACGACCCGTTGGGTCCAGGCGACCAGCCGATCGCCGTCGCGCAGCAGCGCGAAGAGGACGAACAACGTCACGGTCAATCCGATGAGAATTGCAGGGAGACCGGTGACGAAATCGATGCCGGTGGTCGCAAATCCCTGTAACGTCGTCTCGATCGGCTGCTGGTACGTCTCGTACAGGTCGACGAGATCGACCGAGAGACCTGTCGTCTCGAGGCGTTCCTCCACGTCCTCGACGGCGAGGGTCCCCTGTTGAATCGCCGTAATCAGTTCGAGCGCCTGCCGGAGCGCGAGCGCGAGCACGTACATCGTCGGCAGCAGGATCGCGAGGATCGCGACGACGACGAGCGTGAGTGCCGCAATCATCGGTCGCACGTACGTCTCGAGACGCCGCTGTGCCGGCATGAGAATGTACGCGAGCACGACTCCGAGGAGGATGTACTGGAGGTACGGCAGGATGATGAGCATCGCGAGCAGGGCGCTCGCCACCGTGAGCAGGGTCAGCCCCGTTCGCTCCGAGATCCACCCCCGGCCGTCCGAATCGTCGTCCATACTCGTAGGTAGACGGCGCGCCCTCATTTATCCGGGGTATCGATCGCGGAGAAAACCCGCGGAGAAAACTTCGCCGCTCGGATCGATCGGAACCGCCTACTCGACGTAGCGGTACTTCCGCTCGCCCATGCGACCCCAGCCGTCGAAGACGAACTCGTCGCTCGGCGTCGTGAACTCCTCGACGTCGACGTCCATCTCGTGGTTGTGGGCGTCGTGGATCTCCTCGTAGTCCGCCCAGGAGAGTTCGTAGCGGGCGTCGAGTTGCTCGTCGACGTCGAGCGCTTCGATCTCCGACTCCCAGCCCTCCTGGACGGTTTCGGCGTGGATCTCCGCCTGCGCGCCGCTGCCGTAGGAGCCGATGAGCAGCGTCTCGCCGGTCAGATCCCTGCCGGCCTCGAACGCCGTCTTGAGCGCGCTCGCGCGGGCGACGTGGACGGATCCGGTATACCAGTTGCCGACCTCGCGGGAGATCGTCAGCGTCGGATCGATCGTCGCGTCGTACCACGCCTGGTAGCGCTCCGTTTCTTTGAGCGCGTCCATGTACTCGCGCAGCGCGTCGTGGTACGCTTCGTCGTCGTCGAACGCCTCGGCGCGCGGCTGGCGGCCGATCTCCGCGGCCAGATCGTCTTCGATACTCGTGTCCCGGATGACGTGCCGGTACGCGAGCAGGGCCGCCCTCCGGACCATGCCGGGGAACGGCGTGTGGAACGGCGCGAAGGTGAAATCGTCGGGATGGACGTCGCCCGCGACGCTTTCGTAGTCCTCCAAGGCTTCGCGCATCCGGGCGAGGTATACCTGGATCGATCGCTTACCGTCGACGGAGGGGAACTGCTGGTTCGGCTTGAGGAAGTCGGTCTCGTCGGCCGAGCCGTAGCCCTGATCGGTCGAGAGTTCGACGAGGCTCGGATCCTCGCTGATGTACATCGCGACCGCGCCCGCACCCTGGGTCGCCTCGCCGGCGTCGCCGCGGGCGTAGAGAGCGGTGTCGGTCGCGATCACGAGCGCACCGCGGCCGCGGTTGCGGCCCGCGCGGATCCAGTTGTACGCGTCGTCCAAGCTCTGGGTGCCCGCGATGCAGGCGAACTTGCGCTCGCCCTTGTTCGCGTGGTGGAAGTCGCTGCCGAACACCTGTTCGAGGCAGCCTGCGACGTACGTCGAAACCGGCTTCGAGTTGTCGAACGCGCTCTCGGTCGCGACGTCGATCCGGCCGATGTCGTCCGGCTCGAGCCCCTTTCGCTCCATCAGTCGGCGGGCGGCGTTCGCCGCCATCGTCACGATGTCCTCGTAACTGTCGGGGAACGAGCTGGCGTTGAGTCCGAGCCCCTTCGTGTACTTCTCGGGGTCTTCGCCCTTCTGCGGCGCGAACGTGCCGGGCAAGTCGAGTTTGAGATTCCCGGTCCAGATCTCGATCGCGTCGATACCGACTGCTGTCATGGGTGGTGAATAATGACGACGCTATATGGTATTGTCGTTTGGTGTTTCGACGATCGTCGGAGAAGCGATTACAGTCGCCTCATGAACAGAGATCGAACGGACCGTTTCCGTCGCCGTCGTCGATCATTACGTTACAGGTTTCGCCACCGACCACGCTGGCCTCGGCTTCGACCGGGCGCGGTTCCCGTCCGGGCGAAGTCGAACCGGCGTCGACGTCCACGGCGACCTCCGTAAACGCCCCGGTAGAGGTCTCCGTGACGGTGTCGCTGACCGCGTTCCCGTTGGTGTCGTAGACGGTGAACGCGACGTCGACGCCCGGGTTGATCTCGTAGGCGAACGTCACTTGGGAGACGCCCGCCTGTCCCCCGCCGCTCTCGCCGGTGATTTCGGCGGTTGCGACCTCGAACGTCGGTTCGGTCACCGTCACGTTCGTCTCGTCTTGGTCTTCGGACCAGTAGCCGCTTACGATGGCTGTGAGCGTGTGCGTGCCGGCGTCACCCGCTACGGTGTCCCAGGTGAGCGTGACCTCGCCGTTTTCGTTGACGGAGGTTCGGTCGACCTCGGTGCCGTCGACTTCGAGTATCACGTCCGCGCCGAAGGTCTGACGCACGTCAACGGTCACTTCCATGGTTTCGCCCTCGGTAACTGGGTCGTCCGTGTCGACGATTTTGACGCCCAGGAAGTCGTCGATCGTGTACACTTCCGCAGCCCGAACGATGCCAGTATCGTCGTCGATCGTCCGTCCGCGAACGTCAATTTCCGGTTCGTCCCCCGTCTGGGTCGTGTACGTTAGCGTGACCCTCTCGGTCGCACCGGGGGCAACGGTTTCCTCGATCCCGTCGACCGCGTCGAACGTGCCGTCCTGCTCGCTGTCGACGTCCAACGTGATCTCCTGAGTCGTCGCTCGCTCGCCCCGATTCTCGACGACGACGTCGACGAGCAGGTCCTCGCCCTCTTCGACGGGATCTTGCGGATCAACCTCGGTCACGACGAGGCCCTTGCGCTCCCTGACATCGATCGTGAGCGTATCGCTGCTGCCGCCGCTAGAGACGTACAGTTCGAGCGTCCCCTCTCCCTCGACGTCAAATTCGGTTTCACCCCGGTTACTGTCCTCGCTGAAGTTTTCGACCGTTACGCCGGCAGCGGTGTCGTAGGCGAAGTCGAACGACGCTTCGGAGGCGCCGGCGTCGGCCGTGAACCGTGGCGTTGCCCCCGCCTCGATATAGTAGTCACAGCCCTCGCCATCCTCGCATTCCGACGCATTCTTCGCGGCGCCTTCGAACCAGACCTCGTACGCACCGCTCCCGTTTCCATCTCCCCCAGTGTTCCTCTCGGATCCGATAGCAAAGCCGTCTCCCAACGATTCTCCACCGCTCCCCACGCCGACCCGAGCGATCTCGAGTTCGAACTCGTCCTCGAGGTCGATCGTCACCACGCTGGAACCGCTCTCGGTATCGTTATAGCTCACCCCGCCGGTTTCGTCGAGCGCCGCTTCCCACCGTTCGACGCTTCGGGTCGGCAACGTGATCGTCGTTCCGGCGTCGAGCGTCGTCGTCCGCACCGGATCGAGCGATTCGACGGTCACCGACGCCGTACCGGCCGCCTGTTCGTGTAGGTCCCCGTCGAGGAGCATCAGCGAGATGCGTTCGTTCCCGACCAACCGCTGTGCCCCAACGGAGACGTTCGCGTCGCCGAACTGATCGTAGACGAAGGAGTGTTCGATGACCGTCCGAGGAGCCCGCTCGTACTCGTTGTAGTCGGGTTCGTACACCAAGTGTCGAGTTTCGAATTCGTGTTCGCTGCCGTCGGGTTCCGCGATCGTAACGTTCGATCCCGGTTCGATCGTCCGTACAGTTCCCCTCGGATGGGACGGATTGATAGTAGCGTACCGGGATCGGTACTGCGTGCCGAGTTCGATCGACACGCCGAGCGTTCCGCCGGTCGTTCCCGTGTTCAATATCGAATCTCGTAGCTCGACGAGATCGCCCCGGACGCGATCGTTGTGATCGATCTCGACGGCCCGGTTCTGCTCGGGAACGGCGTTGACCTGATAGAGGGCGAGGGCGGAGAACGCGATCGCGAGGAGGAGGACCGCGCCGATCTGGATCGTCACGGCGCGCTCGCCGATCGTGCGCCCGGCCCCCCATCGTGACATACGCGACGATAGTTCTGACTCCTTAAACGCTTACTGGCCACGAGAGGGGCCGCTACCGAAGCTGGTGGTCGTTATTCCTGCTGGGCGTCGACGACCGCCACGCCCGCGAGGTTCACGATGTCCTTCACCTCGTCGCCGCGCTGGAGGACGTGGACGGGTTTGTCCATCCCGACGAGCATCGGGCCGATCGCGTCCGCGCCGCCCAGCCGCTGGAGCAGCTTGTAGCCGATGTTACCCGACTCGAGGTTCGGAAAGACGAGGACGTTCGCGGGCTCCTCGAGTTCCGAGAAGCCGTAGGTTCCCTCGAGGATGTCCTCGACGACCGCCGTGTCGGCCTGCATCTCGCCGTCGACCGGGAAGTCGACGTCGGGATCGGCCTGGAGCATCTTCGCGGCTCGGCGGGGTTTGCGGGTCCCCTCGTTGTTGACGCTGCCGAAGTTGGAGTAGGACAGCAGCGCCGCCCGCGGCTCGATGTTGAACCGTCGGGCGAGCTTGCCGGTCTGCTTCGTCACTTCCGCGAGGACCTCCTCGTCGGGGGCCTGGTTGACCGTCGCGTCGGCCACGAAGATCACGCGGTTCTTGAACGTGAGCAAGTAGACACCCGCGGCGTAGTCGACATCGTCTGCGGTTCCAATCACCTGCAGCGGCGGCCGCAGCGCGGAGGGGTAGTGGTGGGAGAGGCCGGTCAGGAGTGCGTCGGCGTCGCCCCGTTCGACCATCACGCTGCCGAAGTAGTTCGAGTCGTTCTCGATGAGCTCGCCTGCTTCGGTCCGCGTGATCCCCTTTCGGTGGCGCAGTTCATGGAGCCGTTCGGCGTAAGCGTCGTAGTCGCCGACCTCGGGGTCGGCGATCGTCGGATCGAAGTCGAGGCCGAGGCTCGCGGCGGTCTGTCGGATCTCTCCTTCGTCGCCGATGAGGATCGGAAGCGCGATCCCCTGCTCCTGGATCTGGTAGGCCGCCCGGATCATCTTCTCGTTCTCTCCCTCGGCGAGCGCGACCGTCTTGGGATCGCTCTTGGCCTTGTTGAGCACGACGCGCATCATCTCGCGGGACTTGCCCAGGCGCGCCTCGAGTTCCTCCTCGTACTCGTCGAGGTCGATCTCGGTGCGGGCTGCGCCCGACTCCATCGCGGCCTCGGCGATCGATGGCGCAACGGTGAAGAGGACGCGCGGATCGACCGGCTTCGGGATGATGTAGTCGGGCCCGAACTGGATCGGGTCGTCGCCGTAGGCCTTAACGACCGCGTCCGGCACGTCCTCGCGGGCGAGTTCCGCCAGCGCCCTGGCGCAGGCGACTTTCATCTCCTCGTTGATCTCGGTGGCGCGGACGTCGAGGGCGCCGCGGAAGATGAACGGGAACCCGAGGACGTTGTTGACCTGGTTCGGGTAGTCCGATCGGCCCGTCGCCATGATGACCGTGTCGTTGCGCGCGGCCTTGGCCTCCTCGTAGCCGATCTCCGGATCGGGATTGGCCATCGCGAAGACGATCGGATTCTCGGCCATCGACTGCACCATCTCCTGGCTGACGATGCCGCCGATCGAGAGGCCGACGAAGACGTCCGTGCCCCGCATCGCGTCGGCGAGGTCGCCCTCGGGGACGTCGCGGGCGAACTGTCGCTTGTACTCGTTGACGTCGCCGCGCCGCGCGCGCTCCTCGGTGATGATCCCCGAGGAGTCGCACATGGTGATGTTTTCCTTCTTACAGCCCAGCGAGACGTAGAAGCGGGCCGTCGCGATCGCACTCGCCCCGGCGCCGGAGAAGACGATCTCGAGGTCTTCGAGGTCCTTCCCGGCGATGTCGGCGGCGTTGAGCAGCGCGGCGCCGGAGATGATCGCCGTCCCGTGCTGGTCGTCGTGGAAGACGGGGATATCGATCTCCTCGCGGAGACGCTCCTCGATCGTGAAACAGCCGGGCGCCTTGATGTCCTCTAAGTTGACGCCGCCGAAGGTCGGTTCCATCATCTTCACCGCCTCGACGAGTTTGTCGGGATCCGCCTCGTCGAGTTCGATGTCGAAGACGTCGATGTCGGCGAACCGCTTGAAGAGCACGCCTTTCCCCTCCATGACGGGTTTCGAGGCTTGCGCGCCGATGTCCCCCAGTCCGAGCACGGCGGAGCCGTTCGAGACGACGCCGACGAGGTTCCCCTTCGCCGTGTACGTGTAGGCGTCGGTCGGGTCCTCGTCGATCTCCATACACGGTGCGGCCACGCCGGGTGAGTACGCGAGCGAGAGGTCCCGTTGCGTGTTCGTCGGTTTCGTCGTCGATATCTCGATCTTTCCGGGCGGGTCCGTCCGGTGATACTCCAGGGCGTCCTCGTCTAGTCCCATACCGACGACAGTGTGGGGGAGGGTAAAAAACGATGCGAAAGGTAGTTTCGACGACTGTCGAAAACCTAGCTGGGAACGGACGACGGCGACCGAATCGCGGGGGAGGGGTGATTCGACCGTTTTATACGCACCGCGGGATTGGGATGGGGTATGGACGTCGCGCTTGGTGGGACGTTCGACCCCGTTCACGACGGCCACCGGCGGCTGTTCGAACGAGCGTTCGAACTCGGAGACGTGACTGTCGGGTTGACGACCGACGAGCTCGCGCCGAAGACGCGCCACGTCGAACGGCACGTCAGGCCGTACGACGATCGGAAGCGAGCCCTCGAAACCGAACTCAATCGACTCGCGGACGAGTACGATCGCGAGTTCGAGGTCCGGCCGCTCGGAGAGCCGACCGGCATCGCGACCGAACCGCAGTTCGAGTATCTGGTCGTCTCACCCGAAACCCGCGACGGGGGCGAGCGAATTAACGAGATCCGGCGCGAACGAGGCCACGAGCCGCTGGAGATCGTCGTCGTCCCGCACGTCCTCGCCGAGGACGGCGACATCATCTCGAGTACCCGGATCGTCCAGGGGGAAATCGACGAGCACGGCGCCGTCTTCTCCGACGAGGAGTGACGGCGGTCCGGGCGATCGGTCGCCGCGTCGCGCGGATTGGGGCACCGTTTTGCGATCCGGAGACTCGGCTTCGCGGACCGTTTCGTCGATTTCGTCAGCGTAGTGTACACTTACGAGCGAGAAGCGAGTACCTGACCGACGAAACGATCGGCAACTGGCGCTACCAGCCGGGCGGCTCGAGACCCGCGGCCTCGAGGAGGTCCTTCCAGCGCGACTGGATCGAGAGCCGAGAGACGTCTGCGGCGTCGGCGACCGCACCCTGCGTTCGGCCGTCGCCCGCCACGAGCGCGCCGGCGTAGACGCTGGCTGCGAGGACCGGTCGTTTCGAGCGATCGGACTCCGGGACGTCCAACAGAAAGAGGTCGGTCGCACACGACCGCGCCTCGGCCGACAGATCGAGTCGATCGCCGATCTCGTCGAGCTGCTCGAGCCACGGTTCGTATTCGAGGCGGTCCCTGGCGCTGTGCATACGACCAGCTATCGCGGCATCGAGGATAAACCCACGGACCGACGCCGGCGGCGAGCGCGGCGCACCGACGCTCGTCGTCGCTCGATCGCCCGCCGTCGCTCGAACGATCGTCCAATACGGCGCTACGCTGACCAACGTGCAGATACCAATGATTCAGCGATCCGGCCGTTCAACCACCGAATCACTAGGAGACGACTACTAAAGCACGACAGGTGCGAACGAGACGACGACGCTCGTCGCTCGGGTTCGAGCCGCGGCTTGCGTCCCGCCCATGAAAGAGCCAACATGCAAGCTCGTCTGTACTGGCTGCGGTCTCGAGATGCCGTACCGAGATCGATCACTGGCCGAACAGGCGGCGGAGCTCCACCAACTCCGCGACTCGGAGCACGTGACGTTCATCGTTCCCCCGGACTGGTCGCCCGAGGAGCCGGTGAAACACGAGTAATGCGGATCGACAGGTTCTTACTCGATTCGAGAAAAGCGGGACGTGAGCGCGGGTAGCCAAGCCAGGCCAACGGCGCAGCGCTTAGGACGCTGTCCCGTAGGGGTCCGCCGGTTCGAATCCGGTCCCGCGCATTCTCCGCGAACAACGCCGTGAGCGGAGAATGCGGTCAGCGGTTTCGAACCCTGGGAGTCGCAGCGCGAACGAAGTGAGCGATCGTCTTCCTCCGGTTCGAATCCGGTCCCGCGCACTCAACCTCCTTCGCGTCTTGCGGTTTTGCTTGTGCCAGCAACCATGACAGCCAAGCAAAACGAACGCTGCGACAGTCAAATCGAAGCAGGACGCACCATCAAACTGGTTCCAGCGGCGAACGCCGAATACCTCAACGAACAGCAACACGCAGACTACGCAGACCACTGTCATCGATTCATCAATGGATGAGAACACGCGGGAAAACACCAGAGAAAGGGGAAGGGTACTCCGACTACACCGCGTATGAAACTGGATACCGCGCCGCGCGATTCGATCGGTGGTCATGGGACCGCGAAGATCGGTACTCGATCCCACCTGAGCCCGCGCTCGCAACTGAGTACATCGAAGAGGACGTCCTTTACCGGGATGTTTCAAATTCAACGAAAGGTAAAACGGAGGAGGCAATCGCTCGGTACTATATATATCTTGAAGACAATCACCCTGACTGTGAGTGGGATCACGACCAGAGATTCTCATCGAGCGACGACGACTCCCCACGAGACTATCTGACCCGGCGCGAACGTAGACTGGTCCGTGAAGCCGCACTTGAAACCGGAAGCTGGCGTGTAGCAACCACGGGTTGAGTTCGCCGTTTTCTTTGCTACACTTTTACGCATCGGTTCATCGAGTCGAATCACCGCTCTCTCACGATTTGATGGCCGCGAATTCGCGGTTCGCGGCCGCGAAATCCGCTCCACCCTTTATATGGATCACAGAATATACCTCGGACTACCGTGCCCGGCCTTCCGACTTGGATCGACGACCGAATCGACCGAAACCTCGACAATACGCTGACACAGGAGCATGTTGTCGAGACGATGATCGAATCAGATCGGCCATTCTTCTCGATTCGCCAGCTCCAAGCGCGTGTCAAGCCCGACGTTAGCAAGGCGACCGTCCGGAACCGGTTGAATGAGTTACAGGAAATTGACATCGTTGCCACTGAGACGTATCCTGAGTCAGTTACCCTGTACTACATCAACCATCCAGAGTCAAACTGGCCGTTGTCACCGGAAGGGAAGCGAGCCCTCACGACCGAGACCCCACTGGATCGGCTCTCCACACGCGGCTTCCTCACCATGTCGGATACGGCAGGAATCCGCACGCTCGTGCTCGCTGGCCTCCAACTCAGCCTTGTGCTGTTCGTATTCGGCGGCATTATAACCGTCATCGGGGCAGACATCAGCGGCACAGGAAGCGATATTGCCTTCTGGGATACGGCATTCGATGTACTGCTTGTGAGCCTCTTATTGCTCGTCACCGAACGCGCAGCTCGGTGGATTCGCAGACGTCACAGTCACAGGGAATCGCCTTTCAACTGACTGCGCTGATGAATCGATTAAAAGACACTTTAGACACTACAACACACGACACAAATGACATCAACAACATCCACTCCGAGTCCCGGCCCAGAATTGCTCACTGAACGATCCATCGGCGGGATCTTAGTCCACATATTCGCACTTGGGACTGGCATTATTGGTGCTGGACTCGTCTACTTTATCTCGAATAACGAGTTCACACAAACGAATGCCCGTAACGCATTAAACTGGCACGCATCAGTATTAGCCCTCACCATTATTGCTATTCTCGTGTTCATTCCCGGTGCTGACGAGCTAACGATTGGTGGTGAGGTAATGGAGTGGTCCCTGCTTCCCTCACCACTTGATACCGTATTTGCTCTCATCGGTATACTGTTACTGATCCTAGCGATACTTGCGTGGTTCCTTACAGGGATCTTTACACTGATTGCCACGGCCAAAGCGATCTTCGGTACTGCATGGGAATACCCGCTCGCACGCAAATTCGTTCAACGGTACACATGAACGTGGTGCTCTCACTTCATAATTGTCTAGATAGTGGCAATAGATGACATGCTACCGCCAGTATGGATTTAGAACCGGTAGATTCAAAGTGTATTAGGTCAATCTTCTTAGAAATAGATCTAAGATAATGGACCAAAATAATAAGTACAATATCGATAGAATAGATTTTACTGACGACTCCTATACCGTCGAGCAAAATCTAACCCGAAATAAGTACGAAGCTCTTGACTCGAACGGTGAGACAGTTCTTCAGGGAAAACAAGAAACTTTCAAGTTGAAAGAAAAATTCCCGTTCACTAATCCATCAGGAGAAGAAGTATTCACCATAGACGCCCAACAGGTGAGAGACGTTGCGGGCGACTACGTTCTTTCGGAATCAAAAACAGGAAAAGAGATCGTTATTCTAGATAATGATTATTCTATTATCCAGGATACATGGCGAATACGCGATGCAGAAACAGAAGATGTACTCGCTGAGATCAACTCACGAAAATTTGTGGACCTATTCCGGAATGGTCTATTGGGGAATTTAATTCCACATAAATACGAAATAACAGATGGAGACGGCGGTCATGTTGGTTCGATATCCGGACAGATATCGATGAAGGATCGCTATGAGATTAAGATAGATAATACTATCAACGTCCCCAAAGAGCCAATTGTAGCGGCTGCAATGGTGATTGATGCAATTCAAGAAAACTGATTAGGTACTCTGGATTCATTCACATAATAGCGGGACTATCTTCAGGCTACTATCTAGTTGAGGGAGCTTGAGAAGTGAGCAGGTCGTAGTGAGTGGTGTCTATGACACTCGAAGATCTGCTCACAGAGCGCTTCGACATGGATTGTGATGAGGTTTGGGAGAACGAGCGCACCCCGAATACCCTGACGGGTGTCGCGGTGCGTCTCTATTCGATGGGATTGTCGGTAAGAGGAGTCGTCGCAGTCCTCGAATTACTCGGCATTGACCGATCTCACGGCGCAATTTGGAGTTGGACGCATACGCTGTCAGAGTCCCAGAGCGACCCGCCGACAGCGGAGCCGTCGCGGGTCGCGGTCGATGAGAAACAGATCGAGGTCGGTGGTGACAAGAAATGGCTGTACGCCGCGATCGATACGGAATCAAAGCTCTTGCTCGAAATTGGCGTGTTCAGCCGCCGCGGGGTCGGTCCCGCGGCGGCGTTTCTCCATCGACTCGACGAGAAACACGACATCGGCGAGACGGAGTTTCTCGTTGATGCTGGCGGCTATCTGACTGCCCTTGCGCGTCGAGAATTGAACGGTCAGCTCGATTACAGCGAGCGGCACCAGATCCACAACAAGGGTCGGGAGTCGGCCCACGTCGTTGGGCACGACTTTGGTGGCTTTGTCGCTTGGAACGTCGCCCTCCGGCACCCATCCACGGCCGATCGACTGCGCTAGGCGGTGCGTTCCTCGAACTCGTCGAGGCCGGCCTCCGCGACGTCCATGTCCTGTTCGACGGCGCCGCCGCTGACGCCGATCGCGCCGACGAGGTCGCCGTCCCGGGAGAGTGGATAGCCTCCGCCGAAGATGACGATCCGGCCCTGGTTGGTGTGCTGGACGCCGTAGAGGGATTCGCCGGGCGTCGCCGGGTCGGCCAACTCGTGGGTCGGCGTCTCCAGGGCGGCCGCCGTGTAGGCTTTGTTCCGCGAGATGTCGACCGAGGCGAGCCACGCGCCGTCCATCCGGTGCTGGGCGATCAGGTTGCCTTCGTCGTTCGTGATTGCGATCACCATCGGGTTGTCGATCGCCTCCGCTCGTCGCTCTGCGGCGGCGATGAGGCGTTTCGCAGTGTCGAGGCTGAGTGGGTCGGTCACGTACCAACTCGACGGGTCGAGGGCAACGGTGCTGTGCCGTCGAATGCCTGCATCGGTGTGGTGATACGAAGACCGGGCGATCGCCGACGGGTCGCGAGGGCCGCGAATTTCGGCCGCTCGAAACCTGAGCGCGAGACGGCGGACGTCAGACGCTCCAAAACGCTTATTCGCGCGGGAGCAACTTGTATGAGCAATGGCCGGATTAGACGACGTGTTCGGGGATCTCTTCTCGAGTGTCGATGCCGTCATGCTCTTTTCGCCGAGCGGGTCGTACTACGAGCGATTCACGGGACTCGAAGACCTCGACGTGATCGTCGTCGGGACGGAAAACGGCGTAGGCGCCGAGACGTTCGTCGAGCTGCCGCTCGCGTTCGACGACGTCTCAGAGCGGATCCGCTTCGGCATCGAGGGTGGCCTCGGACAGGACGTGATCGAGGACGGCGACGTGATCGCGTGCGCGATGAGCGTCTTCGGCGGCGAGATCGATACCGTCTCCAGGGTTCGCGCCGACGGAGATCAGCACACGGGCATCTACGATCTGTTCGCGAAGTCCCGCGCGGAACCCGAGGTGATCAAAGCGGTGCTCGAACTGGCGATCGAACTCGGGAAGAAAGGACAGAAGGGGAAACCCGTGGGCGCGCTGATCGTCGTCGGCGACGCGGGGAAGGTGATGAACAAGTCGCGGCCGCTCTCGTACAACCCCTTCGAGAAATCCCACGTCCACGTCGGCGATCCGATCGTGAACGTGATGCTGAAGGAGTTCTCGCGGCTCGACGGCGCGTTCGTCATCTCCGATGCGGGCAAGATCGTCTCGGCGTACCGTTACCTCGAACCGTCCGCGGAGGGGGTCGACATCCCGAAGGGGCTGGGTGCGCGACACATGGCCGGCGGTGCGATCACCCGGGACACGAACGCGATCGCGATCGTGCTCTCGGAAAGCGACGGGCTCGTCCGCGCGTTCAAGGCGGGCGAGCTCATCCTGGAGGTCGATCCGGAGGCGTACTGATATGGTAGAGTGGCAGACGCTGATCGACGAGCCGGCGGTCATCGCGGCGGCGGTGCTGGCGCTCGGCCTCGTCATCGGCTTTCTCGTCGGACGGCTGAATAAGGAGTTACTCTCGGCGTCGGGCGTGCCGGACGCCGTCGAAGGGACGCCGTTCGAGCGGACCGCCCAGTCGCTCGGCACCTCGACGGTCGACATCGTCGCCCGGCTGAGTTCGTGGTTCATCTACGGCATCGCCGTCCTGACGGCGATCCACATCGCTCAGTTGCTCGACACTGACGCCTTCTGGCTGCGCGTGACGAGCTACATCCCGCAGGTGTTCATCGCCATCCTCGTGCTCATCCTCGGATTCATCGTCGCGGACAAATCGGAACTGGTGGTCAGCGAGTACCTTCGAGGGGTGAAACTCCCGGAAGTGTCGGTGATACCGAAAATCGTCAAGTACACCGTGCTCTTCGTGGCCTTCGTCATCGCGCTGGGACAGATCAACGTCTACGTCGTGCCGCTGTTGATTCTGCTGACGGTGTACACGGCCGGAATCGTCATTATCGGGGCGATCACGTTCAAAGACTTCCTCATCTCGAGCGCGGCCGGCATCTACCTGTTGCTCAACCAGCCGTACAGCATCGGCGACGAGATCACGATCGGCGACCAGTCCGGGATCGTCCAGGAGGTCGACCTGTTCGTCACGAAGATCGAAGACGACTCGGAAGAATACATCGTCCCGAACCGCCGGGTGTTCGAGAACGGCATCATCCGGGACCGAGAGTAGGCTGCTACTGGCGTTCGATCGGCTGGCGGGGGCCGCCGGTTCGCGCGAGCAACTGATTCGCGGGAGCGGCCAGCGGGCGTCGCCACCGACGGCGTTACTCGTCGATCGAGAGCCCGGCGTGCCAGTGATCGACGCCAGCCTCGCGCTTTTTGGCGTCCATCTTCGCGAGCAGGTGGGTCGCGAGGGTCGCCGTCTCGGCGGCACGAGACTCGCCCTCCGTCCGGAACTCACCGGTCTCGCGGTTGGCGTAGACGGTACAGACCGCGCCCGCCCGGAGCCCGTAGACGGTCGCGATCGTGAGGATGGCGCTGGCCTCCATCTCGATGTTTTTGACGTTGGCCTCGGAGAGCTGGTCGACGAGGTCTTCGGCCCAGGCGGCCTCGAAGCCCTCGTAGCCCGGTCGCCCCTGCCCCGCGTAGAACGAATCCGCACTCATCGTCACGCCGGTGTGGTAGTCGTAGCCGAGCCGTTCGGCGGCTGCGACGAGCGCCGAGACGACCTCGTAGTCCGCCGCCGCAGGGTAGTCCTCGCGGACGTACTCGTCGCTGGTCCCCTCCTGGCGGACCGCGCCGGTCGTGATCACGAGGTCGCCGACGTCCATCTCGGCCTGGATCGCCCCGCAGGAGCCCACTCTGATGAACGTGTCCGACCCCGCGCGGGCGAGTTCCTCGACGGCGATCGCGGCCGAGGGACTGCCGATCCCGGTCGAGGTGACGGAGATCGGCGTCTCTCGGTACCGGCCGGTCGCCGTTCGGTACTCGCGATGGTGGGCGACGATCTCGTGATCGTCCCAGTGGGCGACGATCTTCTCGAGGCGTTCGGGGTTCCCCGGCAGGAGGACGGTATCGGCGACGTCCTCGGGGCCGACTTCGAGGTGGTACTGCACGTCGGCGTTCGGATCTTCGCTGTGACCAGTCATCGAATAGCGGCGATTGGAGCCGACACCTGATATAAATGCGGGGCGCGCGTAGCCCGCGTATGGGAGATGCGACGCTTTCGGACACCTACGTCGCCGCAATCCAGCACGACCGGGCCGACGTCCCGCCGAACGTGACGCTCGTCGGCGTCGTCCGGAATCCGACGCCGTGGTTCCACGCGGCCGTCGACGAGAACGTCCCCGAACTGGGGCCGCCGCGGAGCCTGCTCGACTCGACGAAAGACGCCGAGGAGGACCTCAAGATGCAGGGGCTCTGCGAGGAGGGCGCGCACAACGCCGCCTGGGATCGGGTCGGATTCGACGATCGGTACCGCGAGCACCTCGACGAGTCTTCGGAGGCGCAGGCGGCGATCGAATCGCTGGCGGATCGGCTCGAAAGCGGCGAGTCGATCGCCCTCGTCTGTTTCGAGAACACGGACAAGAAGCGGTGTCACCGAACGATCCTCCGCGATCGGCTGGAGGGGAGTACGGACATCGCCTAGTCCCGGTTTCGACTCGGGCGGGTCGATCCGATCGAGCGGTACATCTGCGTACTGAGCAGCGGATATGCATCGGGAACGGGTACCCTCACTTCGTTTTGAACGGGCGACGAATCGTCCCTCCTCTTTTTAACCCCTCAAACATATAATTTATCTATGTCGTCACAACACTCGTTCATCGACGATGTCGGACTCCGGGATACCGGCTTTGCACTCGCCTGGCTTCTCGCTCTCGTCTTCCTCATTCCCATCCAACTCGCTTCGATGATCGGTTTTGACGAAACTGGGCTCGACACGCTCTCACCCGATTTCGTCTTTATGGCCGTCGTTCCCGCTTTAATTCTCACCTTGTTCCCCACCCTCGTCGCTCGACACCTTTACACCCGTGGAACAACCCGTATTATCGCTATCGTCGCTTTCGTCGTCTTCACCGCTGTCGCTGCTTATACGTCACAGTTCTACGGGCTTTGCGGTCCGAACTGTTGAGTTTTGTTGCGTATCTCCCCAGTACTGATCGCCCGCAGAAGCTACGTCGGCCTGTACGACCCGGCGCAGATCAGCATCTCGTGGGTCCCTCTGCGTCGACTACTGACTGAAGCCGATCGCGTTCGACGGAGTTCACCCAGCAGTGCAGGACCGATCGCCCCTAGTCGAGCATATCTTCCGTGATCGTGTTCGGCAGTAGTTCGCCGAGCGTGTACTCCGAGACATCGCCCTCGCCCTTGTCGCAGATCACGATCAGATCGTCGTCGCAGAACTCCGCGAGCGTCTGGCGGCACATCCCACAGGGGGTGACGCCGTCCCGCCGATCCGAACTGACCGCGATTCGAGAGAACTCGCGGCGACCGTTCTTTACCGCCTCGGCGATCGCGACTTCCTCGGCGTGGAGGCTGTTGCTGTAGTTCGCGTTCTCCAGGTTGCAGCCGACGAATACCTCCCCGTCGGCCGTCTCGAGGGCGGCCCCGACGCGGTACTCGGAGTAGGGGACGTGCGCCTGCGACTGGATCTCCCGGGCGGCGGCGACGAGTTCCTCTGCGGTCATGTCAAGGGGTATCCCGGGTTCGGAAAAGAAAGTACCGACCGGCCGTCCGCGATCGATCGCTCGTGGCGATCGCGATCGGCCTCCGCCTACTCCTCCAGCAACGCGTCGATCGCCGCGTCGTCGTAGCCGGCGGATTCGAGAATCGATCGCGTGTGCTCGCCGTGATCGGGTACCATCGCCGGGGCGTCGGACGCCGCCGAGACGGGCGAGAGGATCGCCGGCGACTCGCCCCGACGGACCAGCTCCCGATCGGCGAACTGCGGGTGATGGAGCGCTTCCGCCGGCGTCAGCACGGGCGCGATCGGAATCTCCGGCTCCGCGAACTCGACCCACTCGTCGCGGGGACGATCGACGAAGATCGCTTCGAGTTCTTCTCGGAGCGCGGCCTGTTCCGCTTCGTCGATCGTCCCGTGGAGGGAGACGAGGTCCGATCGGTCGATCGCCTCGCAGAACGCCCGCCAGAACGTGGGTTCGAGCGCCGAGAGCGTAACGTAGCGATCGTCGGCGGTCTCGTAGACGTTGTACCAGGGATAGCCGCCGGTGAGCAGGCCGTCGCCCGGCCGGGGGTCGTCCCCGGAGAGGGCCGGGAACGCGACGGCCTGCGAGAACGACAGGGCCGCGTCGGAGAGCGAGCAGTCCAAGTAGGTCCCGCCGCCGTCGCCGAGTTCCCGATCCAGCAGCGCCGAGACGATCGCGAACGCCGCGAACAGTCCGCCGGCCATGTCCGCGACGGGGTAGCCCGGAATTCTGGGTCGCTCCTCGGTATCCGATCGCGTCACGTCGAGCAGGCCCGCTAGGCCGACGTACCCTAGGTCGTGGCCGGCGTGGTCGCGGTACGGCCCGTCCTGGCCGTAGCCGGAGAGCGAGCAGTAGACGATATCGGGGTTGCGATCGCGCACGATCTCGTAGCCGACGCCGAGCCGATCGGCGACGCCGGGGCGAAAGCTCTCGATCAGGACGTCCGCGTCCTGGACGAGTCGCAGGAGCGCCTCCCGCTGGTCGTCGGCTTTCAGGTCCAGCGCGACGCTTCGCTTCCCGCGATTGACGGCCTCGAAGATCGCGCCGGCGCCGTCCTCGGTGAACGGGGGCAGGTGTCGCGCGTAATCGCCGCGATCGGGATCTTCGACCTTGATCACGTCGGCGCCGAGGTCCGCGAGCAACTGGGTGGCGTACGGGCCGGGGAGGAGCCGCGTCAGGTCGACGACGCGAACCGCGTCGAGGGTCATACGATCGGTCACGGTTGCGGGACACTTTACTGTCAGTGCGGTTCTGCTGTAAACAGCTGTGGGAAATCCGAATCTATCGCTACCGTAGCGAATAGACGTATTCCAAATACAGTCCACAAATCGAATCGCGATCAGTCTTCGCCGGACTCGTAGTGGTCGCCGGCGGCTGCCGGGAGGCGGGTCCGACCGACGAAGACGAGCACGACGATGACCGTCACGTACGGGATCGTCCGGATGAGTTCGGACGGGATGGCGTAACCCGCCGTCTGGAGTCCGTTTTGCATCGAGTTGAGCCCGGCGAAGAGGAACGAGCCGAGCAGCGCGCCGATCGGGTGGTAGTTCGCGAGCAGGTAGGTCGCGATCGCGATGAAGCCGCGGCCGCCGATCGCCGTGTCGCCGCCGCCGGCGAACGTGCCGAGGTGGCCCAGCGCGAAGCCGGCGCCGCCGAGGCCGGCGAACACGCCCGAGAGGAGTACCGCGGCGTACCGGACCTTGCGGACGTCGACGCCGGCCGTGTCCAGGGCCTTCGGGTTCTCGCCGCTGGCGACGACCCAGCGCCCGAACGTCGTCCGGGAGAGCACGTACCAGCCCGCGGCCGCCCCGAGAAGCATGATGTACACCTGCGGCGGCGCGTCGAACAGCAGGTGGCCGACCAGGGGGAGCTCCGACAGCACCGGGACGGTCACGGCGCCGAAGCGTGTAATGTTCGCGGTGTTCGGACTGCCGAAGACGATCCGCGAGGCGAACGGCGCGAGCCCGAGCGAGATGAGCCAGACCGCGAGCCCCGCGATGATCTGGTCGGCTTCGAACTCGATGCAGACGATCGCGAAGACCAGCGCCAGCAGGACGCTGGCGAGCACGCCCGCGAGCAGGCCCCACCACTGGTTCGAGAGCCCCATCGTCGCGGCGCCGTCGCCGAGCCAGTGGACGGCGATGATCGAACTGAACGCCGACACGATGAGCAGCCCCTCGATCCCGATGTTGATGACGCCGCTCTTCTCGGCGAAGATGCCGCCGATCGCGGCGAGCGCGATCGGAACGGCCAGTCGCAGCGTCGCTGCCTGCCAGCTCGCGGGGGTGAGCCACAGGAACGCGAGCAGGAGGACGAGCCCGCCGATCGTCGCTTCGACCGGGCGACGGGCGGCCCGTTCGCGCGCGTTGTGCAGCGCGTTACGCATCGTCCGCACCTCCGTCGGCCCCGGCGGTGCCGCCGTCGGCTCGCACGGGCTCCGGCGATCCGACGTCGACGTACCGACGGCCGAGCAGCCGGAAGAACTCCGGCATCGCGACGAAGAGGATGATCAGGCCGGAGAGGATGCCGACCAGTTCCGGCGGGACGTTCGTCGCGGTCCCGATCGATCGCTGCCCGCTCTTGATGACGCCGAACAGGAGCGCCGCGGCGCCGACGCCGATCGGGTTGTTGCCCGCCAGCACCGAGACGGCGATCCCGTCGAAGCCGATCGACGGGACGTTCTCGCGCCAGCTGCCGTGGACCATGAGCACCCAGAACGCGCCGGAGATGCCGCCGAGCGCCCCGGAGAGGGTCATGCTGGCGACGGTCATTCGCTTCTCGTCGACGCCGCCGTAGGCGGCCGCCGCCGGCTGGATGCCGCTGGTCCGCAGTTCGTATCCGAACGAGGTTCGCGCGAGCAGCCAGGCGATCCCGAGGATGAGCGCGACGGCGAAGCCGAGCGCGAGCAGCGAGAAGTCCATCCGCTCGAAGCCGACGTGCGGAATCGTCGGGATCTCGGCGTACTCGGGGACCGACCTCGTCTTCGAGGTGCTGCTGTTCGGGTCCTGGAACCGCCAGGAGAGCAGCGTCGACGTGACGCCGACGGCGACGAAGTTGAGCATGATCGTCGTGATGACCTCGTTGGCGTCGGCGTAGGCCTTCAGAATTCCCGGTATCGCGCCGTAGAGTCCGCCGACGACCGCGCCGGCGAGCACGCCCAGCGGGATGAGGACGATCGTCCCGACGAAGCCGCCGGGGACGATCGCCGCCGCGTAGACGACCGTGACGGCCGTCGCGAGCCCGCCGATCACGAGCTGGCCCTGGGTTCCGATGTTGAGCAGGCCGGCGCGGAACGCCACCGCGACCGACAGCCCGGCGAAGATCAGCAGCGTCGTCTGCTGGAGCGTGGTCGCGAGCCTGTAGTTCGTGGGGCTCCAGCCGCCCTCGAGCGGATGGCCCAGCGCGCCGAGGAACAGCTCGTAGTACACCTGCATCGGGTTGTAACAGAACGTCCGGCCGGCGAGATCGAGTCCGGCCCGACAGGAGGCGAACCCCCCCGAGACGAACACGAGCACGCCGCCGACGAGGACGGCGGCCAGCAGCGCCGCGAGGCTGATGACGATCCGTTCGAGGACTGAGGCTCGGACAAGCCGTTCGAGCAGTCGATCGAGCCGCTCTTTCGGCGCGCTCATCGGGCCTCACCCCCGGCGTCGGTCGGCTCGCGGTCGGCGCCGGAGCCGCCGGTACCGCCCGCGTCGCCGGTATCGACGTTGTCGCCGGACTCGCCGCGATCGTCCCCGGGCCGCTGGCCGGCCATGCGCAGGCCGAGTTCCTCCTCGGTCACGGCGTCGGGATCGGTGACGTCGATGAACTCGCCCTCGTAGATGACCGCCAGCCGATCGGACAGCGAGCGGACCTCGTCGAGTTTCGAGGAGACGAGCAGGATCGCGACCCCCTCGCGGCGAAGCTCCAGGAGCCGATCGTGGATGAACTCTGTCGAGCCGATGTCGACGCCCCGGGTGGGGTGGGTCGCGACGACCAGCGACGGGTCGCGTTCGAACTCGCGCCCGACGATGAACTTCTGCTGGTTCCCCCCGGAGAACGATCGCGCGGCGGCGTCGGCGTCCGGCGGGCGGACGTCGTAGGTCTCGATGATCTCCTCGGCGTGGTCGCGGACGCCGGCCCAGTCGATGCGGTCGCCGTCGGCGAACGCCGCCGATCGCTGGCTGCCGAGGACGCCGTTCTCGACCAGGTCGAACGGCATCACGAGCCCGCGCTCGTGGCGGTCCTCGGGGACGTACGCCATCCCGGCCTCGATCCGATCGCGCCGGGACCAGTCGGTGACGTCGTCGTCCCGGTAGCTGATCGTCCCCGTTTTGGGGATCCGCAGGCCGGTGATCGCCTCGACCAGTTCGGCCTGCCCGTTGCCGTCGACGCCGGCGATGCCGACGATCTCGCCGGCCCGGACGTCGAGGTCGATCCCGGAGACGACCTCGACGCCGCGGGCGTCTTCGACCGTGACGTTCCGCGTCGAGAGCACGACGTCGCCCGTCTCGGTCGGTTCGGATTCGGCCTCGAGGATCACCTCCCGGCCGACCATGCGCTCGGCCAGGTCCTCGCGGCTCGTCGCGCCGGGGTCGACCGTTCCGACGGACTCCCCGTCCCGGAGGACGGTGATCGCGTCCGCGGCGTGGGTCGCCTCCTCGAGTTTGTGCGTGATGAAGATGATCGTCTTCCCCCGGTCGGTAAGCTCCTCGAGGACGTCGTAGAGCCCCTCGACCTCCTGGGGCGTGAGGACGGCCGTCGGTTCGTCGAGGATGAGGACGTCGGCTCCCCGGTACAGCGCCTTGAGGATCTCGACGCGCTGTTGCACCCCGACGCTCAACTCCTCGACGGTCGCCCCCGGATCGACGTCGAACCCGTACCGATCGCAGAGGTCGCGGATCTCGCGCTCGATGCGATCGCGGTCGACCGCCATGCCGAACCACTTCGTCGGTTCGTCCCCCAGCGCGATGTTCTCGGCGACCGTCATGGGGTCGACGAGCATGAAGTGCTGGTGGATCATCCCGATGCCGGCGTCGATCGCGTCCCGGGGCGAGTCGAACGATCGCGCCTCGCCGTCGACGACGACGCGGCCCTCCTCGGGTTCGTAGAGCCCGTAGAGGACGTTCATCAGCGTCGTCTTGCCGGCGCCGTTCTCGCCGAGGAGGGCGTGGACGGTGCCCCGTTCGACGCGCAGATCGACGTCGTCGTTGGCGACGACGCCGGGGAACCGCTTGGTGACGCCGTCCATGTGCACGGCGAGATCGCCGTCCGGAGCCGTCCGGTCCGCGGATCCGTCTCCCGCCCCCGTGCTCGATCCCGTCCCGCCCGTCGTTCCCGTTCCCGACTCGGTCATGCGGTTACAGTTCGCTCGGGACGTCGATCTCGCCGTCGATGATCGCCTGTTTCGACTCCGCCACCTGATCTTTGATCTCCTGGGGGATCTGGTCGCCGAGTTCGTCGCCGTAGACGGTGCCGACGCCGTCCTGCTCGAGGCCCAGCGTCTCCGTCTGACCGCCTTCGAACGCGTCGTCGACGACGGACTCGATCGCCGAGTAGACCGCGGTGTCGACGCGCTTGACCATGCTCGCGAGGATGACGTCGGCGAAGTCCGGGTTGGACATCGACTGGTCGTCGTCGACGCCGATCGCGAACCGCCCTTCCTCCTGGGCCGCCTGGAAGACGCCGATGCCGGTTCGGCCGGCCGCGTGGAAGATGATGTCCGCGTCCTGGTCCTGGTACATTGATCGGGCGGCCTCCTGTCCACGGGCCGTGGCGTTGAAGTCGCCGATGTACGAGGAGACGACCTCGGCGTCCTCGTTCGCGTACTCGACGCCCGCCTCGAACCCGGCGTGGAACGACTCGATCAGCGCCGTTTCGGTCCCGCCGACGAAGCCGACGACGTTCGCGTCGGGGTTCGTCTCGCCCGCGCCGGCCGAGAACTCCTCGGTGGTGAGCAACCCGGCCAGATGGCCGACCTGGAACGAGCCCTTCGGTTCGCCGAAGACGTAGCTCCGGACGTTGTCCGCGTCGACGACGGCGTCGACGATGGTGAAGTTCTGGTCCGGATACTGCTCGGCGTTCTCGATGAGGGCCTCCTCCTGGGCGTAGCCGATGCAGTTGATGAGGTCGTAGTCGCCGGATTCGGCGAAGCCGCGCTGTGCGTCCTCGAACTCGCCTTCGTTGTCCGGCTCCGTCTTCTCGTACGAGAGGTCGAATTCCTCGTTCGCCCGCTGAAGGCCCTGCTGGGCCATGTCGTTGAACGAGTCGTCGCCGAGGCCGCCGGTCGCGTACACCATCCCGATCTGGACGTCCGACTCGGTGCCGGCCCCGAACCCACCGACGCAACCTGCCAGTGCCGTGAGTCCAGCAATCGCGCTCCCCTTCAATACTGTCCGCCGATCTCGTACCATCGGGCGGACTAGCGTAAACCACTGATTTATACCTATCGAAACATATTTATCTTAAATAGCCGTTTCGGGCAGCTCATCGTCCAGCACGACCGCGAAACCGATCGCGGACTGACGCCGACAATCGATCGGCTGGTCGTGGTCGATCGCCGCGCGAGACGATCGAGCGTCGGCACCTACGCCGCGGTGACGTCGTCGACCGTCGCCTCGACGAGCTCGCCGGCCTCGTCGGTCAGGGCGTCGACGTCGTCGCTCTCGGCGTAGAGCCGGACGTACGGCTCGGTTCCGCTCGGTCGGACGAGGAGCCAGGACGCGTCGTCGAACTCCAGGCGAACGCCGTAGTCGGTGTCGACCGACGCGCCGGGGAACGCGTCCGGGAGGGCGGTTTCGAGCGCGGTCATCACGTCGGCCTTGGCCGCGTCGGGACAATCGACGCTGACCTTTCGGTAGGGGCGTTCGGCGACCGGCTCCCGAAGCGCGTCGGTATCGCCCGCGTCGGCGACGAGCGCGGCGATCGCGGCGGCGCTCGTGATCCCGTCGATCCAGCCGCCGAACGCGGTGTGGACGTGCTTCCACGGCTCCGCGGCGAAGACGACTTCGGTGTCCGCGGCGCCGACCTCCCGTTCCCTGGCGATCCCCTCGTGGAGCGCCCCGAGTCGAACCCGCTCGACGCGACCGCCCGCCGCGCGAACCCGCTCGTCGATGCGGGCCGAGGCGTTCGGCGTGGTGACGACGACGGGATCGGCGGCCTCGCTCTCCGCGGCGTAGTGGGCCGCGACGACCGCGAGCACGGTATCCTCGTGGATCACCGCCCCGTCGGGATCGAGCACGACGAGCCGATCGGCGTCGCCGTCGTGCGCCACCCCGAGGTCGAACGACCCCGCGGCGAGGAAGTCGGAGAATTCCGACAGCGTCTCGGGGGTCGGTTTGCTCGGGCGGGCGGTGAAATGGCCGTCGACCGACGCGTTCACCGCGGTCACGTCGGCGCCGAGCCGATCGAGCACCTCCGGCGTGGCCAGCGCGCCCATCCCGTTGCCGCAATCGACGGCGACGGAGAGCCCCGCAAGCAGCCGATCGGTGGACGACTCCGCGCTCGCCGCCGATCCCGTCGCTCCGAACGCTTCGCGGACGTACGCCACGACGGCGTCGCGGTACTGTTCGAGGACGTCGAGCCGGCGCGACGACCCCCACTCGTCCCACCGCGCGAGCGCGGGCCCGGAGCCCGCGACTCGATCCTCGATCGCCCGTTCGGCGTCCCGATGGTACTCGACGCCGTCGGCGAAGAGTTTGATCCCGTTATCCGCCGGCGGGTTGTGACTCGCGGTGAGCATCACCCCGCGACGGCTCCGCGAGGCGAACGCGAGCGCGGGCGTCGGGACGACGCCGACGCGACGAACGTCCGCGCCCGCGCTTTCGAGGCCGGCCTCCATCGCCGCGGCGAGTGCAGCTCCCGTTTCCCGGCCGTCCCGGCCGACGACGAACGTCGCGCCGGGTTCGCCGGCGGCCTGTCCGACTTCGAGGGCGAGAGACGGGGGTACCTCCTCAACTGGCCCGCGAATTCCGGCGGTCCCGAACAGTGTCATGGTGGCTCGTTTCGCGAGGAACTACTTATATTTCGGAGAAGGTCACTCGTCGGCCGATCGCGCCGGGTACGACGTGTCTGGCGGTCGCTACCGCGCGGTGAGCCAGGAGCAAATCGCCGGCGTCGAAGCCGCCTCGAGCCGCCGGCGCGGGGAACGCGAGAATCGAGCGGTTCCGATCGACGCGGTTACTCGGGGAGGTCGTCGATCAGGACGACCGCTTCGCCGTCGATCACCGTCGTGTCCTCGTCCTCGTTGCGGATGATCGTCTCGAGGCGGAACTGATCGTTACCCAGGTCTTCGACGACTTCGACGCGCGCGGAGACGCGATCGCCGATGGCGACCGGGCCGACGAATTCGAGATCCTGCGAGAGGTAGATGGTGAGTCCGGGCAGGCGAGCGAGCGCGGAGCTGATGAGTCCGGAGACCAGGGTCCCGTGGACGATGCGCTCGCCGAACCGCGTCTCGGCGGCGAACTCCTCGTCGAGGTGGAGTCGGTTCGTGTCGCCGCTGATGTGGGCGAACGCGCGGACGTCCGCTTCCGTCAGCTGCTTCTCGAAGGTGACGGCGTCGCCGACGCCGATCTCGTCACGATCGTCGACGGTCCGGTCGAACTGCCAGTCGAGACTCGAGTGATCGATCGACGGGATGGAGGCGGGAACGGTGTTGGAATCCGAACGATCCGAGCTCCCGGTCGGTGGCAACATCGCGGAGACGGCGGCCCGGTTTGCGGCGGTCGCGCTCTGCAACAGATGCTGCGTCATTTCCGACCAGGCGGTCGTAAGGGCGACGAAGTTGCTTCCCCCAGTGTTCTGCTGAGACATCTATCCGCGGGTATGTGTGGGGGGGTTATGACTTCTTTGGCTGAAGCAATCCACTCTTTAAGGCGTCGAGACCGGCGCTCGGCAGGTTTCCGGGCGATTTGGCGATCGGCCGTGGTCGATCGTTCCGACCCAAACTGAACCAATTGATGGCATTAGATGGAATTTGAGGGTAAACTTTATCCGTTCGGGGCACCTCGGTACGGGTGATGACGGACGACTCCGACCGATCGCTCTGGTTCCCGCCCGCGATGTTCGCCGAGCAGATGCAGGAGGCGGGCGAGCAGGTCGCCGAATCCCAGCAGGAGATGATGAAACGGCTGATGCAGGCGTCGTCGAACCCGCTCGACACCGCGTCGGCCTTCGGGCCGATGAACATGGGGACGGCGACGTTCAAGGCTCGCGTCCAGAGCGGCGGTCGGATCAGCATTCCCGGTCCCGAACGGGAGGCCCTCGACATCGAAGAGGGCGATATCGTCCAGACGATCGTTGTCCCGGTCAAACGCGACCGAGACGACTAACCACACCCACACCACGTAACCATGACACAGAACCCGATCCAACCCGTCTTCGACGCACAGCGCACCGCGGTCGAACAGTCCCAGAACCTCACCCACGACGCCCTCGAGGCCCAGAAGACCTCGATCGGCGCCGTCGCCGACGCCGTCCAAACGTCGGGCGCGCTGTTCGAGTCCAACGCCGAGTTCACCCGCGGCGCCATCCACGCCTACTTCGACGCCGTCGAGGCGTCGCTCCCCGAGGACGTCGCCGACTTCGACGACGCTCGTGAACTCGTCGACGAGGGCTTCGACGCCGCCACCGAGGCGCAGTCCCAGTCGCTCGAGGCGCTCGTCGAAGCGATCGACGAGTCCGAAGCCGCCTACGACGAGTTCGCCGACAACTACTCCGAGGTCGTCGACTCCTCGTTCGACGCCTTCCTCGAGGCCCACGAGCAGGTCGAGCAGAACGTGACGGCCGTCGCCGAAAACGTCGAGGACGCCGCCGACGAGTTCGACGTTTCGGCGTAATCGCAGGCGCAGTTTTTTCACTCGAACGCCACCACTTTTCACCAATGGCAGACTCACAGCAGCCCCAGACGCAGAACTGGAACGACTTCGTCGAACAGTGGAACGAACGATTCCTCGACGCGCTCGAGGACAACATGGAGGCCCAGGCCCGGTTCGTCGAGAGCTGGTCCGAAACCGTCGGCGAGATAAGCGAAGAGAACGAACTCTCCGACGGTGTCGAGGGGTACGCCCGCGCCTACGAGACGTGGATGAACGCCTCCCAGCAGATGGTCGATCGGACGAACGACGCCCTCGAGGGCGAGGACGTCGACATTGAGGAGTTCCGCGACATCTGGCTCAACACCGCCAACGAGGCGTTCAAGGAGGTCATGTCGACGACGGCCTTCGCCCGGATGACCGGCGAAACCGTCGGCGACGTCCTCGAACTCCAGCAGCAGGCCGACGAAGCCGCCGAGGAGACGCTGCACACTCTCGGACTCCCGACCGAGAGCGACATCGTCGAAGTCGGCGATCGGCTCGTCGAACTCGAACGTCGCCAGCACGCCGTCGAGCAAAAACTCGACCGTGTCCTCGAACACATAGAAGACGAGCAATGACGAATCCATTCACAACCGTCCTGGATATGCAACGCCAGGCCTGGGAACAGGCGGCCGACGTGGCCGAGAAAACCCGGGTCGCCCCCGACCGGACCGAAACGGTCGAGAACGTCGACGTCGGTCAGACCCCGAGCGAAGTCGTCTACGAGGAGAACAAGCTCGAACTCCTCCACTACGAGCCCCGGACCGAGGAGCAACACGACGTGCCGATCCTCGTCGTCTACGCGCTGATCAACAAGCCGTATATCCTCGACTTGCAGCCGGATCGATCGGTGGTCGGGACGCTGCTCGAGGCCGGTTTCGACGTCTACCTGATCGACTGGGGCGAGCCCTCGATCCTCGATCGATCGCTCACGCTCGACGATTACGTCGACCGGTACGTCGACAACTGCGTCGACGCCGTCCGCGAGCGCTCGGGCCAGGACGCGATCAACATCCTCGGCTACTGCATGGGCGGAACGATGTCGGCAATGTACGCCGCCCTCTACCCCGAGAAGGTCCGCAACCTCGGCCTGATGGCCGCCGGACTCTGCTTTACCGGCGATGGCGGCGTCCTCGAACTCTGGGGCGCCGACGAGTACTACGACCCCGAAGTCGTCACCGAGACGTTCGACAACGTTCCCGCGGAGTTCCTCGACGTCGGCTTCGCGCTGATGGATCCCGTCGCGAACAACCTGACGAAGTACGTCAGGTTCTACGACAACATGGAAGACGGGGACTTCGTCGAGAACTTCGCCCGGATGGAGCGCTGGCTCAGCGAGGGGATCGACGTCGCCGGCGCCGCCTACGAGCAGTTCATCGAGGACATCTACCAGGAGAACAAGCTCGTCGAGAACGAACTCTACCTGGACGGCAAACACGTCGACATCACCGAGATCGACATGCCCGTCCTCCAGATCGTCGCCGAATACGACCACCTCATCCCGCCGGAGGCCTCCAAGCCGTTCAACGACGCGATTCCCTCGGCGGACACCGAGATCATGGAGTTCGCGACGGGCCACATCGGCATGTCCGTCTCCTCGCGGAGCCACGCCGAACTCTGGCCCGACGTCTGCGAGTGGTTCGAGGAGCGATCCGACGGCGAGGACGCCGTCGACGCCGAACCCGCCGCGCCCGAACCCAAGGAGGCGGACGCCGCGCTCGCCGAGGACGTCGAGGGCGACGAAACGGGCGTTGCGGATGCGACCGACGGCGGCGCGCGATCGGAAGGCGGCGTGCAGGCGGAGGGCGAACACCTGAGCGACGAGGCCCGATCGGACCGGGAGATCGCGGAACGCGCCACGGACGACGTCCAGGAGGAACCCGCCGAACCGGGCGAGATGACCGTCGACGATGACCTCGCCGACGACATCACCGACGAGGACGTCTCCGACGCGATCGAGGCCGAAACCGACGATCTGACGGACCTCACCGGCGTCGGCCAGGCGTACGCGGAGGATCTCTCGGCGGCGGGCATCGAAACGTTCGACCAACTGGCGAACGCCGACGCGGCCGAACTCGCGACCGAAACGAGCATTTCACCCAGCCGGATCGAAGGCTGGATCGAACAGGCGACCGAGAAGTGATCGCGACCGCGACGCCCCTCGATTTCTCTCTCCCTCTCACCCGGTTCTCGTCCCGACGGTCTCGAACGGCAGCGTTCGGCGGCCGCGGCTCCCCCGACGCCGATCGGCTGGAACCGATCGTCGACCGGGAGCGGGCCACCGGAGCCGTCGCCACGGCAGTACGTCCTGTCATTCCACGGGTCGTTATATAGGACCGGAGGTGCAACGTTCACGTATGTCCATGGAGGGGCGCACCTGCGTCATCACAGGCTCGGCACGCGGCATCGGGCGAGGGATCGCCGAATACCTCGGAGAGGAGGGCGCGAACGTCGTGATCAACTATCGATCGTCGGAGGGATCAGCACACGACGCCGTCGAGGCGATCGAAGCGTCGGGCGGACGGGCCGTCGCGGCGCAGGCCGACGTGACGAAACGCGAGGAAGTCGAGCGCATGCGCGAGGTGTGCCACGAGGCGTTCGGTCCGGCCGACGTCCTCGTGAACAACGCCGGCATCACGGCCGACGTCCAGTTCACGGACATGTCGCGGGAGGAGTGGGACCGCGTCATGGACGTCAACCTCGGCGGGACGTTCAACTGTACGCAGGAGTTCTACGACGACATCTGGAACGCCGACGAGGGGCGGCTGATCAACATCTCCAGCGTCGTCGGCAAACAGGGGAACTTCGGACAGGCGAACTACGCCACGGCGAAAAGCGGCATGTTCGGCTTCACGCGGACGATCGCGCTCGAACTCGCCCAGGGTGGGTCGACGGCCAACTGCGTCGCGCCCGGCTTCACTCGGACGGACATGTTAGAGAGCGTCCCGGACAAGGTCCTCGATCGGATCATCGCGGGCATCCCGCTCGAACGACTGGCGGAGGTCGAAGACATCGCCGCGGTCGTACGCTTTCTCGCCAGCGAGGACTCCTCGTACGTCACCGGCGAAGTGATCGACGTCAACGGCGGGATGGACCTCTGATCGGGGGTGGACGCCGGTGCAGTACGGCGTGACCGTCGATCGTCGACGGCCGAACCGAGTTCGTACGCCCGCCCGGCTAAAATATATTTTAGCTAACAGTTATTCCGAGCCGTCCCGTCTCTTCCGTCGATGGAACACGCAACACACGATCCCACGGCACCGGGCTGGAGGGACGCCGCTGTCGGCGAGCGGGCGGTCGACCGCTCCTCGTCGGCGCACCGATCGATCGACCGGAGCGGAACGACCGACGACGGCATCGTCGAGACCGGGACGACGACGCTCGGCGCCGTCGGCCACGGGGGCGTCGTGCTGGCGGCCGACACGCGGGCGAGCATCGGCGGCGGTCGGTTCGTGACGAACCGCGCGGTCCAGAAGGTCGAGGCCGTCGACGAGCGAACGGCCGTCGCCTTCGCGGGCGGCGTCAGCGACGCTCAGTCGTTCGTGCGCCACCTTCGCGCCGACCTCCGGGTCTACGAACTGCGCCACGACCGCTCCGCGTCGGTCGAGACGGCGGCGACGGTGGCCGGAGACCTGCTCCGGCGCGGTCCGTACCGGATCCTCGACCTCGTGCTCGCCGGCGTCGACGACGAGCCGGCCGTCTACCAGATCGGCCCCGGCGGCGGCGTCATGCGAAGCGAGTACGCGGCTAGCGGCAGCGGCAGACAGCTCGCCTACGGCGCGCTCGAGAGCTTCTACGAGGCCGACCTCCCGCTGTCGGACCTGCGATCGATCGCCGCGACCGCCGTCCGAGGTGCGACCGAACGCGACACCGCGAGCGGCGACGGGATGACGATCGCGACGATCACTTCCGACGAGTTCGAACTGGCGCAGTACGACGGCGTAGAGCGCGCGATCGCGGCGACCGAGGAGGGCGGACCCGCCGACGCGGCGGGCGACGGAACCGAGGAGGTGGCCTGAGATGGAGTCGAGCGCCCACCAGCAGGCCTACGATCGCGGCAGCACGATCTTCTCTCCCGACGGGCGGCTCTACCAGGTCGAGTACGCCCGGGAGGCAGTCGAACGGGGGTCGCCGAGCGTCGGCGTCGTCACCGACGACGGCGCCGTTCTCGCCGCCAGAAAGCGGCTGCGATCGCCGCTGCTCGAGTCGACGACCGTCGAGAAGATCCACCGCATCGACGATCACCTGGCGATCGCGTCCGCCGGCCACGCCGCCGACGCGCGGCAACTCGTCGACGTCGCCCGCCGGGTCGGCCAGCAGCACCGCGTCCGCTACGGCGAACCGATCGATACGCGAGCGCTCGCGACCCACGTCGCCGATCACGTCCAGGAACACACCCAGAGCGGCGGCTCGCGGCCGTACGGCTCAGCCCTGCTCGTCGCCGGGATCGATCGTGGAGGTTCGGACGGGGCCGGCGGTCGGCCGCGGCTCTTCGAGGTCGACCCGAGCGGGACCCCGTACGGTTGGCGGGCGACGGCGATCGGCCACGACGCGGCCGCAGTCAGGGGATTCTTCGAGGATGAACTGGCCGACGGTAGCCGGAGAGACCTCCAGCAGGGAACCGCGGTCGCGCTCGAGGCGCTCGATCTGACGACTGACGACGACCTCGCACCGGCGGCCCTCGACGCGTGGACGCTCGACGCGACGTCCGCAACCGTCGCGCCGCTCTCGGACGACGACCTCGAAGGCGCGCTCGAAGAACTCGACGACGAGGATCGATAGCGCGGCGACGGCCAGAGTCGGGGATCGGCCGTCAGTCGGTCGTCTCCTCGGCCGCCCGCTGGACGTCGACCACAGTCAGTCGCTCGTCCACGTAGAGCGCGAGCACGTCCGAGTCGAGTTCGACGACGACGCGAACGGCGAGCGGCTCCTCGGAGAGCACCCGCTCGGCCCACTCGTGCCCGACGTTCCAGATCGGCCGATCGCGGACGGCCTCCCCGCGCTCGTGGTAGAACGAGACGATCGCCGGGTGCTCGAGCAGCGCGAGCGAGACGGGACAGCGGACGGCCGTTCCGCAGGACCCGCACTCGAACTCGGCCTGGACGTGGGTCGCGAGCTCTTCGGGGAGCGCGTCGGCGACGTCCGCCGACGGCGTGACGAGCCCGGCGGTAACCGCGCCGCTGCAGTCCGGACAAACTCCGTCCCGAAACAGGGCGAGTCGGTGGCGGTGATGGCGGTCGAAGGCGGCGGGGAAGTCCCGACCGTGGGCCTCCAGCCCGGCCGGCGGGAACCCGAGGCGCAACAGCGCTCGGTCGCAGTCGTCGCAGGCGACCGTCACGACGTTATCGGTCGATCGGGCTTCGAGGGCCGCCCCGTCGCAGAACGGGCAGGGATCGTCGAGAGGGACCGGAGGGAGATCGACCCTGCGAGTGTACGTGCCGGTAGCGATCGCCCGGGCGATCCGCTCGCCGGCGTACGTGAGTTCGTAACCGTCGTCGTACTTTCGCAGGTAGGGTCCGACGAGTTGCTCGAGGTGGTAGGCGAAGCCGGCGGACGTGTCGACGTCCGAGTCCTCGAACAGTTCGGAGAACGGAGTCCGGGACCGGTTCTCGCCGTCGGTCCGATCGAGCATCGTCTCCAGGATCCCCATCCGGATCTCGTTCCCGAGCGCCTGGAACGCGTCGCTGGGCTCCGAGACGAGTTCGGCTCGCCCGGCGGTCGACTCCGTCGGCTCCGCCGCGCTCGCCGGTTCGACGGCGGCGTCCGACTCGCTTCGGTCCGGCTTCGGTGATCCGGCCGCTACCTCGTCCGCGTCCTCGGACGGCATGAGTCGCCGTAGGCCGCGGAGAAAAAAGTAGCTTCCGCGCGAACGGGGCGTCGATGCAGTGACGGGAGGGCGGCGGCCGATACCGGATCGCCGCTTCAGTCCGCCAGATCCGCCGCCGCGAGTTCGGAACCGGGCGCTCCCGATCGGCGCCTGGACGATCGGATGCTCGATCCCGATCGTCTCCCCGAGTTTCGTTTGGAGTGTCATCTCGATCGAGCTGCACCCGCGAAACGGGACCGTTTCGGTGCCCCTAACGGTCTCGATTTCCGACGCGAGTCGTATCGACCCCCAGTTCGATGTCCGGCCGCGTGAGGCGTTCTCACGGCCGCGATCGACTTCACATCGCAGTAGTATCGAATTATGTTGACGTAATTCGGTCTTTCCAGTTTACTCGCAGCGAGTAATCACAAGTGATTTTGTACAGTCACGATTACGATACATTTATTGTGTTCGCATACCGTTCGTAGCATGCAATGTCCGAAGATAACAGCAGCTTACTGGCGCACATCACCGAAAACCCGCGGCTGATCGGCATCCTGTTCGCGATCCTGCTTGCGCTCTCGCAGGCTGGATCGGCAGCGGCCGCCGCCGGCGGAACCACCTACTGAAAGCGTACAACTGTAATTTTCGCAGGAATTAGCGGTCGAAGACGTCGACCGCGTCCGTCCACCCGGCCGACCCGTCGAAGACGAGAGGGAGGTCCTCGAGACGAAGGTACTGGGTTAGTTCGTCCGCTTCGACCGCGAAGGTGGGCAGCGCCCCGCCGGTCAAAAAGTGCGAGTCGACGTCGTCGAGGTACGGGATGTACATCGCTCCCATCCCCGCCTCCACCGTCGGATAGGTTTCGGCTACCAGATCGTACCGGCCGTCGTCCCGCGAGTCGACGCGAAAGCGAACCGGCGTCCCGCCCTCGCTCTGTGCGACCTGCGCGGAACCGTCGCCGACGACGAGGTATTGCGTGCCGACGATTCGATGATCGCGAGCGATGACGAGCGCCGATCGAAGGGAGAACCCGGCGTTCAGCAGCCGCGCGATCGACCGTCCGATCGCCGTCGCGTCCTCGTTGCCGACGTCGCTGTGCGTGACGATTCCGCCGACGCTTCCGCCCTCGACCAGCCTGATTCCTTGCTCGTAGGAGGTACAGCCGTTGAGGAGGAACGCGTGGGGACCGATCCGATCGACGTCGGCCGCGTTCACCCGGCCGTCGTGACAGATGAACGCGTCCGACTCGCTGTGGCCGATGTAGTGCAGAAAGTCGGTGTCGGTCGCGAGGACGTCTTCGAGTTCCGCCGTGGCGAGATCGTAGTGAACCGTGACGTCGAACGGTAGTTCGTGGCGGTTACCGTACAGCGATCGATTCGCGTCGTCGTACTCGGCGCTCATCGCCGGATCGTTACAGACGACGGTGATCTCCACCTCGTCGGACGGCCGCCCTCGTTCGATGCGGTGTTCGAACCCGCAGTCGAGCAGGTGGTTCGCGCCGACGGGCCGTTCGTCACCGAGCCACGCGATCTCCAGGGAGTCGGTGTCCGGGAGCGAGACGTAGGACGCGTCGGCGGGTTCGGGTCCTTCGCTCGATCGCCTCGTCGTCCCGACGGCGGTATCCGCCGGTGCCCGCGACGATCTGAAGAACTCGTCGATACCGGGAGCCGCCGCGGCCGGTTCCGGCGTCGACGATCGGCCGACCGCCGATCGAATCAACGAGAGTTCGTTGACGACGAACGGCAGCGAGGTGGCGTTGTGCGGGGCCGGGGTCGCGTACGTTACGAGTCGCCAGGACGGGACGAGGTCGGCGAGGTCGGCGTACGGGACCGACAGGTACGTCTCCAGTCGGTCGGCGGGCGACGCGTCGTACGCCGCCCGCCAGTCGACGTCGAGTCGATCGTCGAGCACGTCGCGCTCGTGGAGGGCGATCCGATAGAGCCCTTCGGTCCTCGCGACGCAGTCGAGCAGGAAACACCGCCCGAGGACCCGTTCCACCTCGTCTTCGAAGTCGCGACCCTCGCCCGAGAGCGGGTACGTCCGATCGGTTCGCGTGACGATCTGTGGCTCCGGTCCCGGCTCGAGGGTCGCCCCGAGATAGTACGCGAGGGTGCTCGCCGCGTAGACCGTCGATCGCTCCGGCGGGAGCTCGATCCGAATCCCGGTTTCCGGCGCGGAGAGTTCGTCGGGGATCCGGAGTTCGCCGCCGAGTTCGAGCCGGGGCGGGTGCCCGCGGAGGGAGGGGAGCGAGCGCTCCGGCGAGAGCGTCTTCAGCGCGGAGCCGAACGTCGAGACGGCCGCCATCAGATCGGCCGGGTCGGCCGTCGTCGTCACCGTCGTTTCCGGACGGCGGTGGTTCGAGCGCGCGCCGATTTCCAGGCGGCGGCGCTCGTCGAACTCGATCCGCATGTGATCGGTCGAGGACGCGATCGTCACCGGCCCGCCGACGCGGACGTAGATCTTTATCGGCGCCATCAGCTCCAGCACGTACTCGCCCGGCGGAAGCTCCTCGTAGGCGAAGTGCTCGGCTTCGGCGACTAGTTCGCCGTCGGCGACGTCGCGAACGTACACCGCGACGACGAACGGGAGCGTGATTCGATCGGTCTCGATCGTCGTCGCGCCGTCGACCGGGAAGAGGAACCGGTCGTCATCAGCCGGTTTCGGATCGACCGCGCTGCGGGTTCGGAGCGGGAACTGACGGCCCTGAATCGGGTCGTGAACGACGATTCCGCTCGTGCCGTTGGCCGGTCGAAACGTCGGTTTCATAGGAGTCTCTTGGGTCTCGAATCCGTCGAGCCGCGCCGTCGGTACCGATTACGTCTCGGTACCGCCGACATCGGTTTGGAACCACTCGGTCGTGTGTCCCGTCTCGCGGATGTGCCAGCGCTGTTCGGGGCCGTCGGCGCCGACGCGCAGTTCGACGACGACGTCAAACAGTTCCTCGACGGCTCGCACGTGTTCGGAGGTGCGATCCGTCAGCATCACGTAATGGCCGATCCCCGAGGCCCGTCGAACCCGGTCCGTGACGGTTTCGAGAAAGTCGGCGACGGAGTCGCCGTCGTACTGCGATCGAATCGAGCCGAGGGAATCGAGACAGACGCGAAGCTGTCCGGGGGAGAGTCCGTCGCACGCGGCCGCGAGCGTCTCCACTGCGTCGACGAGCTCCGCGGCCAGCGCGTCGAGATCGCCGGCTACCGGTCTGACCGACGGCCGTTGGGGTGCCGCCTCCATCGCGGCGACGGATCGGCTGCCGCCGCCGTGATCGACGACGACGGAGCGCGGGGGAGCGGCCTCGACCGCGTCCAGCCGATCGATCGCGCTCTCGACGTCGTGTCCGTGGACGGCGACGACGCGGGCGCGATCCGGGGCCGTCCCGAGCAGATCGCGGCTGGTCGCCTCGCTGACTTCGTGCGGGACCGAGCCCACGACGAGGAGGTTCCCGCCGGTTCGGTTGATTCGGGTGAGCGTCGGCTGGACCGTCACCGTCCCGCCGCTGCGGACTATGATATCGTACTCGTGAAACGGCACGCGGAGTCCGCCCTCACCGCGCGCGACTCCGTTTCCTCGGGGGCGAAAGAGCGCGTTCAGCGCGTTCCGATCGAGAACCGCGTCGATCGCGTCCCGGACGGCGATCGGGTCGGCGTCGGTCGCGGCCGTAACCGCCGAGACGACCGTGGAGAGTAGCGATTGCGGGCCGTCCCAGTCGTGAGTGACCGTCGCCGCCGCCGCGTCGTCGATCGCGCCCAGCGCGTCCGTCGCGGACGCGCTCGGCCGATCGAGAACGGTTATCGTTTCGTCGCTCTCGACGATCGAAACCGCGTCGTCGATTTCGAGTGCGACGACCACCGTCGGCGAGTCGGCGGTCGCGGGGTCGAAGAGCGCGTTCAGTGCGTCGGGATCCACGATGTCGTTGAGCACGGGGACATCGTACGGGCTGGCTCCCGTCGCCTCTGCGACCGCGCGTACCAGCCCGGACGCGACCGCCGCTCCGTGTGTTCCCGAGGTGTCTACCGACGACTCGTCGCCGTTCATACAGCCCCGTTCGTGATCCAGAGATGAATACCCATCGCTCAAACGGGGTTCGTCTGGACGATCAATTTCAATGATCCAGCACGACCTGTTAATACGTTCGACCACGATAGCGTGCACTGATGACCGAAGACGCCGACGATCGATCCGGGGATGCCGGCTCGAATATCCCGCACGACCTCTCGATGCGGTTGGCCACAGAGGGTGAGCGATCGCGCGTCGACGAACTCTTCGACGCGCTCTCTCACCGGCGGCGTCGTCTCGTGCTGTACTATCTGAAAGCCAACGAACAGACCACCCTCGACGAACTCGCCGACTGGGTCGCTACGATCGAAGCCAGACCGAACGGAAGCGAAGCGACGGCCGAGCAGCGGGAAGCCGCCGCAATCGATCTCTTTCACATCCACCTTCCGAAACTGGCCGATCTGAAGGTTATCGAATACGACCGTCGAAGCGGCGACGCCAGGTACCGCGATCCGCCGGAGACGGTCGACCAACTGCTCCGGGCGGCGGCGGTGATGGAGTTCGAGTAAGGGACGACTACCGTCTCGGTCGATCGGTTCAGCGGCGGCGTTTCTCCTTCTCGAGCACCCGGACGTTCTCGAGTCCCGTCTCCGGATACCGTCCCCGTTCGTCCTTCTCGACGGCCTTGACCATGTCCCAGACGACGTTCAATCCGGTCGTGACGCCCTCCAGAGCCTCCATCTCGCAGCCGGTCTTGCCGGTGGTCTCGACGGCGACCTCGAGTTCGATCCGATCGTCGCGGAGGTCGAATGCGGTGTCGACGTTCGTGATCGGGATCTGGTGGCACATCGGGATCGCCTCCCAGGTGTGTTTGACCGCCTGGATCGCGCCGACGCGGGCCGTCGCGAGCACGTCGCCCTTTCCCACCTGGTCGTCGCGGATCGCCTCGATCGTCGACGGCCGGAGTCGGATCTCGCCGGCGGCGACGGCACGGCGCTCGCTGTCGGGTTTGTCGCCGACGTCGACCATCTGCACGTCGCCCTCGGCGGTCGTGTGGGTGAGGTCGTCGGCCGCTGACTCGTCTTTCTCACCCATCGGTCTCACCCCACAGTGCCTCCGGGATCGCATACAGCATGTCGGACGCGACGTAGCCGTTGGCGTCGGTCTCGGCCAGTCGCTCCCCCGCGAGCCCGTTGACATGCGCGCCCGCGGCCGCAGCGTCGATCGCGTCGGCGTGGTCGAATAGGGCGGCGACGATACCGGCGAGCAGGTCTCCGGTGCCGCCGACTTTCATGCCCGGGGTGCCCGATCGGCTGATCCGCGTCCGATCGCCGTCCGTGATAACGTCGGCGGCGCCCTTCGCGAGGATCACGTGGCCGAGGTCGGCCGCGAAGGCCTCGATTTCGTCGGCCGCCGCGGCCAGATCGTCGGTGTCGGGTCCGCCCATCGCCGCCAGCTCCCCGCGATTGGGCGTACAGATCAGCGTCGCCTCGGTCTCGACCTCGGGCACGACCCGGAGGGCGTCCGCGTCGACGACCGCACGGCCCGTATGTGATTCGAGGAACCGGCGGGTCGCGTCCAGGGTCTCGTCGGCGTTCCCGAGTCCGGGGCCGATGACGACGACGTTCTCGTACCGCTCCGCGGTCTCGACGAGGTCGTCGACCTGGTCCGGAGTGAGACGGGCGCCCTCGTAGGGCTGGACGATCAGATCCTCTGCGTAGCTCTGGATCTCGCCAGTCACGGACTCGGGGGCCGCAACGAACGAGAGCTCGGCGCCGGCCCGCAGCGCGGCCTGCGCGGCCAGTGCCGGCGCGCCGGTGTACGGTCCGCCGCCGATGATATAGGGTCGGCCCTCCCGATCGTCGGGCCGGGCGAGACGGACGTCACCGGGGCCGACGAACCGCTCGGCGGCCGCCGGAATGCCGATATCGGCGACCGTCACCTCGGCGTCGAGATCGGACAGCCCCGGCTTCTCGTCGTGGAACGTGACGACGTAGTCCGCTTCGACGCCGTTTTCGGCGTGGTCGCCCGCGTCCTCCGCGTCCGGTTCGGCGTTCGCGTCGAACCCGGACGGAACGTCGACCGCCACGACGGTCGCGTCGGCCTCGTTGATCGCCCGCGCGGCGGTCGCGGCGGGCTCGCGCAGTTCGCCGCTGATCCCCGTCCCCAGCATCGCGTCGACGGTCACGTCGCAATCGGGCAGCTCGAACTCGCTCGAATCCGTTACTTCCCGCGTCTCGTACCCCGCCCGCCGGAGGGCCTCCCAGTTCTCGCGGGCGATCTCGGTCCCGATCGCGTCCGATCGGCCGAGCAGGATCGTCGTCGCATCGTACTCGTCTAAAAATCGGGCGGCGACGAACGCGTCGCCGCCGTTGTTCCCCCGGCCGGCGACGATCGCGACCCGATCGCCGGGGTCGGCGACTTCTCGAACCTGCCTGGCGACGGCGTTCCCGCTGGACTCCATCAGCTGCTTTCGTGGTACGCCGAGCGCGGCGGCGTTCTCGTCGACGGCAGCCATCCGCTCGCCTGTGATCATACACTGGTCTTCGTCCGGCCCGCCGTTCAACATTGCGGACCTCGCGGGTCACGTGCGACCGCCGACCCGCGACGGCGACGGTGGCGAACAGACGTTCGCCGACGAGGATCCGCGTCCACAGGATATTTCGTGTCAGCCGTTCTCGAATCGCACATGCAAGAGGCAGTTATCGTCGACGCCGTTCGGACGCCGTTCGGCGATCGCGACGGCGCGTTTGCGGACGTCCACCCGCAGGATCTCGCGGCGGAGCCGCTGCTCGCCTTAGAAGAGCGACTGGGGTTCGATCCGGAGCGGACGATCGAGGACGTCATCTACGGCTGCGTGACGCCGATCGGCGAGCAGGGCGGGAACATCGGCCGGCTCGCCCCGCTGGTCGCCGGCTGGGGCGACGACGTGCCGGGCGTCCAGTTAAACCGGATGTGCGGCTCCGGCCAACAGGCGGTCAACTTCGCCGCCGGCGCGGTCGCGACGGGCGCCCACGACGTGCTCGTCGCCGGCGGCGTCGAGCACATGACTCGGGCGCCGATCGGCAGCGACTACGATGGCGTCGCGTCCTCGTACTTCGACCACTACGACGAACTGGTCCACCAGGGCGAGAGCGCCGAACGGATCGCCGAGGAGTGGGGGTTCGGCCGTCGCGAGTTGGACGAACTCGCCGCCGACTCACAGCGGCGGTGGAAGGGGGCCTGGGACGCGGGGCGATACGAGTCGCAGATCACGCCGGTCGAAGTCGAGGTCGACGGCGAGACGCGCGTTGTCGACGCGGACGAACACCCGCGGCCGGAGTCGACCGCGGACGGCCTCGGCGAATTGCCGCTCGCGTTCCGCGATGCGGGCGACGGCGTGATCCACGCGGGCAACTCCTCCGGGATCGTCGACGGCGCGAGCGCAGTCCTCGTCGCGAGACGCGAGGTCGCCGAGGAACGCGGCTGGGAGCCGATGGCCCGCATCGTCCAAACCGAAGTGGTCGGCGTCGATCCCGTCACGATGCTCACCGGCCCGATCCCCGCGACCGAGGGCGTACTCGAGAAGACCGACCTGACGATCGACGACGTCGACCTGTTCGAGGTCAACGAGGCGTTCGCCTCCGTCGTCGCCGCCTGGCTCGAGGAGATGGACGTTCCGCGGGCGGAACTCTGGGAGCGGACGAACGTCAACGGCGGCGCGATCGCCCACGGCCACCCGCTCGGGGCGACCGGCGCGGCGCTGATCACGAAACTCGTCCACGAACTCGATCGAACCGGGAAAGACGTTGGCCTCTCGACGATGTGCATCGGGTTCGGCCAGGGGATCGCGACGATCGTGGAACGAATCTAGGGTATCGATTCGTACTGGACCAAAATCAGCCCCCGAATACGATCGCCCGTCGTTTTCGAGGACACCGCGACGGACATCTCCCGGACGACGCCAGCGGGCCACCTCGGCCGCGGGGAGGACGTCGCGACGCTCGCCGTCTACTTCGCGAGCGAGCAGGCGGGGTTCGTCACGGGCCAGGCCGTCGGCGTCACCGGCGGCGTCGATCTCTTCACATACTGATCGGCGATCGGCGCCGGTTTTCGACGGCGGTTTCTCGCCGGCGGGCGTCGGATACATCTATTCGTCTGACCGCAGTATCGACGATACTCACTATGCTCTGCCCGCAGTGCCAACAACGATTCAGACCGAGAGCGACCGACGATACCGTCGGCGGAAAGAACGTGGTTTTCATCAGTTGTAGAACCTGCAACACCGTCATCGGAATCGTGTGATTCCGCTCGGTCGGGTCGCACGATCGAGCGGGTACCCGCCTCCGGCAATCAGTACCGGACCTCGAATCCCTCCTCGCCCCGCGGCTCTTCGTACTCGACCGCGACGTCGTTCACATCGGCCGCCGGGCTGCCCTCGTGGCAGAACTCGATCATCGACTCGACGGCGTTCTCGGGGCCCTCGAAGACGGCCTCGACGCGTCCGTCCTGCAGGTTCTTGACCCAGCCGTCGACGCCGTGCTCGCGGGCCGTCTCGCGGGTCGTCGCTCGATAGAAGACGCCCTGTACCTTTCCCGAGACGAAAACGTGCGCCCGGCTTCGGTCTGTCATGTGCGAGCCATCGATCGCGATCGGTAAAAATCCCGTTCGTTCCGCGATCGACCGCGACTAGTCGCCGACAGCGGCAATCGTCAGTCCTCGATGGGCTCGGTGAGTTGCTGACACCGATCGATCCACCGCACCTCGTAGGTTCCCGGACCGACCACGCGTCCGTGAAGATCGGTAATCGTTTCGACGCCTGCGTCCGTACACCAGTCGATACAGGTCAGATACGCCCCGAAATCGAACGTCTCGTGAAGCGTCGCGTCCCGTTCGATCCGTACCGTCTCGAACCCGGCGAGCGCAGTCGCGAACGCACGCGTGTGGCCGTCGGATAGGTACCACGCCCCGTCGTATTCGAAGGCGGGAAGCGGATCGTAGTTCGGCTCGTCGAAATCGAACCACTCCACCACGTCCGCCAATTTTTCGCTCGATATGTACAGCTGGGTGGGGCGGATCTCGTCGATCGGAAGACGACGTGTCATTCGACCGGTTAGATCTACGCGACCGTACGGAGAATACTCCTTTGGTGCCGCTGACGCCCGCGGTACCGTCGGCCAGGTCGATGTCGTCAGCCATGCCGACCACGTGTTCCGTTCGACCCTACTTCGACGCTCCCTGATCCATCATCGCCCTGACCACACCCTATAGGTCAGCGGAGCCGAATGTTGTGGTGATGAAGTTCGACGAACTCGAGCGCGTGTACGGATGCGACGAGTACTACTGGGGAACAGAGCCGAACGAGATGGCCGAGCGGACGGCGGCGCTCGCGTCGGAGACGATCGACGACGTCACGGCGATCGATATCGGCGCCGGAGAGGGGCGCGACGCGGTGTACTTCGCCGAACGGGGGTGGGACGTGTACGCGCTGGACGTGTCGCCCAACGGCTTGCGGAAGGCGGAGCGACTCGCGCGGGACCGCGGGGCATCCCTTCGGACGATCGAAGCCGACGCGAACGAGGCCGTCCCTCCCGAACCGGTCGACGTCGTCTACTCGGCGGGGACGATCCAGTACATCCGGCCCGAGAACCGACGGCGCCAGTTCGATCGGTTCAAGGAGCGGACGGTCTCCGGCGGACTGCACGCAATGTTCGCGTTCGTCGATCACCCCGCAATCCCGACGCCACCGGACTGGACGGAAAACGAGCACTTCTACTCACCTGGCGAGCTGGCGGGCTACTACGAGGACTGGGACGTCGTTCGCCGCCGAGAGATCGTGTTCGACGACGACTCGGGCGACGAACCCCACCAGCACGCGGCGGAGATACTGTTCGCGCGGAAATCGTCCTGAATCGAATCCGGGTCGCGGAACCGACAACCCAAGGTGGTCCGACCCCGTATCCGGTCCCAGTGACCGTACGGCATCGGGACGGGATCCACTTCGAGTTCGAGGCTGACGGCGAGGCTGCAGTCGTCGCGGACGCGCGCAACGCCGTCGGCGAGGTGAACGTCGTTAGCCACGCCCACGCCGATCACACGTTCCGATCGACGCCGGGAACCGTGGTCTGCTCCGCCGAGACGGCGGCGATCGCGGCCGCCCGAACTGGGACCGAGTTCGAGTACGTCGATCGCGCGCCGGGGATCGACCTCGTCCCGGCGGGCCACGTCGTCGGCTCCCGCGCGGCCCTGATCGAAGACGAGGCCGGACGACGATACTGTTACACCGGCGACGTCTCGATCCGCGATCGGTGCTATCTCGACGGGTTCGATCCGAGCGCGATCGAGGCGGACGTACTGGTGATCGAGACCACCTACGGCAGACCGAAGTACCGATTTCCGCCCCAGGCCGACCTCGAATCCGAAATCGTCGACTGGATCCGCGACAACGACGATCGGCCGCTGTTCCTGTTCGGCTACTCGCTCGGCCGGGCGCAGAAACTGCAGTGGATAGCACGGGAGGCAACCGAGCGATCCGGCGATCGAGAGATCCTGGCCTCCGAGTCGATTCGCGACGTCACGCGAGCGATCGAGTCGGCGACCGACCTCTCGTTCGACGGCCAGCCGTACGATTCGCTGCGCGGACTGACCGACGAGATCGTGATCCTGCCGTCGAACCAGGCCCGATCGGAGTGGGTCGAGCGGACGGTCGATCGCGAGGACGGACTGAAGGCCGGCTTTTCGGGCTGGGCCGTCGACGACTCCTTTCGGTACCGGGGGAACTACGACGCCACCTTCCCGCTGACCGACCACTGTGACTTCGACGAACTCGTCTCGGTAGTCTGCGAGATCGATCCCGAGGTCGTCTACACCCACCACGGCTCCGACGAGGCGTTCGCGGACGCGCTCGCGACCGAGTACGGCTACCGGGCGCGACCGCTGAAACGCGATCAGCGAACGCTCGGGGAGTTTTGCTGATGGGGGTCCTCGATCGCCTCGAAGACGAGTTCGTCGACGTCTCGAGTCGCCGCGCGACGATCCGGGAGTTGCTCGAACTCGCCGTCGGCGCGCTCGTGTTCGTCCTCGCCGCGGCCGGACTCGCGTACTACATGGCCGGACGGACGGCCGCGATCGGCGTCGCCGTAGTGTTGGCCGCCGTGTTCACGGTGACGATCGCCTCGCAGGCCTACTGGGCGGTGACGGGGAGAAAGGACTACGACGAGTGATCGTCCGCTGATCGTTTCAACGAGCCGTTTCGTACCGGCGGGTACCGCGAATCATTCGAACGGTTAGTAGCCCGACACCGACCACGAACGCGATCCAGACGCCCTCGCTCGCGTCGATCGGTTCCGCGTACTCGACGGCGGCGACCGCGAGCAAGAGCGCGGCGACGTACAGCGTGTTCGTCCCGATGAAATCCGCGAGTCCCTCCTCGTCGGTCACGGCGTCCGGATCGTACCCTGCGATCAGGGAGACCATCCCTGCGTACTTGATCAGCGCTCCGAATAGGCCGACGAATCCGGCCGCGACGAGCAAGGAGACGATCGTTCCCGTACTCATACGCGATAGTTGACGGTTATCCAACAAAACTGTTCCGCACGGCCGGTGCGGGCTGCGAGCGCGGGTCTGAGCCGGTTCACTCGCCGGTTCGGAGGTGATGAAACACGTACGTCTGCGCGTACCCCGCACACTCGCCGCCGAATCGCTGGCGGATGGCCCGCGAGGTCGCCGCGTACGAGCCCCGATCGCAGTCGGGGTAGTGCTCCTCGATCGCGGACCTGATCCAGGTGTCGAGCGGGACGGCCTCGTCGAAGCCCAGCGAGAACAGCAGGATGCAGTCGGCCACCTTGTCCCCGACGCCGACGAACCGGGTGAGGTAGTCGCGGGCGGCCTCGTACTCGAGATCCCGCGCCTCGGCGGGGTGGGCCTCGCCGTTCGCGACCATCTCGGCCGTTCGCACGACGTACGGGGCGCGGTAGCCCAGTCCGAGCTCGCGAAGCTCCGACTCGGTCGCGGCCGCGAGCTGCTCCGGCGTCGGGAACGCGTACACGGCCTCGCCGTCGAACTCGATCGCGTCGCCGTACTCGCGGGCGAGCGTCGAAACCATGCGGTGGATGCGCCTGACGCGCATCTGGGCCGAGCAGATGAAGGAGATCAGCGTCCCGAAGGGCGGATCCGCGACGAGGCGCATCCCGCAGTGTGCCTCGTAAGCCTCCCGGACCAGCGGATCCTCGGGGGCGGCCGCGGCGATCGACTCGAGGTCGTCGTCGAGGCGCAGGAGTCGGCGGAGGATCGGTTCCGCGTCGGTCGTCGACCGCCACTCCAGTACGCCGTCTCGCTGTCGAACGCGGATCACCTCCCCGGAAGACGAGCCGTCGCCGACGAAGCGCCCGTCGACGACCGTGTGGTACCACGCCTCGGGCGCGGGGTCGCCGCCGTACATCTCGCCGTCCGATCGACGCCAGAGGTAGCTCTGGCCGCTTTCGAGCGTCCGGTAGAGGTCGAGTCCGCCCGCGAGGTCGTCGATCGCGATCGCGCCCGTCTGCATTCGAACGAGAGTTGGTGAGGAACGGCTTGGCCCTTTCGAACCGGTCCCCTGCAGAGGGAACCTCGAGAGAACCGCCGCTCGGGGGCGCTGACTCGGTACGCGGGCCGGATCCCGGGTCACCGAGGCGAACCTTCATACCGGATGCGATACAATAACCGTGTATGAACTGCAGGGTCGTCGTCGAAGCCGCGGTGCCGGTGTTCGACGTGGAGACGGAAGACGAGGCGATCCGTATCGCCATCTCGAAGACGGGCGAGATGTTGAACCCTGATCTGAACTACGTGGAGATCAACATGGGCGAGCGGACCTCACCGTCGGGGGAGGAACTCCCGCCCGCGTTCATCGCAGCGGACGAGGCGCTCGTCGCGCTCGAACTGGAGATGACCGTCTTCAACGTCGAGCGCGAGGAACACGCCTCGCGAATCGCACGCAAAGAGATCGGGCAACGGCTCGAAAACATCCCGCTGGAGGTCAACCAGGTCGACGTGCTCGAAGAGGAGGACGACGACGAGAAAACGGCGGACGCGGAGACGGACTCCGACGATACTGAGTCGGATTCAGACGCCGACGCGGAGCCGTCGGACGAAGACGACGACGACGAGGAGATCCTTCCCGAGTTCGAAGACCTCGTCGAATAGTACGGCCCCGGTTTCCCGCTGAAACAGTCGGTAATCGATCGTCACCGGCGCCGATCTCCGATCGCGACGATCGTTTCGGTCGGAACGAGTTTAGCGGAGACAAAGAGGAGAACGAGAGACGGTCGTCTCTGCAATCGATTTCGGTCAGAGGTGCAGCGTAAAACTCAGTCTGCGGTAGCGGCGACGGCTTCCTGCTCCCCCTCTCGCATGTTCGTCGTGATTCCCCCTGCGAGTGCAAAAACAGCAGCCTTGTGGTCGGTTTTTGATTTGTGAATCGATGTCGGTCGAATACCGAGCGATTCGTACTCTTCGAGATCGATCTGGCAGTCGTTCCACTCCGCGCACTGGTTCGATACTTCGGCGAGAAGGCCGTGAAGGTGAATGAGCTCCTGCTTCTTCATAACCATCCAATGGTATCCACTGCAGGGTTATATTATTATCTTGAGTCGCGTTAACATGCAGCCCCTGTTCGATTACTAGTGTATCAGTTTATGAGACCGATCGAAACCGTCGCCTACTGTCGATAATCTCGATTCCACTGGGCTCGTAAACGCTGCGTTATCGCCGTAAGGCGCTGTTTCTCTCCATCTTTTGACAGCGGTTCGTTCGAGAGCTAAACGGCCGCCACGACGAAAAAATATGACGGGCGAAAACGGAACGAGCGCGACCGATCAACCGAGTTGTTTCAACGTCTGGAGATCGCGGTCCGTCCGCATAAACTCGGACGTACGCCGAGACGCGTGACAGTTCGGGCAGTGGAACATTTCGGCGGGCGTCGGGAGTTTGTCCGGCGAAAGCTGCCAATCTTTCGCACACTCGGGACACAACAGTTGAACGGTCGTTTCATCCATGATACCCGTTTGCACACGGGGCGACAAAAGCTTTGTCGCGCGTACGACGGCACCGCGAAAATCCGACAAGTCAAGCTGAACCGAACGTCGAGACGCCGACCCGGATACCAGTCTTCAGGCCGGCGCCGCGGTGTCCGACGCTTCGAGCAGTTCCTTGTAGCGGTTGCGAATGGTCACTTCGGAGATGCTGGCGACCTCGCTGACGTCGTTCTGGGTGACCTTCTCGTTGGTCAGCAGCGCCGCGGCGTAGACCGACGCGGCCGCGAGGCCGACCGGCGACTTGCCGCTGTGGACGCCCTTCTGACGGGCCGATTCGAGCAGTTCCCGTGCCATTCGCTCGGTCTCGTCGGAGAGATCGAGGTCGCTGACGAACCGCGGGACGTAGTGTTCGGGATCGGCCGGTTTGACCTCGAGGCCGAGCTCGCGAATCACGTACCGGTACGTGCGGGTGAGCTCCATCTTGTCGACGCGGCTGACGGCCGAAATCTCGTCGAGGCTGCGCGGCGTCCCCGCCTGTCGGGCGGCGGCGTACAGCGAGGCCGTGGCGACACCCTCGATCGATCGGCCGGGGAGGAGGTCCTCTTCGAGCGCGCGGCGGTAGATGACCGAGGCGGTCTCGCGGACGTTCTCGGGGAGGCCGAGCGCGCTTGCCATTCGATCGATTTCGCCGAGCGCCTGCTTGAGGTTGCGCTCCTTGGAGTCGCGGGTGCGAAAGCGCTCGTTCCAGGTGCGCAGGCGCTGCATCTTCTGGCGTTGGCGACTGGAGAGCGTCCGGCCGTAGGCGTCTTTGTCCTGCCAACCGATGTTGGTCGAGAGCCCCTGGTCGTGCATCATGTTCGTCGTCGGGGCGCCCACGCGGCTCTTCTCGTCCTTCTCGGCGGCGTCGAACGCGCGCCACTCCGGCCCGCGATCGATCTCGTCCTCCTCGACGACCAGTCCGCAATCCTCGCAGACGGTCTCGGCGTGCTCCGTGTCCGAAACGAGTCGACCACCGCACTCCGGACAGTGCTCGCGCTCGTCGGTTCGCGGCGTCGATTCCTCCTCCGCCTCTCTCTCGTACGTTCGGATATTGGTGTCTGTCATGGGATATCGGGTCGGTTACTCGGGGCTCCCGGGTGGGGTAACCAGAAGAAACCCGGTCGCCTCAGCTAACATAGAGTAAGGCCGTAAGGGATATAAAGATTTCGGCCAGCTTATAAACTGTCTGGATATCCTGTTATATATGTTTCGGTTATATGGTTATTAATCGTTCGGAATGTGTGGGTTGCCCACCCGGCGATACTCGCCGCGTCGATCGTCGGTGACCGGGCGAAGCCGGATTCGGTCGCGGGAGACGACGGCACGGGACCACCTCGTCGTTCGGACGTCCATTCCGGACGGATAAAACAGTAGTACCCACACAGATTGGAGCTCGCGTCTCCTGGAACCGCCGAAGCCGGCTCAAACCGTGAATAGGTGGCCGTCCGTTGGAACATCGAACAATCCGACTCGCGCACCGGCGTCGAGCCACGCGTGTCCGTACGAAAACGACGCGAGCGCGTTGACGAGGTCGCCGTTCTCTCGAAAGTGATCGCCGTCGGCGAGGTACGACGCGGCCATCTCTCGGCATTCTTCGGCTGCCGTCGCCATCGGCGTACCCTCCGGCGGGGCGATCGTCGCCGCTTCGAGCGCTTCGGCGAGCAGGTCGCCGTACCGATCCGTTTTCTCTTCGAGATCCGCGGTCATACCCGGGACGACGCCGGTCGAGTCCGTAAATCCGTCGAGGGCCGATCGACGCCACGAGGAGATACCGCGTCGGCGTATCGGTTTTACGCGAATCGTCGTGGACGCTGCAAGTGCGACCGATCCAGGTCCTCGTCCCGGGTCGCAAACGGACCGAGGTGTTCCGAACGCTCGGGCGCGAAGAGATCGACTACGTCCGGACCGTGGAACGAAGCGACGTCGATCGAGTCCGCGATCGACGAGCGGATTAGAGAGGAGGTATCCGTCACCATCGAGTTCGTGGAGGGGACGAAGCCGTCCGGGTGGGGACGCCGGCGCGTCAGTGACTGCATTCGGTGCGTCGTAGCAAACGGGTGCCGTTGCTGAGAACGCAAGGGGTTTAGGCGCAGTTTCCCAAGTGTCTGGCATGAGCGATCAGCCTCGTGTCGAGATCTATACCAAAGAGGAGTGCCCCTATTGTGAGAAGGCAACGGATCTCTTCGACAGCAAGGGAGTCGAGTACGAGACCTACAACGTCACCGGAGACGACGATCGCTTCGAAGAGATGGTCGAGCGCGCGGACGGCCGCAAAACCGCACCCGAAGTGTTCATCGACGACGAACTGATCGGCGGCTGGGACGACACCAGTGCCCTCGACGAAACCGGCGAACTCGACGAGAAACTGGGGATCGACGACGACGGCGACAACGAGGTGGAACACCGCAAGCTGATCATCGCCGGCACCGGCATCGCCGGCCTCACCGCCGCGATCTACGCCGGCCGCGCGAACAACGAGCCGCTGGTCATCGAGGGTGACGAACCCGGCGGCCAGCTCACGCTCACGACCGACGTCGCGAACTACCCCGGCTTCCCCGAGGGGATCAGCGGCCCCGAACTCGTGAATAACATGAAAGCGCAGGCGAAGAAGTTCGGTGCCGATCTCATCAACGGCGTCGTCGAACGCGTCGACACCGACACCCGCCCGTTCCGCGTCGAACTGACCAACGGCGACGTCTACACCGCCGACGCCATCATCGCCGCCTCCGGTGCGAGCGCCCGCACGCTGGGCATCCCCGGCGAGGACGAACTCATGGGCTACGGGCTCTCTACCTGCGCGACCTGCGACGGCGCGTTCTTCCGCGACGAGGATATGCTCGTCGTCGGCGGCGGCGACGCCGCCATGGAGGAGGCCACCTTCCTGACGAAGTTCGCCGACACCGTCTACATCGCCCACCGTCGCGACGAGTTCCGCGCCGAAGACTACTGGGTCGACCGCGTCCACGAGAAGGTCGAAGAGGGCGAAATCGAGATCATGAAGAACACCGAACTGATCGAAATCCACGGCTCTCAGGAGGAGGGCGTCGACCGCGTCACCCTCGTCCACAACGAGCAGGGCCATCCGACCGATCGAATCGCCGATCCCGAAACCGAGGAGTTCAAGTTCGACGTCGGCGCCGTTTTCTTCGCGATCGGTCACACCCCGAACACCGAGTACCTCGAAGAGACTGGCGTCGAGATGGACGACGAGGGCTACCTCCGCACCCAGGGCGGCGACGGCGGCGGCCAGACCGAGACGGACGTGCCCGGCATCTTCGGCGCCGGCGACGTCGTCGATTACCACTACCAGCAGGCCGTGACCGCGGCCGGCATGGGCAGCAAGGCCGCCCTCGACGCTGATGAGTACCTCGAAGACCTCGAACGGGCGAACGCGAGCACCGAGACCGAGGCCGCTGCCGCCGACGACTAGTTCGACTTCTCTCTCCACCGATTCGCGAGCAACGCCGCGATGACGATTCCGAACGTCAGCGCGGACGACAACCCGAGCAGCAACTCGTCGAAGACGATCACGAATACGGCGCCGATCGCGAGACCGATCGGCAGCCCGATCGCGAGCGCCAGTACGGTCCGTTCGGTTTGTTCGTCCATCAGTCGTCGCCTCCGCGATGGCGCGTCGTCCCGTTCGAACTCCGGTCGCTCATACCGACTTCTGGTCGGTCCCGGTGCTTCAGCGTGCTGATCGTCCCCGCACGGGTTCGAGGACGGCGATCGGTCGATCGCGAAAAAGACGGCGCCGATCGAGACTCGCTCGCGGCGTCAGGAGTACGTCCGCTGGACGAACTCGCCCGAGCAGTCGTATTCGATCAGCTTGACCTCGACGACGTCCGGTTCGTCCTCGTACGGCCCGGACCGGTCCGACAGCCCGTAGACGGTAAGCCGTTCGACGTCGGTCTCGTGCGAGCGGTTCCAGCGTTCACACAGGTAGTTGGCGAAGTACGACCGGTGTTTCCTATTGCCGGCGAAGCGCATGTTCGAGATGTACTTTCGCTCGCGCGCGGTGTCGTAGGTCGCGTCGACGTTCGGGGGCCGATCCCAGTCGACGTCCGATTCGTGCAACACGTCGACCTCCGATCCGTCCTCCAGTTCGCCCGGAACGACGAGCCACTGGGCCGTCGATATCGGGTTCGGCGCGAACATCCGCCAGCTCTGATCAGCTTGCAGCGTATCGAGGGCTGCCGCTCCCGGCTCGGGAACCTCCGTGTAGCCGACCGCCTCCGCGTTCGAGAGGACGACGAGCACCAGCAACAGCCACGGAATCACCGTCGCGAACAGGACCCGGCCGCGAGCGGTGACGACCGAGAGCGATGGGACGTGCGATCGAACTCCGCCGATCTCGGTCGGTCGAGGAACCGCCAGCACGGGCGCCGTCGCCTGGAACCGCGCCAGAAGCCGCTGCAGCGGATCGGCGATCCCGATTCGCGTCGCGATCGCGGAGACGCCGTCCCAGACGCGGGGTGGGTAAAACAACACCAGTCCCGCGATCACGATCAGCGGGAACAGGTCGATCCGGAGCGTGACGAGCATCCCGAGGTGCATGCCGGCGAACACCGTCGCGATCGCCGCGCGCCCGCGTCCGGTCAGGAGGACGAGCAGCGGGGACAGGAGGATCAGTCCCATCCACGCGTACGTGAACGCGCGCAGCAGCAGGATCTGGTCGGCGAGGTGGTTTCCGAGCAGATAGGTGAAGTGATCGGCCTGGAAGATGTAGGCGACCGCCTCCCCGCCCGTCCACTTTTCGCTCTGGAATTTGTGGATGGCGTTGGTCACGTACATGAGCAGCACCTGCAGCAGGACCGCCATCGTCCCGACGGACGCCACGGTCGGACTCAACTGGGACCGATCTACCCGACGGGCGTCGACCGCCCACCGCGAATCGAGGGGCAAGAAGATCGCCCAGAACAGGAGCATTCGCAACAACACGTCGCCGCCGTTGATGGCCATCGGATTCCGAAGGTGAAGCGAAACCAGCAACAGCCACGAGGCGATCGTCGCGATTCGCGTCCGATACCCCACGAGCAACGCGAGGGCGAACGCCCCCGCGACGCAGAACAGGAGCGCCTGCGCCCACGTCTCCCCCGAGAGCGTGTGGAAGGTGTTGGAGTAGAGCGGCGAATAGTCCGAGTACAGCGCCTCCCGGGGGAGCACGCCCGAATCCGTGTAGAAATCCTCGAGCTTCCGCGCCCGGCGCAGGAGGTCGGCGAGCAACAGCGCGCCGACTGCGATGCGAAACGCGGCGAGGGCCCGACGGTCGATCTCGAACCGACGTCTGATTCCGTTCGCGGTGCGATCCGCGCCGTCTGCGAGGCGATTCCGTGCGTTTGCGAGTCGTTGCCGGTCCAGTGCCATCCTGCTGTTACACCGTCTACCACGAGTCTCGACCGGACTCGTATAAGCTTGTTGAACGGTGAAATGATCGTTGCACCGTTCCCGAAGTCGGCGGGCGTCGGGCCGTTCGGGGCCGGGTCGGTCGTCCGCTGTCGGTCGACTGCGCTGGGGCTGCGTGCGATCGCAATACTGAACTGCCGAGCCGCCAAACGCTAGCCCAGTGCCGATGAGCGTCGAGATTCCGGATGACGATCCGATCGTCCTCTTCGACGGCGTCTGTAACCTCTGTAACGGGTTCGTGCAGTTTCTCGTGCCGCGGGACTCGGAGGAACGGTTCCACTTCGCATCGCTCCAGTCGGAGGTCGGGAAACAGCTGTTAGCCGACCACGATCTCCCGACCGACGAACTGGAGTCGATCGTGCTCATCGAGGGCGACGACTGCTACGTCAAGTCCGGCGCGGTCATTCGGATCGCGGCGCTGCTCGGCGGCGTCTACGCGCTCTGCTCCCCGTTTCGGTTCGTGCCGCGATCGGTTCGCGATCGCGCGTACGACCTCGTCGCCAGTAATCGGTACCGCCTGTTCGGCGAGCGCGATCGCTGCATGATGCCGACCGGGAACGTCCAGGAGCGATTCCTCGAGTAACGTCGAGCACCGCGGCAGCGGACTGCATCGTTTTTCTCGATTCGCGCCATGGGGTAGCCGTTCCTGTACGCAGTCGTCAGTCCGATCACGACCGATCGTTAGTCACGATGACGGCCCGTGGTACGATCGAGAAGTACAGCCGTTGCTACCCGGTATAGCGCCAATAAAATGAAACCGCAAAGGCCGGAGTGATCCGGTGGTTAGTTACTGGTTAGTCCTTGCGGACGGCCAGCATGGCGGCGGCGAGCAGCGCGACGAGCGCGACAGCGACGCCGAAGCCGGGTACGGGGTTGTCGCCGTCATCGCCGTCACTGTCGGTGTCGTTACCGCCAGTGTCATCAGAGCCGCCGGTGTCATCGGAGTCACCGTCACCGGAGGTGCCGTCACCGGGAGTGCCGTCACTCTCATTTGTAACGGTCAGCGTGCCGGAGTCTTCGGCGTCGTCGGTGGTGACCGACCACTCGATGTCGCCTGCGGCGCTGGTGTTGAAGTCGTAGGAGTTCTCCCAGGATTCGCTAGCGTTGAGGTCGAGTTCGCCGCTGTCGACTTCTTCGCCGGCGATGGTGACCGTGTAGTTGGTCATGTTCGCCTCATCACCGTTGTTGGTGATGTTCACGTCGAGGGTTGCTTCCCCGTCGACTTGGACCGTCTCCGGTGCGTTAGTCTCGAGGTTGATCCCTTCGGGTTCTTCGACGGGTTCGCCCTGGACGAAGATACCTTCCGACACTGCCTTCGTGTCACTGTCGATCATGGCACGGACCAGACGGATTTCCTCGCCGGGATCGTGGCTGCTGAGATCGAACGTCGTCGAGACTTTACCGTTCTCGTCGACGGTGGCGGCGTCGGTGTAGATCTCCGAAGTTGCACGCACACGGAAGTCAGTTGTCGTACCGGGTGCGACGTTCGTCGTAGCGGCGATTTCGGACGCTTCGCCGTTACCAACCTTGAAGCGGTCGTCGTCGTCGAACTCACCGTCGAGTTCGATAGTGGGTTCTTCGACGTCGAAATCGGCGTCAGCGACTTCGTTCTCATCGACGTACGGGTTGGCTTCGGTTACGTTGAACTCAGCGTTCCAAGTTTCGTCGGCGCCGAGGTCCTCGACCGCGCCGACATCGACGACGACGTAGAACCTGTTGTTGTCTTCGTCAGTGACGATGTTGTATTCGGAGCTGTTCAGATCCTCAAGCGTGAAACTGTCGGGCGTGCCGTAGCGCGGTTTGTCCGTGTCTTCGAAGTTGAACTCGAGACCCTCGCCGCTCGCCCAGTTACCGTCGTCGAACGCGTAGCCGTAGATACCGGACGCTTCGACTTCGGTGACCAGGAGGTCACGCTCGGTCACGTAGTCGCGTTCGGTAGCGTTGTCCGCGATGATGTCGGCGTCGACATCGTCGACGTTGTAGTCACCGGGGAGGACCGACGGCTTCAGGTCGCTGGTCGATCGCTCGGTGAGGAGCAGGACCGCAGCGTCGACTTCGTCGGACTGACCATTGACGTAGGCTTCGAGGTCGTAGTCGCCCGGAAGGAGACGCTGATCGTCACCGAACGTCGCATTCTCGTCGCCGCCGAGGTACTCGGTGACGGTCACGTCGCTGCCGGAGATTGGTTCACCCTCGTCATCGAGGACGGTCACGACGTCATCGTTACCGTGGCCGGCCTTGTACGAGTTGAACTGAACGGTCACGTTGTCCTCGTCGCCGATGTTCTCGACGGCGATCTCAGCACGGTAGTACCCTTCCTGGTCCGTCACGTTGACAACGAGATTGTTGGTCGACTGGACGTCGACGGTGAATTCGGCGACGTCGCCGGCGTTCTCCTCGTAGTTTCTGTCGTCGAACGAAGCGTCAGAGTCGATCGCCTCGTTGACGGTGACCTCAGCGGTTTCTTCGGCGGTCGTGTCGGCGACGGAAACCGTGAACGTGTAGTTACCGGTGTCCGAATTGGAGAAGTCAGCCGAGACGCTGTCACCGTTAGTGTCGTTAACCGTCACTGCGACTTTGTCCTCGTCGTCGACCTGCGTGTCTTCGCCGAAGATTTCTTCGAGGTCGCTTGCGCTGAGCGATTCGCCGTCGCGCTCACCGCTGATGTGGAGAGTGACATCTCCGGCACGGGCTTCCTCACTACTGACGTCGTCGTACGTGAGGGAGGTTTCTTCCTGATTGACCGTGCTGTCTTCGAACCCGACGTCGATCTTGTGCTCGAAGATCCAGAAGGTTTCCGTTGTCTGGTTACCGTGCTGGATCTCGTAGCGACCTTGGTCGAGGTCGCTCGTATCGAGGGTCGCGTTACCGCTGTCGTCGACGTAGAGGTTTCGGACAGCGTCGTCGCCCTGCACTAAGTCAGCAGGTTTGTTGAGATCCGTAATTTGCACTTGTTGGCCGATCCATACGTTCTCGACATCGTCCGCGCTGAACGTGGCGTCGATGTGGTTGTCGGCGGCGACAGCGCCCGTAAAGGAAGCTGCCATCGCGACAACGGAGAGGACCATAAGCGCGGCCAGGAACACTGCGCGTCCCTTTTCGCGGTATGATGGTTCGTTTGTCATGTATTATGTTGTTATCGTGATTGTGTGGTTCGCGTGCGATTCGCCTGGAGCGCGAACCAACCACCGATGCAATGACCGAGGTGGTCGGCTCGCACCGGGTAGGGGTATCCGGATGTATTAAAGGGTCTGTAATAAGTTTTCTGGATGAACAGTCAGTCTGTTGTACCAAGTAAACATCGGCATAATCAGGGGGCTCAACCGGGTTCGATCGGTTTTTCTCGATTTCCATCACCGATCGAGACACACAGGACAACGCGTGATTATCCGTCCCGCGTCGGTCGGAGTCGACGATCCCGTTCCGATACTGTCGGCGTATTCGCAAATCGGCGTGTTCGGTTCGAACGCTCGAATTTCGATCCGGAGCCGACGGCGATCGGTAGTCGAGCCAGAAATACTTTATGGGCACACTTTCAACCGTTCTCCCGATGGAACTCAACCGACGAACGCTGCTCGAGCGAGCGGGGGCGACGGCGGCGGTGTCTACGGGTGCGATAGCCGGCTGTCTCGGCGGGGGCGACTCCGGTGGAAGCGACGACGGGGCTGGTGAGAACGACGGCGACAGCGAGGAAGCCGGGAGTAGCCTTCCTTCGTACGCGCGATGGTTATCATGGGATGAAGACGAGAAGGCGACGTTTTACACGTACGTCGACTGGGCGGCCCTCGACGCTGCCGGCGAGGCCGGCGAAACGACGGGCAACTGGAGCGACGAGGGTGCAGAGAACGAGCTCCTCGACCAAGAGGACGTGATGCTCGCCTTGCCGATGATGAGCGTTCTGGTCGTCGCGTTCGTCGGCGGATTTGGTCTGGTGGGGACCGGGCTCTCGGGGCTGCTCACCACTGACGAGAGCGAATCAAGCGCGACGGGAGCGTCGACCGAGTTCGAGACGACGATCGACGAGATCCTCCTGGTCAACGACGCGATCGTCATGGCGGGCGACGTCCGGGCGGACGAGATTCACGACGCGTTGACGGACGCACCCGAGGACGACTGGTCGGTAGCGATCCAGTACGAAGAAACCGACGCGATCGGTGAGTTCGCCGTCTACGAACCGGGCGAAGGAGCGAGCCGAGAACAAGGCGGTGCGATCGCCGTCGGCGCCGATGGGATCGTCATCGCGAACGGTTCCGATGGCGGTGACGCGGTCGGCACCCTTCGCGGCCCGATCGAAGCCTCCACCGGCGACGGCGAGCGGGCGGCCGACCGCGGTGGCGACTTCGAGTGGATGCTGGGACAGGCCGGTCACGGCGACACCGTATTCGGCGGCTACGGCGAATTCGACGACGCCGGAGACGTCGAGGGAGATGTCGAGTCCGTCGACGGGGCCGAACTCGACGAGCTGGGCGACGCAAAGGGTGTCGTTAGCTCGCTCACGATCGAGAGCGAGACGGAGTGGTCCGGCGAGTTCGCCGCCGCCTTCGAAGAACTCGACGGGGACGCCGAAGCCGAACTCGAGGCGAGACTCGGGGCGTCCGCGGACGAGGTGTCCTACGAAGTCGACGGCAACCGAGTCACCGCGTCGGCGACCTGGAACGAAGACGTTCTGGACGAGTAGCCGCCGATCGCCGACCGGTCCGACGCGAACCGAACGGTATCGAATCGAGGGTCAGAACGGGAACAGCGAGTCGGCCTCGGGATCGCGTTCGAGCAGTTCGATCTCGTGGCCGTCCGGGCCCCTCGTGAACGCGTACATGTTGTCGTTGCTCTCGGGATCGCGGTGGTCGTCGGCTTCGCGTTCCACGAGCACGTGCCAGTCGTCTTCGAGGTCGTCGACGCGGATACAGAGGTGGCCCCAGGCGTCGCCCATGTCGTAGGTGCGGCCGTCGTAGTTGTAGGTGAGTTCGACGGACATCTCCTCGGGTGCGGCGCCCTCGCGCTCGACGAAGTAGTTGGCGAAGGTGTCGGACTCCCAGCGTCCGGCCTCGTCGTACTCGAACTTCCGGGTCCAGAAGCCGAGCGCCTCGTCGGCGTCCTCGACGCGGATCATGGTGTGATCGAGCGACCACAGCGCGCCCTCGGCGGGGTCGCGCTGGACGATCTCGACCTCGTGGCCGTCGGGGTCCTTGACGAAGGCGTAGCGGCCGCCGCAGGACTCGGGGTCGCGGTAGTCCTCGACGCCCTCGTCCATCAGCTGCTGGTAGTAGTCCTCGAGTTCGCCCTCGGGGACGCGGACGGCGATGTGGCCCCAAGCGTCGCCGACCTCGGGCTCCTCGCCCTCATTGTGGGTGAGCTCGAGCATGGCGCCGTTCTCGTGCATGTCCTCGGGCCCGAGGTAGACGATCGTGAAGCCGTCGCCCTCGTAGCGGTCCTTCTCCTCGTAGTCGAGGTGGGTCCGGTACCAGTCGAGGGAGTCCTCGAGATCGGCGACGCGAATCATCGTGTGATCGAGCGTTCCGTCCATACGTGGGGGAACGTGTGCCCGGCGCAAAAGGTTGTGGAAGTCGGCCGATTCGTCGGCGATCGCCTAGCCGGCGTCTTCCGTCCGATCGTCGACGCGAGTGCTCGAGTCCGTCGGCGACCCCGATTCCGCCGCCGGTTCGTCGGGCCCCGACGTGGCCGTCGTGTCGGCGGCGGGTTTCCTCGGTCCGCCCGTGGTCTCTCGCGACGCGTTGACCGACACCGGGTCGACCCCCTTGCGCCGGGCGTCGAGTTCGGAGAGGCCGTAGACGAGGGCGATGAGCACCGCCACGCCGATCGGCAGGAGGACCAGCGGCGTGATCCGGGTGACGCCCCACACGAGCAACAGCGCGATCGCCACGATACCGACCGTTACCGCGTAGTAGAGCTGGGTCCTGACGTGGTCGACGAGGTCGGCGCCGGTGAACGTCGACGAAAGCACGGTGGTGTCGGAGATCGGAGAGGAGTGGTCGCCGAAGATCGCGCCGGAGAAGACCGCCCCGACGACCGCCGCGACCATCGTGTGATCGTTCGCGAGCCCCCAGGCGACGGGGATCGCGATCGGCGTCAGGATCGCCATCGTCCCCCAGGAGGTTCCGGTCGAGAACGCGATGAACGCCGCCGTCAGCAGGACTACGGCCGGGAGCACGGCCGCGGGGAGGAACTCTCCGACGTACGTGGCGACGTAGTCGCCCGTCGCCAGGGCCGCGACGACCTCGCCGATCCCCCAAGCGAGCACGAGAATCGAGACGGCGGTGAGCATGATTCCGAAGCCGTCGATCGTCGTGTCCGTCGCCTCGCGGAAGTCGAAGATGTCGTAGACCCTCCCCAGGACGAACCCGGAAACGACCATTGCGAACGAGCCGTAGGTCAGCGCCGCCGCGTAGTCGGCGTTCGTCACCATGTCGTACAGGCTGGCCCCGGACTCGTGCCCCGTCAGGAGGGCCGAGCCCACCGTGACGACGACGAGCACGGCGACCGGCGCGAAGAAGTTCACCAGCCGGGGGGTCGCGGCCGCGGGTTCGCCGAGGTCGGCCTCGACGTCTTGCATCGGCTGAGCGTCTTCGCGATAGACCTTCCCGGTTCGCCAGGAGCGGTGCTCGGCGTCGAGCATCTCGCCGTAGTCCCGTCGGCTGACGACGACGATCGCCACCATCGCAATAGCGAGGATGGCATACATATTGAACGGAATGGAGTTGAGGAAGACCTCGAACGCCGAAGGGGGGTCTTCCACCCCGAGATCGCTGTACGCGTCGCGGATGAGGCCGAGCTGAAACGCGACCCACGACGAGATCGCAAGCGTCGCGACCGGGGCCGCGGTCGAGTCGACGATGTACGCCAGCTTCTCGCGGGAGATCCGGAGCTGGTCGGAGACGTCTTTCATCGCGCTCCCGACGATTGCCGTGTTGGCGTAGTCGTCGAAGAACAGCAGGACGCCGAGCAGCCAGGCGGCCACGCCCGCCCCGCGCGGGGTCTCGATCTTCGAGAGCGCCCAGTCCCGGACGGCGTAGGAGCCACCGAGGTTCCAGATCATAGCGACGCCCGACCCGAGTAACAGGGTGAACAGCAGGATCTGCGCGTGGAACCCGTCGTCTGCGATGATTGCGGCGACGATCCAGTCGAAGGTTGGAACCAGGCCGAAGCCGGAGGTAACGACACCCTCGCCCCACGAAACCGGATCACCGAAAAAGTTCGCCTCGGGCGAGATCGTCCCCTCCGTAACAAGGCCTCGAAGCCAACCGCCCGGATCGTCGAACAGGATCGGTCCCCCAGCGTGTAGGATCCCGCCCGACCAGATCCCGAGGAACAGCGAGAGCACTGCTTTTCTCGTGACGATAGCCAGCACGATCGCTAACAGCGGCGGGACGAGCGAGAGTGCACCGAATTCGGACATACCGGAGATTCATCGAGCGATCGGATAATCTTGATCCTTCGACAGCCATTACATTCCAAACAATTTAGAAGTGATAAGAAAATGGCATCGCGGTCGGGACCGCGCTACCGCCGCAGAATCAGCTTCAGCACGTCTTCGTCCTCGAGAACGTGATCCTTCCCCACCTGCTGCTCGTCGTGGGTCGCGCTGGGGCCGGTGACGCGGGCGAAGCGGAACCGCTCTTCCATCTCGCCGCCGAGCTTCTCGATCGCTTCGCCGACGGTCGTTCCCTTCCGGACGACCAGGGGCTCTTCCCAGTCGATGCCCCGTCCGGGTTTGTTCATGTAAACCCGGATGAGGCCGAGGTTCTCCCAGATTCGATCCTTGAGCGCGTCGAGGCCCTTCTCCTTCTCGGCGCTGATGAACGTCACCTCCTCGGGGTCTAAGTCGCGTTCGCGGAGCTGCTCGTCGACGGTCTCCTTGTAACTGGGCTCGATCAGATCGACCTTGTTCACGCAGGCGATCGAGGGGATGTACTCGCGGTTCTTCATCAACCCGTCGACCAGCCGATCGATGCTCACCTGCTCTTGGAGGTTGACGTCGGCGTTGACGTAGCCGTGCTCGCGGAGGACGTCCTTGATCGTCTTCTCGTCTAACTCCTGTTCGACGCTCGAGGTGATCTTGATGCCGTCTTTGATCTTCGGCCGGACCGTGACCCGCGGGGGCTCCCGATCGACGCGGATGTTGATGTCGTACAGTTCCTCTTGGAGCCGATCGTACTGGTCGATCTCGAACACCGAGAGGACGAAGACGATCAGATCGGCGTTGCGGACGACCGCCAGCACCTGCTGGCCATCGCCCCGACCCGTCGCGGCGCCTTCGATTAGCCCGGGCACGTCGAGCATTTGGATGTTCGCACCCCGGTGCTGGAGCATGCCGGGATTGACGTCCAGCGTCGTGAACTCGTAGGAGCCGGTCTCGCTCTCGGCGTTAGTCAGCGAATTCAGCAGCGACGACTTGCCGACGCTGGGAAACCCGACGAGGGCGACGGTCGCGTCGCCGTGTTTCTCGACGGAGTAACCGGTCCCGCCGCCCGCCGAACTCTGGTTTTGCAGCTTCTCTTTTTTCTCCGCGAGTTTCGATTTCAGACGGCCGATGTGGGCCTCCGTCGATTTGTTGTAGGGCGTGTTGGCGATTTCTTCCTCGATCTTCTCGATCTCCTCCTCGAGCCCCATTTGTCCCTAGCAAGCCGGTCGCGTCGAAAAACCCTTTCGAGAATCGCCGATCGAATCCGATCCCGAGGCTGCCGCGGTGTCGCCGCCGACCGCGATCGACGCTACCGTTCGGGGTGCGTCGGCGCGTCGAACCCGCCCCGGACCAGGGGTTTCGCGATGTGTCGGCGGGCGCACGGGGGCACCTCGTACCAGCCCGGTTCGAGGTCGCGATCGATCTCGATCGTCGCCTTCCCGTCGGCGTGGGTCCCACAGTCCCGACACCGATAGCCCTGGTTCCGGCCGGCGCTCTCCATCGTCCGCTCGCAGGCCGGACAGATCGGCGTCGCGCGATCGGTCGTCACGAGGTCGCGAACGGCGATCTTCTCGAGTTTGAGCGTCCCGCGGGCGACTTCGCCGCAGACGGTGAGCCGATCGCCGACGCGAAGCGCCCGGACGCGATCGCGGAACCGTTTCGTGGGTTCGAAAGCGGCACACGGCAGTTGCGGCGTTTCGGGGTCGCAGGTATCGTCCGCGGCCGCGGACTCTCGGTCGGTAGCGTCGGCTTCGAGTTCGAAGAACACGTGGCCGCCGCGACGCGTTTCGGGTACCGTCGCCACCCGGCCGTCGAGTCGGTAGGCGCGGCCGTCCGCCGCCGACTCGATCGAGCCCTCCCGTAGGTGGACGTCGGTCCCCTGGTTCGTGCGAAACAACTGACTCGCAGCGACGGGTTCGCTCTCGATTTGATCCGCGACCGCCCGGACGCCGTCCGGGTCGTCGCCGCGGATCCCGTGGAGGATCGGCCCCGGCGTGTGCGGGACGCAAACCGTCTCGCCCTCGCCACGGTCGACGGTGTCCCATACCTCGGGATAGCCTCGATCGGCCGCCGCGAAGACGGTCTCCCTGTCGACCTCGCGCTCGGTGCCCCACCGATCGGGCTCGCGGTAGGAGATGAACTCGTAGGTCCACTCGTCGAGGGCGTCCCAGCTTCCGACGGCCGCGAGCGCCCCGATCCGGCCGCGGCCGGTTCCCTCGCCCCACGACAGGTAGCCGACGCGATCGATCAGCGCCGCGGCGTCCGCGGGGTCGAGGTGGTCGCGGATCGCTCGTCGGGTGAAGCCGCTCACCTCGGTCGGCGCGTCGCCCGGGCCGTGATCGGCCACGACGAGCCCCGGGTTCGTCCGCTCGTCGGTCGTCTCCGCGAGGTCCGCGAGCCGATCGCGCGCGAGTGCGAACGCCCGTTCGGGCGCGGCGTCGGTGTGGATCGCCAGCGCGGCGTTCCCCCGCGTCTTGTACTCGACGGCGGGGTTGAGCCTGACGAGGAGCAGTCGCGTGACCGAGGCGCCCACCTCGTGGCGCAGTCGCTGGGCGACCTGTGTGGCGACGTAGGTCGTACACATTCCTCGCTCGCGAGAGTCCGTATCGTCGATCCCGACGACGGTCATCGCTGGCCCTTGTAACCCGGCGGAGTAACGCCTTTCGGGACGGTGCGATCGGCGTGAACGATCGTGAACCACTATATAATGGTGTTGCCGAGATGAATTGAAATCGCATGCGGGCAGCGTGGTTCAGTCGGGGAAACCTTATTATATGAGGAATCACTTACATCCCCGTATGTCCCGCTCCGCACTGGTCGGCAACGTGACCGCGATGTTAGAGGACGCGGAATTCGTGGTCAGCGACCGGTGTGCGATCCGACCGAAGAGCTTCGACGTCGCCGCGCGGCGGAGCGACGACCTCCTGCTCGTGAAGATCCTCGGCAACATCGACGCCTTCAACGAGGAGACCGGCCACGAGATGCGCCGCCTGGGCACCTATCTCCACGCGACGCCGCTCGTGATCGGCCTTCGCAGTCGCGACGAGGATCTCAAACCGGACGTCGTCTACTTCCGCCACGGCGTCCCCGTTCTCAGTCCCGACACCGCGTACAACCTGTTCATCGAGGGCGTTCCGCCGCTGATCTACGCGGCACCCGGCGGCCTCTACGTCAACATCGACGGCGACCTGCTCGCCGACGAGCGCGAGGATCGCGACTGGAGCCTCGGTCGGCTCGCGAACGAACTCGGCGTCTCGCGGCGCACCGTCTCCAAGTACGAAGACGGCATGAACGCCTCCGTCGAGGTCGCCATGGCGCTTCAGGAGCTGTTCGACGCGCCGCTGACGAGCCCCGTCGACGTACTGGAGGGCGCCGACGACGTCCACGAATCGGAATCGACCCCGGCGGACCCCGAGGCCGACCCCGACGACGAGAAGGTCGTCGCTGTCCTCACGCGGGCGGGTTACCAGGTTCACCCGACGGTCCGATCGCCGTTCAAAGCCGTCAGCGAGGACGAAGACGACAGCGACGTCGTCCTCACCGGCCACTCCAAGTTCACGAAAGCCGCCGAGAAACGCGCTCGGATCATGAGTTCGATCGGGCGCGTCACACGCACGCGATCGATCTACGTCGTCGACCGGGCGAAACGCGAGTCCGTCGACGGCACCGCGCTGGTCGAGCGCGAGGAACTCGAACAGCTCAGGGACGCGGACGAACTCCGCGACGTCATCCGTGAGCGATCCGAGCGCGAGGAAGCAGCCTGACTCCCGGTCGTCTCTCGTCTCGCCGCGCCCGCATTCGAGAGGGCGCTCGTTCCACCGCGAATCTACCGGATCGATAGCGACGCCGACGGCCCCGTCCACTCAGTCCGCGGCCTCGTCGGCAGTCGGTCGGACGGCGCGACGGCCGCTTACGCAGCGCCGTCGCCGTACGTCTCCTCTAAGTACTCGACGATGTCGTCGCTCTCGGGCATCCCTTCGACGCCGTGGGCTTCGTCCGTGATGACGGGGACGCCTGTTTGGCCGCTGACCGTCTCGACGTCCGTGCGCTCGGCGTGCGATCGCGGGACCTCGATCGTGTCGTAGTCGAGGCCGAGCGCTTCGAGTTTCGTGCGGACTTTCGCGCAGTACGGACAGCCGGGCAGTTCGTAGAACGTGATATCAGCCATCGTGAGTTCGACTGGGGACTCGATCCCTAAGAACGCAGTGGTTGCAGCGGATTTCGGACGAGGACGCGGCAATAGAGCGGGGAACGGGGCGGTACAGCGACGATCGCCGTCAGCCGAGCATGCCGCTGGTGTAGACGTAGAAGTAGCCGATCAGGACGAGGGCGATTCCCCACTGGCCGACGCGGACGTCCTCGAACTCGCCCATCGCGGTCTTGATGAGCGGGTAGGCGATGATCCCGGCCGCGAGGCCGTTCGCGATCGAGTAGGTCAGCGGCATGACGGTGATCGTCAGGCCGGCCGAGACCGCCCACGCGGGGTCCTGCCAGTCGATGTCGAGGACGCCCTGGAGCATGATAACCCCGACGACGACGAGCGCGATGAACGAGGCGTAGGCGGGGATCATCGCGACGAACGGGATCAAGATGAGGGTGGCCAGGAAGAGCGCGCCGACGACGAAGGCGGTGAAGCCGGTTCGGCCGCCCTCCTCGATTCCGGCCGAGGACTCGATGTACGTCGTCACCGTGGAGGTGCCGACCATCGCGCCAAAGGTCGTCCCGATCGCGTCGGCCATCAGCGGCTTTTCAATCTCGGGGAGATCGCCGTTCTCGTCGAGGAAGCCGCCGAACTGGGAGACGCCGATGAGCGTCCCCGCGGTGTCGAAGAAGTCGACGAAGAAGAACGTGAAGACGACCAGCGCGAACGTCAACGGATCGACGTCGCGCAGGCCCTCGACGAACGCGCCGACCAGCGGGGTGATGTCGTAGTGGGGCGACGTGACCATCTGGAAGGAGACCTCGCCGGTCTCCTGGTCGAGCAACACCTCGGGAGCCAGCGTGGAGGCGTTCGCGACGCCGGCGAGCAACAGCGCCCAGCCGGCGGCCGCCGTCCCGAGGATGCCGAGGATGATCGCCCCGGTGATCCCGCGAGCCCAGAGGATGAACGTCAGGAAGAGGCCGAGCAACGCGAGGATCGCGGTCGGATTCTGCGCGATGTCGCCGAGGGCGACCATCGTCGCGGGGTCGGCGACGACGACTTGCATCTCCTGGAGGCCGATGAACAGGAGGAACACACCGATACCGGCGCCGACGGAGAACTTGACCGGTTCGGGAAAGAGGCTGATGACGTACTTCCTGGCGCCGACGGCGGTGATCACGATGAAGATGATTCCTTCGACGAAGACGGCGGCGAGCGCCGTCTGCCACGGGATTCCCAAACCAATGACGACGGTGAACGTGAAGAAGGCGTTCAACCCCATCCCCGGCGCCAGCCCGAACGGACGTTTGGCGTACAGTGCCATGACCGCGATCGCGACCACCGACGCGATGATCGTCGCGATCGCGAGCATCTGGAACACCTCCGGCGCGGTGTACGTCGCACCGTCGATCGTGGTCTGCCGGTTTATATCGCCGTTCTCGTTGAACCCCATGATCGCCGGGAGGAGGACGTTCGGGTTGACTACGATGATGTACGACATCGCGAGGAACGTGGTGATTCCGGCGACCAGTTCGGTCGACAGATCGGTGTCGTGTTCGTCGAAATCGAAGTAATCCGCGATCAAATCTCTGCCCCCATATTGGATGCGCGAGCATACCAACAGGGCTCAGTTAAGTGTTTTCGTCTCCGTCGGCGGATATCTATACACGCTCGTGCGCAGCCGTGGACGCATGACGGTCATCGACGACGGAAATATCCGGTCGGGCGACCGCTCGGGACCCTCGTCGGGAGGCGACGTTCGCCGCCGATCGCGAACGAACGTATTTGACCCCGGAGCGTGTATCTCTCTCCCATGAGGTTTGTCATCGTGGGATACGGTCGGGTCGGCTCCCGAACGGCGCGCATCCTCACCGAAGAAGGGCACGACGTCGTCGTCGTCGACGGCGACCTCGATCGGGTCGATCGGGCCGACGACGACGGGTTCGAGACGGTCCACGGGGACGGCGCCGACGAGGCGGTCCTCGTCGACGCGGGGATCGAGGACGCCGACGCGATCGGCGCGTTCACGCCCGATCTCAACGCCAACTTCGCCGCCTGCATGGTCGGAAAACACCACGGCTGTCGGACCGTCCTGCGGATAGACGAGGACTACCGCCAGGACATCTACGAGAAGTACGCCGCCGACGTCGACGAGATCATCTACCCCGAACGCCTCGGGGCGGCCGGCGCGAAGACCGCCATGCTGGGCGGCGACTTCAACGTCGTCGCCGACCTCGCGACGAACCTCCAGCTAACGGTCATCGGAATCAGCGAGGGATCCCCCGCCGTCGGCAAGCGGATCAGCGAACTCGACCTGCCAGAAGATTCGCGAATCTACGCACACGGGCGCGCAAACGAACCGCTGACGATCCCGCTTCCGGGCACCGAACTGGACGTCGGCGACGAGGTCGCGGTCATCGTCGAGGCCGACCAGGCGGCAGCTCTCCGATCGGCGCTGCTCTCGACGGCCGCCTGATCGCGATCGAACGTCGGTTTTCGGGGCGAAGCGGTTCCGCACGGCCGGTCACGATCAGTGCGCATTGGCGCGGCGCGCCGCCGGCCGAACCGAGATCGCTCTCGCCGAGAAACGGGACGGGAGCAGTGGGGGCAGGCGCGCGACGGTGATGGATGGGAGGGGGGAGTCCGTGCAGCGCGCCTACGTCGGCCGACGAACTGAACGGAGATAAAACCGCGTCAGACGGCCGAACGACGGGGGTCAGACGCGGCTCGCGGAGCGCCGCGAGGTCAGTCGGCGTCGTCGGCCTCGGGTCGGAACACGAGCACGTTCTGGTGGACCATCGAGGGGACGAACGAAAACGGGTAGCCGTAGACGTGGAGGTCCTTCGTGGGATCGTACCAGATCAGATTCGCCGCGAGTGCGAGCGGTGCGGTCGACTCGATCGCCCGCGCGAGGTCCGCCGAGAGAAACTCGTAGGACTGCTCGCGGTACATGTCGCCGATGAAGACCACGACGTGCCCGTCCGGGGCCACCGCGTCGGCGAACCGGTCGAACTTCTCGGCCATGTCCGCGAGCCACTCGGCTTTCGTTCCCGTCTCTCCCGCCTCGTCGTCCGAGTCGCGACCGGGATCGTCCTCGGTTTCGCCGTCGCCGGTTTGACCGTCGCCAGCTTCGTCGGCGTCGAAGGAACCGAGTTTGCTCTCCCGCGTCCGCCGCTCGTTGCGAGTCTGCTCGAGTTCGTCCATGTGCCAGTAGGGCACGTCGGTCAACAGGAGGTCGATCGAGTCGTCGGGGACGTCCGCGATCAGGTCGGCGCAGTCGCCGTGGCGTATTTCCTGTGCTGCCAGGGGCGGCTCGCCGCGGACGCGCCGCTCCTCGTTCTCTCGCTCCAGGACCTCCTCGTAGATCTCGATCCAGCGGGCGTTGCGCTCGAAGCCGATCGCCTCGCGGAGACCGGTCCCCTCGTGTTCGCAAAAACTCGCCCCGAGCAGGGTACCGCCGACGCCGGCGAGCGGATCGAGGACGGTGTCCCCGGCCTTGCTGAACCGGCCGATCAGCTCGGCGCAGAGCCGCGGCGGCTTCTGGCCGCCGTGTTCGCTCCGCAGGTCGTGCTGGACGTCCGGTGGGTACCCCTCGGCGATCACCGACTTCGTCGCGTACTTCCACTCCTTGCCGGTGAGGTCGTTGACCCGGTTGCGCTCGTCGTAGATGCCGCGTCCCTGAATGTACCGTTGATGATCCGCGAGCTGGTCGGTATCGACGACCTCGCCGTCCTCGACCGGCAGGGACTCGTCTCGCGCCCGGTTCGCGTCGAACGCGCCGTCCTCGTCCGTGAACAGGCGACTCTGTCGGTGCCGATCCCCGTCGTCTGCCATGTATCGTGTGGTCTCGCCGATCCCCTAAATACTGGTGTGGATCTCGTCGATCGACATCGTCGGTTGCCGGGAGCGATCGAAACCGACCGACGGCGACGATAACGGCGTTTTTCACCCGGCCGTCGAACTGACAACGCGAATGACTCCCGACGGAGAAGTTACGTTCGTGCTCGTTGGCGCCCTCGCGCTGTGGGTCGGCGCCCGCTGGTTCCGGTGCGCGATCGGGTAGCCGGGCGGACGATCGGAGTCCCGGCGCTGCCTGTCGCGGCCATTGTTCTTGGCGATCCTGGAGAATGGTGGGTCTCGCTGTTTGCCGCCGGAATCGTGAATTAAGCCTTGTGAGGCAGAGGAGTTGGGACACTAGCCACTCTCAACGGTGAGATAGCATCAACCAGAGTGGTTGTCTCTGAGCATGCATACCACAGCCAACGCTTACTTCTCGGCTGTGGATTCCACTGAGCCCGTATCGCCATCGGTTCTTTCGGCGACAAGGACTCCCACTTGGTCGTGTACGCGCTCGACCGCCGTCAGCGCAAATCCGGCGTCGGTGAGTTCGTCAACGAGCATTCCGACGGGTTCCGCATCAACCCCGTGGCCGAATAACGGCTCCTCAGGATCGGGCGAACCGAAGAACATTGCGTCGCCGAGGACGACCCGACGCGGACCGAGATCGGCGATGACCTCAATGGCCTCGCGTTTCCCCTCGTTGGGCAGGTGGTGGAGGGCAAAGTTCGAGACGACGATGTCCACTTCGACGTCGTATTGCGGGTCGCGGAACTCGCCGTAACCGAACTCCACGTTCTCGATACCGTTGTCAGCGGCCTTCTCGCGTGCCTGATCCAGCATCCCCTCGCTGATGTCGCGCCCGACTACACGCTCGGCGTTCCCGGCGAGCGCGAGTGCAATCAGGCCCGTACCGGTTCCAAGGTCGAGTACGACATCGTCGGAACGTGGGTCGGCGTGGTCAATGACGAGCGAAGCGCACGCATTGTATATTTTCTTGTCTTCACTGTCGTGCTTATCGTCGTAGCGATGGGCTATCTGCGAGAAGCGATCGGCGAGCTCCTTGAGGTCCTTGTCCATTATTTCCACCCCCCTTCAAACGCTTCTTGCGAGAGTTCCATATTGACGGTTTTACCGACTTCCGTCCCGTCGCCGACAGCAGTCGCTATTGAATGAGAAGAGCCGCTCGAGGCATCCCCTGCGATGAAGAGCCCCTCGACCGACGTGAAGCCAACACCATGCTGCGACTGTGTAGCTTCGACTAACCCAGCCTGGTTCACTTCGAGGCCGAACTGTTCCGGAAGCTCACTGTGTTGCTTCATCGGCGGGACGTAGAAGAGGGCGTGGCGGGCGATGTCGCGCCCATCCGCGACCGAGACGCTTTCGAGGCCGCTGTCAGAACCATTGAGCGCAGTAATCGGTTCGTCTTCGATTTTGATCCCGCGCTTGACGAACGCTGACCGAGTTTCCTCGTCGAAGACGTCCTCCCCATCGGTGAACACAACCAGGTCCCTACTCAGATTATAGATGAGTTTCGCGTATTCGAGCATGTGTTGGTTGTTGACGAGGACTCCGAGTGGTTCATCACGGACTTCGTAGCCGTGACAGTAGGGACAATGATGCACCCCGTTACCCCACAATTCCTCGAATCCGTCGGTATCAGGGAGGCGATCGCTGACACCAGTCGCTAAAATAACTTTCCGGCTTGTGACAGTTTTGTCATTATCGAGTGTGCTGACGAATCTGTTCCCGTTTTTCGTAACCGCTGTTACCTGCGAATCTTGGAACTCACCGCCATATTGAGCTACTTCTTCACATCCGACGCGACGGAATTCTTGGGGTTCGGTGCCGTCCCGTGTCAGATATCCGTAAGCCTTCGTTGCCGGACCGTTGCGGGGTTCGTCGTTATCGCAGACTAAGACGTTGCGGAGCGAGCGTCCTAACTGGAGTGCAGCACTCAAACCCGCTGGTCCACCACCGATAACGAGAACGTCGTAGTCCACATCGTCGCCGCCAGTTGTTTGCATAACTAGCGCAATGAGGACAATAGTGATAAGATTGTCGCTCGCGGATTAAGGAACGACGCGACTCCATGAACGCGCCACAATCCGGAGATATACCGCGTGAATCTGCTCAAGGCACTCGGTTAGAGCGAATTGAACGTTTAAGATTTTTTGTACGACTGTAGAGATGTATGCAGTAGATGTGCAATCTTTATCTGGTAGCAGCACCAAATACCGACAACAATGGCAGACGCTGTCCTAAAACAACTCCAAGACGAACGGGAATGCGAGGGACTTCTCGAATGTATGCTCGGGCTGAATGAGCTCGACAGAGGGGTGTTTAGACTGTTAGTGAAGTGTCCCGAGTCGCTGACTGTGGATCAGATCGCGGACGTTATTGACCGTGAACGGACGACGGCATATCGTTCGGTCAAACGCCTCCAGGAGGCTGGAGTTGCCAAGAAAGAGCAAGAAAGCTGTCCCAAGGGCGGCTATCATCATGTCTACCGGCCCACAGATCCCGACGAGATTGCAGATGAGTTCCAACGAATGCTCAACGAATGGTATGCGAATACTGGACAACTAATTCAGGAGTTCCGAGATACGTACACGGAGGGCCATCCTCCAGAAACAGGCCCATAGGTGGCATTATCGTCTCTTCTGGCTTCCCCATTCTACCCAAGATCCATCGTAATTCCTCACTGAGTCGAACCCGAGCAACTCAGACAGGACAAACCAGAATAACGAGGATCGGTATCCGGCAGCACAGTAGATAATTATCTCTTGATCTGCGTTTAACTGGTTGCACTCCACGATGGAGCGAAGTTCTTCAATCGGTCTCAGCGTACCGTCCTTATCAACGATCGTTTCAAATGGTATATTCTTACTTCCACGGATACGTGGTTTACTGAAGAGTGAGTTCTTGATAAATCGTGGTACCGCGGTCGCTGAGAGTTCTCCTCGCACCATAAGAGTGGCCCAAATGAGCGTATATGTGAGAGACCCCGTATGCTCTTTTGGATTCCGAACACTAATCACAGGATTATCCTGGTGGGTTGCTTCTTCGACTTCAGTGATCGTTGCTCTGATCTCGGTTCGTACAGTAGAAACTTCGTATCGCTGCGGGGTAAAATCGCTCGGTGAGTCCGTGGTCGGATAATCCGTTGCCATCCAACGGTCTTTTCCACCGTCGAGGAGGCGGACATTATCGTGTCCGAAATATACGAAGTGCCAATACGCATAGGCTGCAGGCGTGTTCTTCTGATCACTATAGAGAACTGGTTGATTACTATTAGTATCATTCGATCCGTTACCGAGTGATGTTCATGTGATGCGACGAGAGGTCGACGATACAACCGCCGTCTTCCATCTGCTGGGCCGCCTGCTGACAGGCAAAGTCGCTGACGTCAGCCTCGATAGCGACTGTCACACATCTCCGTCTTCGGTGTCAGCTACGGCCTTCGCGGCCTCGTCCTCGCTATCCGCGGAAGGAGAGACGAATCAAAGTCCCAGTATCTCGCGCGTCTGTGCGGGCGTCGCGACCTCGCGGCCGAGTTCCTCGGCGACGCGGACGACCCGCTCGACGAGTTGCGCGTTGCTCTCGGCGAGTTCGCCCTTGCGGTAGTAGACGTTGTCCTCGAGGCCGACGCGGACGTGGCCGCCGAGCAACACGGCGAGCGTCGCGAACGGTAGCTGGTGGGGGCCGAATCCGAGAGTGTTGAACTTCGCCCCCTCGGGTAGGTTGGAAACGGCGTTGAACAGATTCCGGGGCCGCGGCCGGGTGAGCGTCCCGCCGCCGAAGATCAGCGTCGCGTAGACCGGTTCGACGAGGTCGCGCCGCTCCAGTAACCCGTGGACTTCGTTCAGGTGGCCGTCGTTGAACACCTCGAGTTCCGGCTTGATGCCGCGATCGCGCATCTCCTCGTGGAGCGAATCGACCAACGCTCGCGTGTTCTCGCTCGTGAGGTGGTCGTACCGATTCAGCGGCCCCATGTCCAGCGAGGCCATCTCCGGCGGCGGATCGGTCCGCAGCGGCAGGTGCCGATCGGCGTTCGGCGCTGCGGTGCCGCCCGTCGAGTGCTGGACGATCACGTCGTCGGCGCGGCGGCGAACCTCGTCGTCGATCGCCTGGAACCGCTCGGTCGCGAACGATCGCTCCCCGTTCGGCTCTCGAGCGTGCAGGTGAACCACCGACGCGCCGGCCGCCTCGACGGCCGCGGCGGCTCGACCGATCTCCTCGGGCGTCTCCGGCAGGTTCGGATTCGCCTCCTTGCCGTGGACGCCGCCCGTCAGCGCCGCGGTGACGATAACCGGCTCGCCCGACAGGTAGTCCTCGTAGCTCATTCGTCGGCTTCCTCCGCGGAGTCCGCCGGTTCGGTCGCCCCCACAGCGTGCTCTCGGTAGATCTCGCAGTGGTCGCTGTGGACCAGGTCGTACCGATCGTTACAGATGTCGGCGCGCATCGGCTGGACGAACCGGTCGGCTGCGGTGCAGTACGCCCGCTCGCGATCGAACGCGAGGTCGCCCGACTCGCGCCGGTACTCGAGGTAGGGACAGCCCATACCACCGTCTCGATCGGAGCCCGATTAAGGGTGGTGCTAACACGGATCGTCCCAGGTAACACCGGCGTCAGCTAAACGATACCCGTGTCCGCTCCCTACCGGAAGCCATCATGACACCGACGACCCCCGGACTCCACCACGTGACGGCGATCGCCGGCGATCCGGACGCAAACGCCGACTTCTACGTCAATACGCTCGGTCTTCGGTTCGTCAAGAAAACCGTCAACCACGACGACACCGGAACGTACCACTTCTACTTCGGCGACGAGCGAGGAACGCCGGGAACGAACATCACGTTCTTCCCGTGGACCGATCGGGGCCGTCAGGGCCGGTTCGGGGCGGGTCAGACCCGGGACGCGGCCTACCTCATTTCACCCGGTTCCGTGGACTACTGGGTCGATCGGCTCGAATCCCGCGGCGTCGGGATCGATCGATCCGAGCGGTTCGGCGAGCCGGTGCTCCGGTTCGCCGATCCGGACGGGATCGGCCTCGAACTGATCGCGAGCGAGGACGCGCTGGAGGCCGACATCCGGCCCTGGGGTGAGGGACCGGTCCCGACTGACCGGCAGCTTCGGGGGTTTCACAGCGTGACGCTCGCCGTCGACGACGTCGGTCCGACGGCCGAGGTGCTCACCGGCGTTCTCGGCTACGAGTTCCAGGGCGAGACGGGCGATCGGCGCCGGTACCGGACGCCCGAGGGTGGTCCAGGGTCGGTCGTCGACCTCGTCGAAACCGACGCCGACAGGGGGCAGATGGGCGTCGGCACTGTCCATCACGTCGCGTACAAGGCGGCGGACGTCGAGGAGCAGGAACGGTGGCGCAGCGCGTTCCAGGACGGCGGGTTGAACGTGACGCAGGTGATCGACCGCAAGTACTTCCGATCGATCTACTCGCGGGAACCCGGTGGCGTGCTCTTCGAGGTCGCGACGACGGGGCCCGGCTTCGCCGTCGACGAGGACGTCGACGAACTCGGATCTTCGCTCACCCTCCCGGAGTGGCTCGAGGACGAACGCGAGCGGATCGAGGCCCAGCTACCGGCGTTCGACGGCCCGAACGTCGAGGACGGGGGCAAGTAACGTGCGTCGAACGAACGACGCGAGCCGGACAAGACGCGTCGAACGGACGAGCGAGAGGGGATCCGCGTGAGTAGACCCGACGGCTTCCGATTCGAGTACGACCCCGGTACCCTCCGGTTCGGCTCCGGGAGCGTCGGCGACCTCGCCGACGAACTCGATCGACGGGGTCTCGATCGGGCGCTCGTCGTCTGCGGGTCGACGGTCGGGACCTCCCCCGAGGTGATCGGCCCCGTCACCGAGGGCCTGGGCGATCGACTCGCGGGCGTCTTCGCGGAGACGACACCCGCGAAACGCCTCGCCACGGCGTTCGACGGACTCGCGGCGATGGAAGACCGCGGCGCCGACGTCCTCGTCGCCCTCGGCGGCGGCAGCAGCCTCGACGTCGCGAAGGTCGTAAGCGCGCTCGCGGCCGACGATCGCGATCCCGACGCGGTCGGTCGGGAGTTCCAGGATCGAGGAACGATCTCGATCCCTGACGGCGAACTGCCGCCGATCGTGGCGATCCCGACGACGCTGGCCGGCGCCGACCTCTCGACCGGCGCGGGCGTCACCGCCTCGCCCGACTCCGGTCTCGTCGACGAGCCGGCGGGCGGCGGCGTCGGCGATCCGCGACTGATGCCGAGCGCGATCGTCTACGATCCCGCGCTCGTCGCGACCACGCCGAAGCGGATCCTCGCCGCGTCGGCGATGAACGGCTTCGACAAGGGGATCGAGACGCTCTACGCGGCGAACGCGACGCCGGTCACGGACGCGACCGCCGTGCGCGGCCTGGGTCTCCTGCGGAATGGCCTCCGGCGACTCGGCGAGGAGGACCCCGCGGAGGACGTGCTCGAACCCGTTCTCGAGGGGACGATGCTCGTCCAGTACGGAATCGCCAGACCCGGCGAGACGACGCTGTCGATCATCCACGCGTTCGGACACGGCCTGACCCGATCGTACGACGTCCAGCAGGGCGCGGCCCATGGCGTCGTCGCACCGCACGTCCTGCGCTACCTATTCGATCAGGTCGACGGCCGGCGCGATCTGCTCGCGGACGCGCTTGGCGTCGACGGTGAAACCGATCGCGATGGCGCGGCTGATCGCGAGGCGCTGGACGATCGAGCCGAGGCGATCGTCGAGGCCGTCGCGGACGTTCGCGACGCGCTGGATCTGCCGGCGCGGCTTCGGGACGTCGATGGCTCGGAACCCGACGAATTCCCGGCCGTCGCCGACGCGATTCTGGCCGACTCCTTCATGGCGAACGCGCCGTCTGGACTGGAGCCGACGCGGGCGGAGATCGAAACCGTGCTCGAAGCGGCGTACTGACGGCGGTCAGTGAACGCCAGTTCCGACGATCGCGCAGCCGACGCCGGTTACGCGAGGGTTAGCGAGGACACTTTTGCGTCCGGGTCCTAGTCGGGGTATGAACATGCTCGTCGACGGCGAGTGGCGCACCGACGCCTCCGAATCGAACAGCGACGACGGGTCCTTCCAGCGCCAGGAGACGACGTTCCGGGATCGGGTCCGCGACGATCCGGACGCCGAGTTCCAGCCGGAGGTCGGCCGGTACCACCTCTACGTCTCCTACGCCTGTCCGTGGGCGCACCGGACCCTGATCACCCGCGCGCTGAAGGGTCTCGAGGACGCCGTCTCCGTCTCGGTCGTCGACCCCTATCGCGACGAGGACGGCTGGCAATTTACGCCCGAGAAGGAGGGCTGCACCCGCGATCACGTCCACGGCGCGGACTACCTGCGCGAACTGTACGTCCGGGCCGACCCCGACGCCACCTGCCGGGTGACGGTCCCTGTCCTCTGGGACACGGAGCGGGACACGATCGTCAACAACGAGTCGAAGGAGATCATGCGGATGCTGGATACCGAATTCGACTCGATCGCGACGAACGACGTCGACCTCTACCCCGAAGGCTACCGAGAAGAGGTCGATCGGATCATCGACGAGATCTACGAGCCGATCAACAACGGCGTCTACCGGGCCGGGTTTGCGACCGAACAGGAGCCCTACGACAAGGCGGTCGACGACCTGTTCGCGGCGCTCGATCGCTGGGACGACGTGCTCGGGGAGCAGCGCTACCTGGCCGGCGATCGGCTCACCGAGGCGGATATCGCGATGTTCACGACGCTGGTCCGATTCGACACCGTCTACCACACTCACTTCATGTGTAACGTCCAGTACGTCCGCGAGTACGAGAACCTCTGGCCGTACCTGCGCGACCTCTACCAGACCCCCGGTTTCAGCGAGACGGTGCGGATGGACCACATCAAGGAACACTACTACACGACCCACCCGGACGTCAACCCGAACCGGCTCGTCGCTCGCGGTCCCGACCTCGACTTCGAGGCGCCCCACGGTCGGGACGAGTTGCCCGGGGAGGCGCCGCTGTCAGCCGCGTCGGCGGGCGCGGACGACTGATCGGGACTCTATCGCGGCTCTCGATCGAAACTCGGCCGCGGACGCCGATCGGCGTCGACGCCGTAGACCGATCGACGAGTCGCGCAGAAACCGATACGAAAACCGAACTCCTCACGCTTTAGGAACCGCTCGGCGGTCGACCCGACTGCTCGCGCCACGTCTGGTAACTCGGTTCGATCTCCTCTTCGGAGGTGACGGCGCGCCAGACGAGCCAGAAGAGCACAAGGATCGGGAGCAACGGCAGCAGTATGATGACGATGGGGACCGCGATAATGTACCCGAATACGGACATCTCGAGGTTTTCCGTGTAACCCGCCCACTCCGACACCTTGTCTGACATGTGTTGGAGTAGGACGGTTCCGCTATTGCGTGTTTCGATATCGGGAATCGATCGCACCCGGTCGGGCGAGTGCGATCGGTGCGAGCGCGCCGTCCCTCACGTCGTTTCCAGCCCGTTTCGGCCGTCGACCTCGTCGTCGAGGACTTCGGCCGCGTCGTCTCTGGGCCGATAGTCGAACTCGAGCATCGTCTCCGACAGCGAGAGGAATCGCTCGGCGTTCCGGGAGATGCCGTGGGCGACCGTCGGCGTCTCGCCGAGCGATCGCGTCGCAGTCGCGCGGATCACGCGCTGACAGTCGCCGGGGCTGAGCCACATCGCGCGGGCGTAGCGTTCCCCGGCCCCGTCGCGATCGGCGATCTCCTCGCGCAGTTCGTCCCGCGAGAGCAGCCAGCCGATCCGTAGGTTGACGACGTCCAGTCCGTGGCGCTTCGCGTAGTACGACCCCATCGCCTCGCCGAAGACCTTGCTCACGCCGTAATAGGTGTCCGGATTCGGCGGGTCATCGGGGCGGACCACGTCTGGTTTGCCGACCGTCGACTCCGGGCGGATCGGGGAGACGGCGTTGTCCATGTTGACCGCGTGGTTCGAACTCGCGAAGACGACGCGCTCCAGATCGTTCTCGACGGCCGCCTCGTAGGCGTTGTAGACGCCGTCGACGTTCGGCCCCTCGATCGTGTCCCACTCGGCCCGCGGATCGGGGTTGGCAGCGAGGTGGATCAGCACGTCCTGGTCGCCGAGCGCGTCGACGAACTCGTCTCGATCGGCGACCTCGAGCGGCGTCGTGTCCAGATCTTCCGACTCGCTGTGCGAGAAGAGCGTCAGGTCGTCGTCCGGAAACGCCTCGATCGCCTCCCGCCCGACCCGGCCCGACGCACCGGTGATCGCGATGTCGGTCATACGGGACGGACGCCGACCGGCGTGAAATAGGTCGGGCCGGCGCGTTCTGGCACGGATTGGATCCGATCCCTACGGTTCGACGACGAGCTTCCCGACGCTCTCGCGCTCTCGCATCGCCGCGAACGCGTTCCCGGTCTCCGCCAGGGGGTATGTCTCGTCGATCGCCGGGTCGAGGTCGCCGGCGGCGACGAGGTCGACGAGTCGCCGGAGGTCGTCCTGGGTCCCCATCGTCGAGCCGACGATCCGCTTGTGTCCCAGGAACAGATCCGGGACGTCGATCGACGACGCGTTCCCCGCGGTTCGCCCGCAGACGACCATCGTCCCGCCGCGGCGCAGCGCGTCCTGACCGAGGGCGGTGTACTCGCCGCCGAGGTGATTGATCACGGCATCGGCCGGGCCAAGGTCCGCGAGGCTATCGCGGATCTCGTCGGGATCGGTCGACTGGATCCCGTGATCGAGTCCGAGATCGCGGACCCGATCGAGTTTCGCCGCCGACGAGGAGGTGCCGACGGTTCGGGCGCCGACGATCGACGCGAGCTGGACGGTCGCGACGCCGACGCCACCGGTCGCGCCCGGGACGAAGACGAGATCGCCGGCGCCGACGTCAGCCCGCCGGAGCATGTGGAAGGCGGTCAGATACGCCGTCGGAAGCGCTGCCGCGGCGGTCGCGGAGACGCCCGCCGGGCGTTCGAGGAGGCGATCGGCCCGGACGGTCGCGGCCTCGGCGAGGCCGCCGTGGTACAGCGAGAACTCCTCGCACAGGTTCTCCGGGCCCTCCCTGCAGAACCGGCACGTTCCGCAGGTCTCGTTCGGGCAGAGGACGACCTCGTCCCCGGGGTCGATTTCCGAGACGTCGTCGCCGACCTCGCGGACGACGCCGGCGACGTCCAGCCCCGTGACGAACGGCAGGTCGGCGGCGTCGACCATCGCGGAGTCGCCCTCGAGGATCCACAGGTCGTGGCGGTTGATCGCGCAGGCTTCGACGTCGACGACGGCCTCGCCGGGACCGGGGTCGGGGGCCGGCCGATCGATCACGCTGACTCCGTCCGGGCCGATCAACTCGGTGAAGGCTGCGGCGCGCATCGAGTTCCGAGTCGGCCGCGACGGCAAAGACCCTAGGGGAGGCGGCACTCGCCGTCGCACCGGCTCTCGTCTCGCATCGATCGCCGTTACCGCGCATCGATGCTCGGTATGATCGTTCCTCGTTTTGCTGTGGTCGCGCGTACGCGAGGAAGTCGCCGAACTCGTCGAACCGATCGCGCCGCGTGATCGGCCGTCGTCGAACGCGTCGGTTCCGGCGGCCGACGTCCTACTCCGGATTCGGCGACGGAAGCGCGCGAAGGCGTCGTGGCGGAACGAAGTAGTTCGCCCTATTGCGCACCGTCATGTACTGGAGGATGCCGTTGTTCGTCCGGGCGCCGACGGCCCCGTCGGTGAGATCGCTGCCGGTCATCGCCTCGCGCGTCGCGACGAAGTCGGCGATCGATCGCTGGTGGGCGAGAAAGTGCAGGCCGGCCTGATCGTCGTCGGTCGAGTTGAAGTCCCGCCGGAGGATGATGGGATCGCCGTCCTCGCGGGCGCGGCCGGCCTTCTGGGCGTGGCCGACGATGCCGCTCGTTCGGGCGTCCTCTTCGGCCCGATCGATGCAGTCCTCGACGCCGCTGGCGTTCCCGAGGTTGTGACCGGCGCCCTCGACGCGATTCTCCGCGGCGTGGGCCGGGCAGAACATTTTGGCCACGCGCTGCTCGCGGCTGTCCTGTTCGTACCACTGGTCTAAGTGCAGGTGGATCTTCGAGAGGTGGGTCGTCGTCCCGCCCGCGAACGGGCCGTCCTCGATCGTGACGCGGTCCTCGCTGGCCTGGTTGCGCTTGAAGCCGGACTTGAACCCCATGAACAGCGGCGCGTCCTCGGGGACGGGTTCGGAGTTCGGAATCCCCCGGATGCCCTCCTGGTTCTTCGCCGGGAGGCCGTCGCCGATAAAGCCCGTCCGGCGGTCGGCGACCTCGAAAACGTCCTCGAACGTTCCCTCGACCCCGATGCCGTTCACCTCGTCGAGCTCGCCGGTCAGCGCCTCCTCCGCGCTCAGGACGACGTGGCCGCGGTCGCTGGCGAGGTGGACGAGCGCGTCGAACCCGTCGAGCTCCGGGTCCTCGATCGGCGTCAGGGCTTCCGGTTCCGGAAGGTCGACCGACTCGGGAAGGGCGTCGTCGAACCGGTCGAAGTAGGCGGGGCCGTACCCGATCGTCAGCACGAGGCCGTCGTTGCCGTATCGGTACGCCCGCTCGACGCTCGCCAGCGCGTCCTCGAGCCGGGTACGTTCCTCGCCCGAGGGGCCGTCGCCGACGTATTCGAGGCCGAGCAGGAGGTGGTGTTCCGGCGGCGTGACGTTCCCGTGATCGTCGGCCGCCAGGTACTCGTTCCAGGCGTGCTGACGGTCTGGTCGCTCCTCGGGAGCGAGGTCGGCCTGCGGCACGTCAGCGTCTTCGCGCCCCATACAGGCGGCGAGCGCGCTCGCGCCGCCGATCGCGACCGCGGTTCGGACGAACGCTCGACGGGAGAGGCCGCGGGCCACGCCGGGAGGGGAACCGGACCCTGTCATAGTCACTCCTCGGAACCGAGCGACAAAGGGGGTTTTGGTGTCACCGGCAACCCGATCCGCCGGCCCGCGCAACCGACACACCCATCTCCGCGGGCGGTGTACGCTGCTAGCATGGATCAGGCAGAAGTGTTCGAAGAGATCGACGCCCCGCCAGAGGTGGTCTGGGACGTGCTCCTCGAGTTCGACCAGTACCCGTCGTGGAACCCGTTCATCCGATCGATCGAGGGCGACGCCGTCGAAGGCGAACGACTTCGGGTTCGGATCGATCCCCCGGAGTCGCGGCCGGTGACGTTCGAACCCGAGGTTATCGCCGTCGAGGAGGGACGACGACTCGTCTGGCAGGGCCGACTCGGCGTCCCGTTCGCCTTCGACGGCTACCACGAGTTCCACCTCGAACCGATCGACGACGGCGAACGGACGCGGTTGCTCCACCGGGAGACCGTCCGGGGCGCGCTCGTCCCGCTCCTGTTCGACAGGAACGAGACCGGACGCGGGTTTCGGGCGATGAACGAGGCGATCAAGGCGCGCGCCGAGGGGCGGGTGAACGCGCCGGCGTGACGGTCCCGATCGGATCGAGATCCGTCCTCCCGCTAGCGGCAGTCTCATCCCTTCGAGACGCCTCCTATCGGTGATGACCGAACTCGTCGCGTCGATCTCGATCGACGCACCGCCGGCCGTGGTCTGGTCCGTCCTGTCCGATTTCGACGCCTACCCGTCGTGGAACCCGTTCATCCCGACGATAGAAGGAGACGCCATCACCGGCACTCGACTCCGCGTTCGGATCGAACCGCCGGACTCGCGCGCGGCGACGCTCCGACCGCGGGTGCTCGAAGCGACTCCCGGCCGACGGCTGGTCTGGCTCGGTCGACTCGGACTTCCGGGGTTGTTCGACGGCAAACACGCGTTCGAACTCGAAGCTCTCCCAGACGATCGGACGCGGTTCACCCAGCGCGAGACGTTCCACGGCCTCCTCGTCGGTCTGCTGCTCGACGAGTCGAACGTCCGCCGAGGGTTCGAGGCGATGAACGAGGCGATAAAAACCCGCGCGGAGGCGCGCGTCGTGGCCTGACGGCGTTCGAACCGCGGCAAACGGGAATCGCCGGCGAAGCGATCGCCCGCGGAAACGCGATCGCTCTCGGGACTACGACTCCGTGGCGGGGCCGGCCAGATCGGGGATCGCCGCGAGGGTCTCGATCTCGTGGGTCGGCCTCGCGGCCGTCCACTCCTCGTACCCGACCGCGTGATCGCGCCAGATGTACGCCGAGTCGATGCCCGCGGCGTCGGCGGCTTCGACGTCCACCCAGGTGTCGCCCACGTACAGCGGGTTCGTCGCGCCGAGTTCCTCCAGCGCGAGTTCGAGGTAGTACGGGGTCGGTTTCTTCCGATCGATGCCCTCGATCGTCGGCTCGCGGCCGTACCAGGGGTTGAATCCGTTCAGGTCGAAGTAATCGAGAATGTTCCCGATCGTCTCGTGCTGGTTGTTGCTGACGATCGCCTTCGCCGTCTCGAGGGCGTCAACGACGTCGACGTCGTCGTAGAGTCGCTTCCGACCCGCCCGGATCTCCTCGAGCTGGGCGTCGATCGCCGCGCGCTCGCGGGCGATCCAGAGGTCCTGCGGGTCGACGCCGTGCTCGTCGGCGGTGCGGTGCAGCGAGTCGACGGTCGGTCCCAGCAGCGTCTCGACGTGGTCGTCCGCCGGATCGGTGACGCCGACCTCCTCGAACGCGGCTCGACCCGCTTCGATCAGCGCGTCGCGGTCCGTCGGTGTCGTCAGCACGCCGTCGTTGTCGAAGACGATCGCATCGTAGTCCGTCATACCGAGTGCGCGACGCTAGGACGCGAGACGGTATCGTCGTTGTGTTCTCGCGCGATCGGCCGGAGGTTGAAGTACCGAAAGGCGGCCAGTGCCGGCGATGCATCACGACAGGGTGCGGCCCGAACCGACCACCGAACCGTCCGACGGGGGCCGAACCGATGGGACATAGAGCGCTCGTCGCCTACCGGCGGCCGGACCACCTCTACGATCTCAGATACAGCCACTGGGGCGCGAACGATCTCTCCCTCGCGACGTCGATCACGGCCGAAACCCCGCTGGCGGACGGCGCCGTCGCGGCCGACCTGCTGGCGGACGCGATCGCTCGCGATCGGATCCTCGCCGACTACCTCGACCCCTGCGTTCACGAGGCGCTGTACGTGGTCGACCCCGCGGACGACTACGCGATCGCCACCTACCGCGTCTGCTGGCTCGAGTGGGGCGACGGCCACGACGGCGGCCGCGGCGCGATCGTCGACGTCGCGCCCGGCAGCGCGGACCGCGATCTCCGGACGTGGTTTCGCGCGACCAAGACCGTCCTGGGAGACGTCGTCGAGATGGGGGGCCTCTCCAGGCGCGCCGCGCTGGCGTACCTCGAAGCGCGCGTCTGCGAGGATCAGGGCGGAACGGTGTACACCTACGATGGGTCGATCGGCGCGGACGAGCCTCGGCCCGATCACTGGCGAGAAAGCGGCGGGTGATCGGTCGACCGGGTTCGGATGTCACTCGCTCCAGCGGGCGTCCGCCAGCGTCCGCTGGACGACGTCGTTGCCGACGGCCTCCGCGAGGGTCTCGAAGCCGGCGCGTTCGGCTCGATCGGACGCGTTCGCGACCAGCCGCGAGACGATGAACTCCGGCGTCGATCGACCCACCGTGTCGAACCGCGGCTGGTAGTCGACCAGGAGTTCGAGGTCGGGGTTCAGCCCCTCGGCGAAGATGCCGTCCACCCGCGCCTCGGGCGGCAGGGGTTCCAGATCGTCCGCGAGGTGGGTGACGAACACGCCCAGCGCGTCCCGGTCGACCGACAGCGTCACGAGGCCGTGCAGCAGGTCGGCCGCGCTCCCCGGCTCCGTGATGGCCTCGAACTCGTCGACGAGCATCAGGGTACGCCCGCCGGTCGACAGCGGCGGCACGATCGATCGCAGCGTCGACTCGAGGACGCCGGCGTTGAAACTCGCGTGGCGGCGGTGGAAGACGAGCGAATCGACGGGCGTCACCTCAGCCCGATCGGCCGGCACGGGGAGCCCCATCGCGGCGAGCAGGACGACCTGACACAGCGTCTCGAGCAGCGTCGTCTTCCCGCCGCTGTTCGCGCCGGTCAACACCGCGACGTGCTCCTCGCCCGGCGGCGCCTCGATGCTCTCCGGGACGTTCGTGACGCCGTGATCGCCGAGGCCGTAGGTGATCGGCTGCACCGACTCGTCCTCGCGATCGCCTCCGGCTCGCGCTGCGGTGCCGTCCTCGCGGTCGTCTCTGACTCTCGCTGCGGTGCCGTCCTCCCGCGTCACGAGCGTGAGGTTGCGGGCGTTGACGACCGAGACGGCCGCCTCGTCCCCCTCGACGAACGCCGGTCGCGTACAGCCGTACGCGAGCGCGAACCGGGCGAGCGACAGGTGGAGCGCGATGTCGTCGACGGCCGCGATCGCCTGCTCGACGGCCTCGCTGCTCTCCGCCAGCGTCTCCTCGAACTCGCTCGCCACGGTCTCCTCGCGCTCGTCGATCGCGTCGGTCAGATCGGAGCGGAGCGTTCGGAGCGTCCCGCCGACGAAGTCGGTCGCGTCGGCCGCGTCGGTCGGCATCGCCTCGCGCACCTGGTCGATCGTCGCGTCAGTCGCTCCCAGGAGGTGATCCTCGAACGCCTCGCGGAACTGCCCGACGTCGCGAACGCCGTCCGAGCGCAGGTCCTCGATCAGTTCGAGCGCGTTCGCGTCCATGTCCTCGATGGCGCCGAGCGCGTCTCGCAGTCGGTCGAGTTCCTCGTCAGCATCCTCACGAACCCGGCCCCGCTCGCCGTCGAGCGCAGCGAGCGCGGCCGCGGCCTCGGCGAGGCGCTCGCGCTCGAGTTCCGCGATCGCTTCGAAGGGGCCGGAGTCGACGCCCGCATCGAGGAGTGCGAGCGCGGCCTCGACGGCGGCGTGGTCGCTGCCGTCGCGCTCATCGTAGCGCTCGTAGGCGTCGAGGACGGCCTCACGATCGGCATCGTCGAGGGCCGCCCAGGCGTCGCGCGCGGCGAGGACGTCGTCGAGACGAGCCGCCATCGCCGCGCGGTTCGTGAGCGGCGTGAGTACGCGGATCCGATCGGCCGCTCGCTGCGTCACGGCGTGGTCCACGGCCAGGTCGAGCAGTTCCTTGTACGCCGATCGGGCGTCGCTCGTCGCCAGGATATCCATCCCCTCGCCGCCGGTCGCCCGGCGCAGGATGCGCGTCGCCCGGCCGCGGGGGAGCCCCGCGTCCGCGAGCGCGCGAACGTCACCGCTCTCGATCGCCTCGATCGCCCGCTCTCGACCGAGTTCCTCGATCAGCGTCGCTCGCGTCTTCGGACCGACCCCCCAGTACTCCTCGAGTCGCATACCCGTAGGTTCGAGCGAACCGCCTTCAACGCTCTGCCCGCCGTCGCGACCGGACGCGTCCGATGAACGAGAGAAAACTGTCAGGCTGTTGTAAACGGCAGCGCTTTTTCGTCGCGTCTCGAACGCGACCGTATGTCAACGGACGGCACTCGCTCCGCGATCGACCGCGATCGGCGCTCGTTTCGCTACTACCGCAACGCCGTCGAGCGCCACTGGGATCCCCACGAGATCGACCTCGAACCCGATCGCGAGGCGATTTCCGACGCGCCGCCGGTCGCGTTCGACGGCCTGCGCGAGACCCTGGCCCTATTCGGTGCGGGCGAGGAGGCCGTTACGGAAGACCTCTCGCCGCTCGCGGTCGTCCTCGGTGACGTCGCCGACCAGCAGTTCGTCACGACGCAACTGTACGAGGAGGCCAAACACGCCGACTTCTTCGATCGGTACTGGCGCACCGTGATCAACCCGGAAGAAGAGCGGCGCGAACTCGAGCGGTCCTCGCCGGGCGACGATCGGTGGTTCTCCGAGCCCTACGACGAACTGTTCGAGCGCAACGACGCTGCGATGCACCGACTGCTCGTCGACGACACGCCCGAAAACCGCGCGATCGCGTACTGCCACTACCACATGGCGATCGAGGGCATCCTCGCTCAGACGGGCTACTACGGCGTCCAATCGAACTTCAGCGGCGACTACGAGGAGCTACCGAAGCTGCCGGGGCTCGTCGAGGGCTTCTCGAAGATCCGCAGCGACGAGGGCCGTCACGTCGGCTTCGGCATGTGGAAGCTCAAGACGCTGGTGCGCGACGAGGGCGTCGACCCGCAACTCGTCGAGGAGACCGTCGGCGAACTGGCGATGCTCGTCCAGCGGATCGTCGGCGGCGCCTCGGAGGACGACGCGACCGGCCTCGACGAGGCCGAACTGGTGAGCTACGCCGCCGAGAAGCACGCCCAGCGGACGGAACAGATCACCGACGCCACCGCGGAGATGCCCGACGTCGACGAACTCGTGAAACTGGACGGGTAGCGCAGATTCGACACGACCAGCCCGATCACCACGTTCGTGCCGATCCGATCGCGGTAACGATCGGTCGGTCGATCGACGCCCGGTCGATCGCCCTCGAATTGGCCGCTACCGACCGGAACGGAACGACGATCGCGATTCGACGCCGCCGGAGTCGATCGCCTTCGGGCGACTGGCCGGTGGTGCGCACGAACGTGCACAAAAATCGGCGTCGAACGCCGCCGGGGAAGCACAAACACGGGGATTTTTATCGACTCGGCGCCCTACGGACGACCATGACTGAAGCGCGGGGCGAGACTCCCCGGCGAACAGGGATGACCGAAAAGTGCGGCGTCGTCGGCGTCTCACTGGGCGGTCGCGACGCGGCACGGCCGTTGTACTACGCGCTCTACGCACTCCAGCACCGCGGCCAGGAGTCGGCGGGGATCGTCACCCACGACGGGTTCCAGCAACACAGCCACGTCGAGATGGGGCTCGTGGGGGACGTCTTTGACGAGGACGACCTCGACGTGCTCAACGGATCGTCGGGAATCGGCCACACCCGCTATCCCACCGCGGGGTCGGTCGACTCCTGTTGTGCGCAGCCGTTCTCCGTCTCGTTCAAGAGCGGGTCGCTCGGCCTGAGCCACAACGGCAACCTCATCAACGCCGACGAAATCCGCGAGGAACTCGCGGCCGTCGGCCACGCCTTCACCAGCGACGGCGACACCGAGGTCATCGCCCACGACCTCGCGCGCAACCTGCTCGAGGAGGACCTCGTGCGCGCGGTCAAGCGTACCATGCAGCGGATCCACGGCTCGTACTCGCTGACGATCAGCCACGACGACACCGTCCTCGGCGTCCGCGACCCGCAAGGGAACCGACCGCTCTGTATCGGGAAGCTCGACGACGGCTACATGATCGCCTCCGAGTCGGCGGCGATCGACACGCTGGACGGCGAACTCGTCCGCGACGTCCGACCCGGCGAACTGGTCGTCCTTCAGGAGGACGGCCAGGGCTTTGACTCCTACCAGTTGATCGAGGAGGAGCATACGGCCCACTGCTTCTTCGAACACGTCTACTTCGCCCGGCCGGACAGCGTCATCGACGGCACGCTCGTCTACGAGGCCCGACGGGAACTGGGACGCAAGCTCTGGGAGGAAAGCGGCGTCGAAACCGACGTCGTGATGCCCGTCCCCGACTCCGGGCGCGCGTTCGCCTCCGGCTACGCCGACGCCGCGAGCGAGACGACGGCCGACGGCGAACCCCGCGACCGGGACGACGACGGCGTGGAGTTCGCCGAGGGGCTGATGAAAAATCGGTACGTCGGTCGTACCTTCATCATGCCGACCCAGGACGAGCGCGAGCGCGCGGTCCGATTGAAGCTGAACCCGATCAAATCGACGATCGAGGGCAAGACCGTCACCGTCATCGACGACTCGATCGTCCGCGGGACCACCTCGACGCAGCTGGTCCAGCTGCTCAAGGACTGTGGCGCTGAGGAGGTTCACGTCCGGATCGGCGCGCCGTCGATCGTCGCCCCCTGTTACATGGGCATCAACATGGCGACCCGCGGGGAACTGATCGCGTCGGACAAGACGACCGCGGAGATCCGCGACGCGATCGACGCCGACAGCCTCGCGTACCTCTCGACTGACGCCGTCGCCGACGTCTTAGAGAAGGAGCGCATCGACCTCTGTCTCGGCTGCGTGACCGGCGAGTACCCCTACGACATCGACGGCGAGGAGACCGATCGGGACGTGAGCCGGCCCGACCTCGGGAGCCGAACCCTCCCGGCGGACGACTGATACCGAGCCATCGTCGGAGCCCGGGTGCTACCAGAGTCCGGGGATCAGCCGGTACGGCGTTCGATTTTCGTATTCGACGTAGCCCTCGCCCAGCGTTTCGCGAAGCGCGCGCTCCTCGACCCTGATTCGGTATCCGTACCCGCTCAGTCCGGCGACGACGAGGACGAGGAGGCTCAGCCAGTTGCCGATCGCGACACCGAGCCCGAGCAGCGAGAGCAGCGCCCCCGTGTACGAGGGGTGGCGAACCCAGCGATAGGGGCCCGAATCGACCACCTCGTCGTCTCCGTCGACCGTAACGACGAGCGAGAAGGCCTCGTCGAGCGTCCACACGGCATACTGGCGGACCCCGACACCGACGAGGATCACCGCGAGGCCGATCCAGAAGGGGCTCGTCGAGTACGGGAATCGCACCGACGGCGCGAGCGTCGCGGCGCTGGCCGCGACGAGAACGCCCCCGACGACGGCCAGTCCGATCGCGCGCTTCGAGCCACGATCCTGGTTCGTGTCGGCCGCGTCCCGATATCGCAGGGCGAGCGACCAGTCCGAGAGGATCCAGATTCCGACCGCGATCAGAAAGGCAGGCATCGACGGGACCCCCGGATCCGTCTGGAGAAGCAGGGCCGATCGTTCGTTCACGCGGTAATAAATGATCTGAATTTGCCACCTTCGACGAATTCGGTCCGAATGCGATCGACGTCAGTACGCGACGTGCAACAGCGCGTAGACGACGATCCCCAGCGAGAACGAGATTAGCCACAGGCTCGCGGCGATCCGGCCGACGCGGGCGTGGTTCGTCCGGACGAGTTCGTCGATCGGGTACGCGGCGGCGAGCAACAGCGCGTAGTACACCAGCGGAATGCAGACGATCGCCAGCAGGATGTGGATCGCGAGCACTGGCAGGTAGACGAACTGGTAGACCGCATCGGGGCCGGGAAACGGCTGCGGGCCGCCGGTCGCAACCAGCCGGTAGAGGTAGAGGGCAAGAAACGTCGCGAACAGGCCGAATGAGGCGACCATCGATTTGCGGTGTCTGTCGATCCGTCCGTGACGGATCGCCCGCCAGCCGATCACGATCGTGGCGATCGCCGTCGCGCTGATCGCGACGTTGACGTGGGGGATCAGGTCGAGGACCCACTCGGGCGCGATCGGCACGGTCGATGACGGAATCCGGCCGCCCGCCGCGGCGAAGACGATCGCGAGCGAGACGATACTCAGGATCGCAGCGAACGGACGGACCCGGTCTCGCGAAACGTACTCCATACGTCGTCGTTAGCGCCGGATCGGAAAGCGATTACTGTCTCGGAGCGATCCGCTCTCGGGCGGGGCGTCGACGGCCGGCGGACGGCGGCGAATCGGTTCGCAGCATCGATCACGTAACATCCGGGAGGAACGATCCGAAGCCGACGAGCAGCGCCGGTGAGACCGTCTTTCCCACGTCGACGTCGTGGATCCCGGCCGTCCCCGCTACGAGGATGTAGACGCTTCAGGCGACCGTCACGAGCAGGATGACGAACGATGCAGGGCCGACCGACTGTTGGACGGCCTCGAGTTGCCGCTGGAGCGTTGCGGGGTCCGAGCCGTCGAAGGACCACGTGGCGATTTCGCGACGCGCGGCGAGGTAGGAGAGCGACATCGTCACGAGTTCGGGCGCGTACGCCCACCCCGGGGCGGTAATCGGTGTGGTTCGATCCGCGCGACCGTCGATCGAGTCGATCGCTCCGCGCGGCGGATCCACGGTCGAGAACGGCGATGCCGCCGCTCATCGACGGATCGACCCGGAGTTCCGGGTTCGAGACCGGCCGCTGTTCGGAAGTAGCGTCGAAAGGAATTGTGCGTGGGTGATGTCCACGAAGGGAAATCACCTGCATCGTCTCGCTCGGCGGCGGAGCCGCCTCGCGTTTTGCGGGCGAAGCCCGCGTTTGCGATGCGTGGGACCGGATTTGAACCGGCGGACCCCTACGGGACAGCGCCCTCAACGCTGCGCCGTTGGCCTGGCTTGGCTACCCACGCTCGCGTGCGTTTTTGTCGTCGGCTTCTCGCCGACTGCAACTGAACGTGGGTGGTGCCCCCTTAAATACATCACGATCTCACTCGATTCTGCGTGGTCGTACCAACGCACACGCTGCCGATTTCGACGGCTGTTCGGTGCGACGACTCGCGCCGCCTTCGGTCCCGATCGGTGGCCGGGCGAACACGGTCGGCTCCGCTGAGCCCGCGTCTGCGCGGACGTCTCACGGCTCCGTCCAAGCGGAGATTTGAAATGCGGCAGTTGCCAAAGTCTACCATGGCTAAATATTCGACCGGTTCGTCCGCCGGCGGCGGCGGGACGAACTGCGAACTCTGTGGTGCCGAAAGCAACTCGCTCCGGCGCGCGGAAGTCGCCGGCGCCGAGCTCGAGGTCTGCCCCGATTGCGCGCCCCACGACGACAGTCGAAAGCGGCGACAGCAACGGCGCGGCTCGCAGGGGTCGCAGGGCTCTCAGGGCTCGAGCACGGGGTCCGACGGCTCTCGAGACGAACAGAGCCGAAAGAAGAAGGCCGCCCGGAACGTCGCGAAGGCGAACCCAGTCTGGGACGGCGACTCGGAACACTGGGAGAAAGAAGGAACCAACTACGACGATGACCCCCTGCCGTATCTCGTCTCCGACTACGGTCAAGCCCTCGTCGAAGCCCGTCAGGAGGCCGCCCTCCAGCGCGAGGAGCTCGCCGAGGAACTCGGCGCCCGCGAGAAGGACATCCTCGCCGTAGAACAGGGCCGCGCGACGCAGGCCGGCATCGGCGGCGGCCTGATCGACGCGCTCGAAGACCGCCTCGACGTCCGACTCGCCGAATAACGATCGGTTCCGATCGGGCGCGACGGGGGTCGAGCGCGCGAAACGGCGATCGATCGCGGTCTATCGGCGAGCAGACTTTTGGTACCGCGTCACGGAGTACGACCGATGAGCGGGCAACGGGCGGCGGCGGAGCCGTACACCACGCGATTCGAGACGGAAGTGACGTCCATCGACGGCCGACAGGTCTGGCTCGAGACGAGCTACTTCTACGGCGAGAGCGGCGGCCAGCCGGCCGACCGCGGAACCATCGGCGACGTCGCGGTCGAAGGCGTCCGGTACGCCGACGGTGAGCAGGTGCACGTCTTAGCCGCGGAGCCGTCGTTCGCGACTGGTCAGCGCGTGCTGTGTTCGATCGACTGGTCGTTCCGGATGTACTGCATGCGCGCCCACACCGCCAGCCACGTCCTCTACGGCGCTGGCAGACGCCTCCTCGACGACCTCGGCTACGGCGGGTTCGACATCAGCGACGAGAAGGTTCGGGTCGACCTGGAGACAAGCACGCCGATCGACGACGAGACGCTGATCGAACTGAACGAACTGGTCAACCGGGCCGTCTGGGAGTCTCGCCCCGTTTCGTGGGAGGACGTTCCCGTCGCGGAGGCGCGCGAACGCGACGGGATCGCGTTCAACGAGGCGACCGAGGAGGGCGCGTTCCGGAAGGGGCGTGTCCGGATCGTCACGATCGGAAGTGGAGACGACAACGGAAACGGCGGTCGCCCGAACGGGGCAGTCAACGGCAGCGCGGGCGAGCCGTGGGACGTCGCGGCCTGCGGTGGGACCCACGTCCGGAACACGCGCGAAATCGGCCCCGTGACGGTCCTCGACCGATCGAACCCCGGTGAGGGGGTGACGCGCGTCGAACTCGCCGTCGGGCCGCGGGCGATCGGTCGGCGCACGGTCGAGAAGCGGACCGCCTACGGCGCGAAGCGCGCGCTGGGCGTCGCCGTCGAAGACGTCCCCGACGAACTCGATCGGCTCGCCGACGAGCGCGACGGCCTCGCGCGAGAGGTCCGGACGCTTCGACGGGAACTCGTCGAGACGCGCCTCGCCGGGGAGACGCCGTTCGATCGCGGCGGGTGCGAGTGGATCGCGACGACGGTCGAGGACGTCGACTCGAACGAGGCCAGCGAGGTCGCGAGGGAAGTGGTCGGCGAGGTCGCCGATGTCGTTGTGCTCGTCGGCGCCGGCGACTCCCCGTACGCGGTCGTCGCGACGAACGGATCGGTGTCCGCGGCAGCGGTGGTCACGGACGTGACCGACCAGTTCGGCGGCGGCGGCGGTGGCTCGGAACGGGTGGCACAGGCGGGCGGCTTCGACGCCGCGCCCGACGAGGTGCTCTCAGCGGTGAACCCGTAACGCCGATCGCGGAGCCGCGGGCTCGGAATTTGTCGTTCTCCCGCTGATGCAGAGCCCCCGGAGCGGGCTCGCTCGACGCGTGACCGAAGCGATCGGGCGGAAAGATTATTTCGATCGTCGAACACGTTCGCACATGGAGTCCCGAGCAGCCCGGCGGTTTCTGCACACAACGCTGATGCTGTCCGTACTCGCGGTGATGGCCGCGACGATCGCGGCTCCGCCCGATCCGTTCACGATGCTCTCGTACGCCGTTCCGCTGGTGGTGCTCGCACCCGTCGCCTCGTACCTGCTCACGTTTCGGGGCTGGTTCGCCGCGATCGACGCCGGAGAGTAAGCCGAACCGAGTACGATACGTACGAGACCGGAGACTGAACGGCCTAGTTTCGGCGCAGCCAGTCGATCGGCATTCTCCGGGGGGCCGGCGCGAGTCGGCCCCGCGAACACTTGATTCGGATGTCGATCGGGCGGCGGTCCGGTTCGGCGCGGAGTCGCCGTAGTGGGAATCTTTAACGATGGTCGGAAATTCGTGATATACTAGATATTCATGGATGTGGACGACCTCGCCGGGCTCCTCGAGGGGTTCGGTCTCTCGGCCAAGGAAATCGATACCTATCTCGCGATCCTCGAACACGGCGAATCGAAGGCCAGTGCGATCGCCGACGCGGCGGACGTTTCGAAGCGGTACGTCTACAGCATCAGTGAGGGGCTCGAAAAGCGAGGGTTCGTCCAGGTCGACGATCACGCCGTCCCGACGGTAATCCGGCCCGTCGATCCGGAGACCGTCGTCGAGAAACTCACGGACAGCGTCGAGCGGATTGAGCCGGAACTCCGATCGCGGTACACGACCACCGATCGCACCGGCGAGCAGTTCGAAGTGATCAAATCGCGGCAGACGGTCCTGAAACGGATCGAGACGCTGCTCTCGAACGCTCGGACCGAGGTGTTGCTCTCGGTGCCAGCGGACGTGCTCCCCCGCGTTCGGTCGACACTCAAAGAAACGGTGGACCGCGGCGTGCTCGTTCTCCTCCTGCTCGGGGGCACCGAGACGCGGAGCCAGGACGTCGCGTCTCTCTCCGGAATCGCGAGCGCCGTCCGAACCTGGGAGGCGCTCGTCCCGACGATGCTGACCGTCGATCGGCACCACGGCCTGCTCGCACCCGGCCAGATGCTCGCGAGTTCGACGAGCGACACCAGGGCGGTCTCGATCTCCCAGGAGCAACTCGCGCCCGTGCTCGCGGGGTCGTTCCTCGCGAACTACTGGCCGATGGCCGAAGAGCGGTACGTCAAAGCCCCCGGCGAGTTACCGCAGACGTACGAGGGGTTCCGACACGCCGTCTTCCAGATCGCCCTTCACCGGTCCGGCGGCGCCCGGCTCGAGGCGACCGTCACCGGTTCGCCGCTCGTCGAGGACGACGAGCCCGCGACGCTCACCGGCGAAATCGTCGACGTCCACCAGAGCCTCGTCCGTCCCGTGACCTCGACGCACCCGATCGAGAACGCCTTCTCGATCGAGATCGACGGCGATCGGTATGCCGTCGGCGGGAGCGGCGCGTTCCTCGAGGACTTCGGAGCCGAGTCGATCACCGTTCGCCGACTCGACGAGTGACGGCGGTCACTCCGCGGTTTCGGCGCTGGACCCCGACTCGTCTGCGTCGCCGGCCGCGGATCCCGACTCGGCGCCGTCCGTTCCGTCCGATCCCGACTCCGAACCGCCGGACGCCGCAGCGTCAGAATCCGATTCGTCCGACTCCGAACCGTTCGAGCCCGAGCCGTCGGAAGTAGAATCGGCCCCACTGGCTCCGTCTCCGTCGGTACGCTCTCCGTCAGAATCGCCCTCGTCGGAACTGGCGCCGTCGGAGTCACCTCCGTCGGAATCGTCGCCGCCAGAATCGCCCTCGTCAGAACCGTCACCGGACGAATCGTCTCTCTCGGCGGCGTCCCTTTCGGATTCGTCCGGTTCGAGCACCGAGACCACGACGCTGGTCGAGTCGTCCGGCGTGCTCGCCGTGACGAGGACGTCGCCGACGTCTTCCGCCGTCGTCGAGTACGTCAGGGTGACCGCGCCGGTCCGACCGGCGGCGATCGAAACCGACTCACTGTCGACGCTCTCCCGATCGCCGATATCCAACCGGACGTCCGTTTCGCCAGCGCTCCCGCCGACGATCTCGATCTCGACCGTCACGTCGATCGAGTCGCCGGCGGTGACTTCGTCGGCCGTCTCGACGCTCGAAATTTCGAACGACGGTTCGGGCGCGTCGGCGGCGTACGCGATCGTCTCGGCCGCGAGTTCGTCGCCGGTCTCCGCCGCCAGAACGCGCACTTCGATCGAGGTGTCGTCCGCGACCGGTGGATCGAGTTCGATCTCGGCCGGTTCGACGATCTCCCTGGCGTCAAACGCGTCGGTTTCGATCTTCGCACCGCCGTACTCCGCCTCGACGGAGAATTCGACGTCGGCCGTCGCGCGCTCGACGAGCAGGGTCTCGCCGTCGCCCTTCTGGTCGGCGACGGCCAGTTCCGCGCTCGGCTCCGCATCGTCGTCTTCCGTTCCGATCACTTCGACCGCCACCTCGTCGGCGGCGTCCTCGGTCTCGACTCGGGCAGGGAACGTCTGCGTTCGTCGGACCACAGCCGTCGCAAACTCCAGTAGGATCGATTCGCTCGCGCCGCTCTCGACGGTCACCGATCGACTGTCGACCAGTTCCGGGTCGTGGCCGACGACGAGGTCGACCTCTCGCTCGAGGGCGGACGCGGTGCCGTTTTCGAGTTCGGCGGTCACTTCGAGGACGGCGCCGGTGTCGACCGGGTCGTTCGTCTCTACGATCGTCACGTCGACCTCGCCGTCGGGGTCGTCGACGACCGACTCGATTATCCACGGGGATTCGGACGTCACGGCCCCGTTCTCGTCGATCACCCAGGTGACGATCGGGCAGCCGTGACAGTGGTGATCGAGCTCCAGGGTCGCGGTGTCCTTGGAGCCGCTCACCTCGCTTTCTCCGAGCACGGCGTCCGCGTGTCCGAGCCACCAGACGACTCGATCGAGGCCCCCGTCCGGATGGGCCATCTCCAGCGCGAGTTCGATCGGCTCGCCGCGGACCGCCTCGATCGCCTCCTCGCTCGGCTCGCGGCCCGCGACGACCGGCCCTTGGGTCCCGGACTCCGTCACGCGGACCGTCCACGTCGCGCGGTACGTTTCGTCCTCGCCGCCGATGGCCGCGGCCACCTCGTAGGTGCCCGTCGACTCGAACGACGTCCGCCAGTGATCCGCGCCCCGGTGGCCGTAGTACGCGCTATACCAGGGACCTATCGACTGTCCGTCGAACTCACCGTCGACGAACCACCGCGTTCCGCCGCCGTACTCGCCGAGCACCTCGGATTCGACTTCGAACAGTACCGACGTTCCGGGCTGCACCGTTAGCTCCCTGTCGGGGCTCGTCTGGGCCGGATCGAGGTCCGGAATCGCGAGCACGTCGACGGTTCGCTCGGCCGCGTCGTCCTCGGTTTCGAACCGCACCGTTACGGCGTCGTCGCGGCCGGTCGGAACGGTGTAGAACGAGAAGTCGTCGAGGACTTTCGTCTCGCCGGGATCGATCGTCGTCCTGACGGTCGATCGCTGCTCGCCGTCGAAGAAGCACTCGATGTCCGGCCGAATCGCCGCGGAGCCCCTGTTTTCGACTTCGATCGCGACCTCGAGCAGCGCTCCGGCGTCGACCGGTGCGTTCGTCTCGACGATCCGTACGGCGACGGTATCGTCGTCCTGAAAGACGGCGGTCGTTTTCTCCGCGAGATGCCGTCTGATCGACGCGACGGCGCCCGTGATCGTCGCTGCGACGCTCCCCCCGGCGAGGAGATACCCCCGTCTCCGCATGACGCGTGCTATCACGTCCTCCCCCTAATATCGCTGTCACGATCGCGCTGAAAGACGAGAATCCTGAACTGTCGTGTGGGAATGACGATCGAGCGGAGCCGACGGTCGACGGAGATCCCGGTCGTGCGAGGTCGAACGCGCGTCGGGGAGCCGAATCGCCGGACCGTTTCCGTCCGAGGCGCGGAGATCAGGCGGGAGCGGCCCCGCGTCGGCGACCATCGCACACTGTTCGAATGTTTACTACGTATTGGATAAATCTTTTAGCATCGGCCCGCCATGCTAGAGGTATGAAAGCAATCGCAGTCGAACCGGGAGCTGGAACACCCGACCTCGTCGAGATACCCCGACCCGAACCCGGGCCGGGCGAGGCGCTCGTCCGGACGCTCCGCGTGGGCGTCGACGGAACGGACCACGAAGTCATCGCGGGCCACCACGGCGGTCTTCCCGACGGCGAAGACCGGTTGATCCTCGGCCACGAGGCCGTTGGCGTCGTCGAAGACCCGAACGGGACCGACCTCGAGCAAGGACAGTGCGTCGTTCCCACCGTCCGACGGGCGCCGAACGGGACCAACGAGTACTTCGAACGGGGCGAACCCGACATGGCTCCCGAAGGCGAGTACGTCGAGCGCGGTATCGTCGGCGACCACGGCTTCATGGCCGAGTATTTCACCAGCCCGGCCGAGTTTCTCGTCTCCGTTCCCGACGACCTCGCCGCGCTCGGATTCCTCGTCGAGCCGATCAGCATCAGCGAGAAAGCCATCGACCACGCCGCCGCCTCCCGATCGGCCTTCGAGTGGTCGCCCGAGTCGGCGCTCGTCCTCGGCAACGGCTCGCTCGGCCTGCTGACGCTCGCGATGTTCGAGGACGTCCTCGAGATCGATCGAACCTACTGTTTGGGGCGGCGCGACCGGCCCGATCCGTCGATCGACATCATCGAGTCGCTCGGTGCGACGTACGTCGACTCCCGGGAGACGCCGGTCTCCGAGATTCCCGACGAGTACGAGGCCGTCGACGTCGTCTACGAGGCGACGGGGTACGCGAAACACGCCTTCGAAACGATCGAGGCGCTCGCGCCGAACGGCGTCGGCGTCCTGCTGGGCGTTCCGGGACCCTGGGAGTTCGACGTCGACGGCGGGCGGCTCCACCGAGAGCTGGTGCTCCACAACAAGGCGCTCCTCGGCACGGTGAACTCCCACCGCGGCCACTTCGAGGCCGCCGTCGATACGCTCAGTCAACTTCCGCGCTCGTTCACCGACGATCTGGTCACCGGAGTGTACGGGCTCGACGAGTTCGAGACCGCCTTCGAAACCGACGACGACGTCATCAAGACCGCGATCGAGTTCGCGTCGGCCTGAGCCGACCCACCTGGGGTTTATATTTTCGAGACGTGTAGGGCCACTGATCGCCGTTTTCGCCCCGTCGTTGGCCGTCGAGATAGAAACTATTACCAGCTTTCGAGTAACTATTTGGGCCATGGGAGTCGATTATTCGCAACTGCACGACCCGAACGCGGAGTACACCATGCGGGACCTCTCCGCGGACACGATGGGAGTTACGGCCAAACGAGGCGGCGGCCGCGACGCCGAGATCACGGACGTCCAGACGACGATGGTCGACGGGAACTTCCCGTGGACGCTCGTCCGCGTCTACACCGACGCCGGCATCGTCGGCACCGGCGAGGCCTACTGGGGCGCGGGGGTTCCCGAACTGATCGAGCGGATGAAACCGTTCGTTATCGGAGAGAACCCGCTCGACATCGATCGCCTCTACGAGCACCTGATCCAGAAGATGTCCGGCGAGGGGAGCATCGAGGGCGTCACCGTCACCGCCATCTCGGGCATCGAGATCGCCCTGCACGACCTCGCGGGCAAGATCCTCGACGTGCCGGCCTACCAGCTGCTCGGCGGCAAGTACCGCGACCGCATGCGCGTCTACTGCGACTGCCACACCGAGGAGGAGGCCGATCCCGAGGCCTGCGCCGACGAGGCCGAGCGCGTCGTCGAGGAGCTCGGCTACGACGCGCTGAAGTTCGACCTCGACGTCCCCTCGGGCTTCGAGAAGGACCGCGCGAACCGCCACCTCCGCCCCGGCGAGATCCGCCACAAGGCTGAGATCGTCGAGAAGGTCACCGAGCGCGTCAAGGACCGCGCCGACGTCGCCTTCGACTGCCACTGGACGTTCTCCGGCGGCAGCGCGAAGCGCCTCGCCGCCGCGATCGAGGACTACGACGTCTGGTGGCTCGAAGACCCCGTCCCGCCGGAGAATCTCGAAGTCCAGGAGGAAGTGACGAAGTCGACGACGACGCCGATCACCGTCGGCGAGAACCGCTACCGCGTCACCGAGGAGCGGCGCCTGATCGAGAACCAGGCGGTCGACATCATCGCGCCGGACTTGCCCAAGGTCGGCGGCATGCGCGAGACCCGCAAGATCGCCGACGTCGCCAACCAGTACTACGTGCCGGTGGCGATGCACAACGTCTCCTCGCCGGTCGCGACGGTCGCAAGCGCCCACGTGGGCGCGGCGATTCCGAACTCGCTGGCCGTCGAGTACCACAGCTACGAACTGGGCTGGTGGGAGGACTTAGTCGAGGAGGACGTCATCGAAGACGGGTACATCGAGATCCCCGAGGAACCCGGACTCGGCCTCACGCTCGACCTCGACGCCGTCGAAGAGCACATGGTCGACGGCGACGACCTCTTCGACGAAGCCTGATCGACCGCTCGATCGAGCCCGCCCTACCGAGGGCGATCGACGACGCGCCGGGACGATCTCTACTTCTCCTCTCGGACTCGAACCGGGTGAGCAACCGCGTCGATCGTCGACGCGGCGGTTGCGGGACGGCCGGCAGCCGATCTCGCTTCCACCCCTCTCGGCGGGTTCGGGGCGATTCGCCGGTGAATGTTTTATTGGGGTCGTCGGGGTGAGTCTCAGCGTGACCCGAGACACACTCGGACGGCGCGGGGTACTCCGCGCGTTCGGCGGGATCGGTAGTGCGCTCGTGACCGGCAGTTCCGCGGCAGCTGTCGGGGCCGCTCAGCGGGAAGCGGACCGGACCGCTGCGACGCGACGAGTCCAGGATCAGCAAGACGGCGCAGAAGGCGAAGGAGGGAGGGAGTACACGGCGGTCTACGAGGAGGCCATCGACGACGTCGTCCTCATAAGAGTGTTCGGTGGCGGCCCCCAGTCCCCCGGCGGACTCGGATCGGGATTCGTGATCGACGCGGACGAGGGATACTTGGTAACCAACAATCACGTCGTCAGCGGCGCGAGCGAAGTCGAAGTTCAGTTTCGCGACGAACAGTGGCGGACGGCCTCGATCGTCGGCACGGACATCCACAGCGACCTCGCCGTGCTCTCGGTCGACGACCTCCCGGACATCGTCGACGGCCTCTCGTTCGCCGACGACGGTCCGGTGATCGGAGAGGAGGTGGTCGCGCTGGGGAACCCGCTCGGACTCGACGCGTCGATCTCCCAGGGGATCGTCAGCGGCGTCGATCGCTCGCTTCCGAGTCCGACCGGCTTCTCGATCCCGGCGGCGATCCAGACCGATGCGCCCGTCAATCCGGGCAATAGCGGCGGGCCGTTGGTCGACCTCGACGGGAACGTCCTCGGCGTCGTCTTCGCCGGCGCCGGCCAGGCGATCGGGTTCGCCATCTCCGCGGCGCTCGCCGAGCGCGTCGTTCCGTCGCTGATCGAGAACGGCGAGTACGAACACGCGTACATGGGCGTCGGAGTCCTGCCTGTCGGGCCGCTGGTCGCCGAGGTAAACGACCTCGAGCGCCCGCGGGGCGTGCTCGTCACCGAAGTCGTTCCGGATTCTCCCGCCGATGGCGTGCTCGAACCGGCCGACGGCGAGGAGGTCGTCGACGGCCAACCCGTCCCGACCGGCGGCGACGTGATCATCAGCATCGGCGATCACGAGATCTCGAATCAGGATCGGCTGTCGTCGGTCCTCGCACTCGAAACCTCGCCCGGGGAGACCATCGACGTCGAGGTCATCCGGGACGGCGAGCGCCGGACGGTCGAACTCACTCTCGAAGCCCGACCGGAGACCGAACTGCCGTAGTCGCGATCGACCGCGCCGCGGGGCCGCCACTCGTTCGCAGGACCCGGCCCCTCGTCGCTGATCTCCACCCTCGCCGCCGACTCACTCCGCGCGTTCGTTCAGGTCCTCCTCTGCATCTTCGAGGTCGTCTATCTCTTCTTCGTCCTCGCGGGGTGCGTTCTGGGTTCCGAGGTTGTCGTCGCCGTCGTCGACCTCGTCGGGATCCCGATCGATGCGCTCGAGTTCGTCCTCGATTTCGGCTTCTCGTTCCGCCTCGTACTCGTCGGCTCTGTCGGTATCGTCTTCGGCCATGACGGCCGGAGTTCGTCGTCGAGGGGTTTGTCGGGCGGGCCGTCGAGTGCAACGTCGCCGGCGATCGATCGGCGGAGACGAAAGACAGATAAAAGACCCTCCGTTGTAAAAGGGTAGATATGGACGTTCCGTACGACCTCACCTCGTACGTTCGGGTGTTGAAAATGGCGACGACACCCACGACCGAGGAGTTCCTCCAGGTGTCGAAGATCGCCGGCGCAGGGATCGTACTCGTCGGCTTCATCGGGTTCCTCATCGGCGCCGTCATGCTGTATCTCCCCGGTGGTGCCTGATGGGCATCTACGCAGTCAAGACCACGGCCAGCCAGGAGCGCACCGTCGCCGATATGATCATCAATCGCGAGGAGTCGGAGATCCACGCCGCGCTCGCCCCCGACTCGCTGACCTCCTACGTGATGGTCGAAGCGGACGGCAACGCCGTCCTCGAGCGCGTCCTCGAGGACATCCCGCACGCGCGGAGCATCGTCCCCGGCCAGTCCGACATCTCCGAGGTCGAGCACTTCCTCTCGCCGAAGCCGGACGTCGAGGGGATCGCCGAGGGCGACATCGTGGAGCTCATCGCTGGCCCGTTCAAAGGCGAGAAGGCGCAGGTTCAGCGCATCGACGAGGGCAAGGATCAGGTGACGGTCGAACTGTACGAGGCGACGGTTCCGATTCCGGTGACGGTGCGAGGCGATCAGATTCGCGTGCTCGATTCCGACGAGCGATAGCGAGTCGGTTCACTCGGCGCTCGCTACCCCTGCCGAGGTCGTTTTGACCCGAATTTTTCGAGAAGCGACAGCCTCGCGAAGCGAGGGGACTCGAGGCGCAACGCGCCCGCAAAGCGGTTCGTATCCGTAGCCGCACGACTCCCTCGATGAGCCCCGTTCCCCGTTCGGGTCCGCCGATCGAAACGGACTACCGCTTCAGTTCGTTCGCGATCGCCTGCAGGTCGGCGACCTCGTTGATCTCGTCGAGGAGTTCCTCGCGCTCTCGCACCGCTTCGGAGCTGGCACCGTAGGCGCGGACGTATTCGGCACGACTGTGTTCGGTGAAGGTGTGGCGGATCGCGAGGTAGCCGTCCGGAACGATGGTTCCGCAGACTTTGCACTCGCGGCGTTCGTGTTCGGTCGCCTGATGGACCACCGCCGACTCGACGTCCTCGAACACCGAACCGCAGCCGCCGATGCCACATTGCCAGGCCATTCTCTCGGTAGTCGACGGGCTGACCTCTTGGTCTTTTCGTCGTTTCAGTGGTCAGTGATGACACGCGACTGATACCGCTTCGTCGGCCCGAATTCACACCTGCAGCTCGGCTGCGAGCACTCGATCGAAACGGCCGTCCGGCGCCGAGAGCGTCCGTTAGATCGCTCGACAGACGATTTCCGTCCCGTCGTATTCGTTCTTCAAGTACGACGCAGAGACGTCCGGATCGCTGACCGTCCGGAGTCGGCTTCGATCGCCCCGACGATGGGTTCGACCGATTCGTCGGAACCGAGCGCCGGATTGCGATCGTCCGATCGCGGACGGCCGCCGAATCAGAATCCATAACTCGGTACTCTCGAAAGATGACGATACTCGTGAGTGATGGAGGGGAGTTTCGAGTCGACTGTCACGTGAAGGTGCTCGACGACCGGATCGTCGAACGCGCGAAGCGTGCCGGGCTCGACGCGATCGTCTACGCACCGCACTTTACACGCCTGCCCGAGATCCGCGAGCGCGCGGCGGCCTACTCGAGCGACGACCTGTTGGTCGTTCCCGCCCGGGAGGTGTTCACCGGGCCGTGGAGCGATCGAAAACACGTCCTCGCACTCGGACTCGACGATCCCATCCCGGACTTCATCTCGCTGGAGGCGGCGATGGCCGAGTTCGAGCGCCAGGGCGCGACGGTCCTCGCGCCGCACCCGGAGTTCGCTAACGTGAGCCTCACCGAGGCGGACCTCCACCGGTACGCGGACGCGATCGACGCGATCGAGATCTTCAACCCGAAACACCTGCCGATACACAATCGCCGCGCCCGCGAGATCGCCGATCGACTGTCGGCGCCGCCGTTTACGTCGTCGTACGCGCACCTCCCGAGTTCGATCGGGGCCGCCTACACGGCGTTCGAGGAGCGGTTCGAAACCGAAGCCGACCTCGTGGAGGCCCTGACCGACGGCGTCCCTCGCCGCGTCGTCTACAAGAACGGCTGGCGACGGGTCCGGACGACGGCGGCCGAACTCGCCCACCTCGGCTACGAGAACACCTGGCAGAAGGTCGATCGGTTCTTTCTCTCGGGGATGGAGGCGACCCACCCCCAGCACATCGCCTACGACGGCCGGTTCGACGACGCGGGCGTCTACTGAGTTCGGCGGTGCGATCGGCTACTGATCCTCCAGCGCGTCCGCGATGCGTTCGAGTTGTAACCCGACGTAGCACAGCGCCTGCGTCTGCATGATTGCGGGGTCGTCGCTCCACTCGTTGGTGATGTACGCCGCCTGTTTGCCGGCCTCGTCGAGGCGATCGGTATCCTCTGGCATGTCTCTGTCATCACCGTCGATACGGAAGACGTTCCGGTCGGATCATGCCGATAGTGTCCGGTCGTCACCGGTTCGAGCCGTCGTCGATTCGAGACAGCGTTCGCGCCACGCGATCCCAGTGACTCCCGCGCCAGAAGTGCTGGCCGCACTCGATACACCGCCAGACGTCGATCGACGCGGAGTCCGGCGCGTACTCGGGCGTCGGTGCGGTCTCTGGAACCCGATCGAGCGGGCCGTTACAGCGACCGCAGAACTCGGGTTCGGTCGCCAGCGCGAGGTCGATTCCCGCGTCCGCGAGTTCTCGAAGTTGCCCCTCAACCTCGCGGGATTCGAGCAGGATTGCGTCGTCGGGCCGGCCCGCGAGTTCGACGTCGCGGGTGATCACCACCCGGCCCTCGTCGCGGGCGACCGCGAGCAGGTCGTCGTCGGCTTCGAGACCCCGATCGCCGGCGTAGACCGTATCGTGACCGCACATCCGCAGGTAGGCGTCGAGGCCGCCGCACATGACGTCGAGGAGAAGTTGCATGGTGAATCGTGAGCCGATGAGGTGGTCGAAGACGATCGGAGACGGGCGGCGATCGAGTCAGTGCAGGAAATCGCGCAACTCGTCGACCTCCCAGGCGTTGATCACGTCGGCGGGTTCCGCCCAGCCGCGACGCGCCGTGTGGACGCCCCAGCGCATGTACTCAAGCGTCGAGGTCGTGTGCGCGTCGGTGTCGATCGCGATCGTCGCGCCGGCTTCGATCGCCGCCTTGACGGCGCTGCCCCAGAGGTCGAGTCGGTGCGGGTTGCTGTTGACCTCGAGTGCGGTCCCCGAGTCGGCGGCGGCCTCGCCGAGCGCGGACGCGTCGAACTCCAGGCCCGATCGCTCGTTGAGCAACCGGCCGCTGGGGTGGCCGAGAACGTCCACAGCGGGGTTCTCCACGGCGCGGATCAGTCGCTCGGTCGCTCGATCGGAGCCCTGATCGAGCGCGCTGTGGGGCGAGGCGACGATCACGTCGAGCGCGTCGATCACCTCGTCGGAGAGGCCGATCTCCCCAGCGGCGTCGACGTTCGCTTCGATACCGGCGAAGACCTCGATGCCGGCTGCGGCGTCGACCTCGCGGATCGCCTCGACCTGTTCTAGGATCTGCGTGTCGGAGAGCCCCATACCGCCGACGACGCCCGGCCCCTCCGCGTGATCGGCGATCGCGAGGTAGTCGTAGCCGCGCGCCTCGGCGGCCTCGACCATCTCGGAGATCGTGTTGTTCCCGTCCGACCAGCCGGTGTGAGCGTGGAGGTCGCCGCGGATGTCGTCCCGGGCGAGCAGGTCGGGTAACTCGCCGGCCGCCGCGGCGGCGATCTCGCCGGAGTCCGTGCGCAGTTCCGGCGGCATCCACTCGAGGCCCAGCGCCTCGTACATGCCTTTCTCGGTCTCGCCGGCAACGCGTTCGCCGACGCGCTGGCCGGCTTCGTGGTCCTCGACGCCCGAAACGTCGAAGGCGCCGTACTCGTTCAGCTTCATCCCCCGATCGATCGCGTAGTTGCGCAGGGCGACGTTGTGGTCCTTGCCGCCCGTGAAGTACTGGAGCGCGGAGCCGAACTCCGCCGGGACGACCACGCGCAGGTCGACTCGGATCTCGCCGATCCGGACGCTCGCCTTCTCCGGTCCCGACTCGATCTCACTGTCGACCGAGTCCCAGTTCACGAACGCGTCGATCACGTCCTCGCCGGCGTCGGTCGCGGCGAGTACGTCCACGTCGCCGATCGTCTCGCGCCACCGGCGGATCGAGCCTGCCACTTCGCAGCGCTCGACGGCGTCGACCGACTCGAGGAAGGCGAGCACGTCGTCGGCGAGCGGCCGCGCCTCGCCGAGCAGTTGGCGCTGCCCGACCGATCGGGCGAACTCGAGGTTGTCGAGGATGTTCTGCTCGGTCTTCGGGCCGAAGCCCGAAACCTCCTGAATCCGTCCCGCTTCGGCGGCTTCCTCCAGATCGTCGAGCGTCTCGACCCCTAGCTCGCGATAGAGCGTTCCGGCCGTCTTGGGACCGACGCCTTCGATCCGGGTGATGTCCGCGACGTCGATCGGCAGCTCCTCGCGCAGCTCCTCCAGTTCCTCGATCTCGCCGGTCTCGACGTACTCGGCGACCTTCGAGGCGATCGCGTCGCCGACGCCATCGATCTCCTCGATCGACTCGCGGTCGTCGGCGTCGACGTAGTCGGCGATCGGCGACGGGTGGGCGCGGATGTTGTCGGCCGCACGGCGGTACGCGCGGGGTTTGTACTCGACGTCGTTCGCCTCCAGCAGGTCGGCGAACTCCTCGAACCGGCCGGCGATCTCGGCGTTCGTCGCCATCAGGGACCCCTCCGCGCGCTCGCGCTGTCGTCGCGGCCCAGCGCCTGCTTCAGGAACGACATCCAGCGTTTGGTGTCGGCGGCCTGGTTGGCTTTCTGCTCGCGCTCGAGGTCAGTCGGGCCGAGGCTCTGGAGCGCGTTCAGGGCCCGATCGATCCCGATGATGCTCCGGGCGAGTTCCTCGCCCTCCTCGCGGGTGATGTCGCCCTCCTCGATCAGTTCGAGGCGCTCGAGCCGCTCGCGCCGCAGGTTCCGTTTGGCCTGCTCGACGCGGTCGCGCTCGCCGGGCGGGACCGTCTCGCGGCGCTTGATCTCGAAGACGAACTGCCGGAGGTCGATCTCCTCCCCCTGCACCGCGATCGTCTTCGGGATGTCCGCGCCGACGGTCGCGCCCTCGCGATCGACGCGCTCGAGCAGTTGCTTGCGCTCGTACGGTTGCACACCACGAACTGCGGGCCGAATCGTCAAAAAACGTCCGTCGATTCGGGGATCCGCCCCGTTCCGACGATCGGTTCGGTTCACCCCGCGATCGGTTCGGCTCAGCCGGTCGCTATCGCCCGATTCGTCCCGACGATCGGCCCGATTCGCCCCGTCGAACCCGGCATCGCCCGGTGTAAACCCCAAATCCCTTAGCTGTGCCATGCATACCCCCATGCAATGGCCACGTGTGACGTGTGTGGGAAAAACGAAAGCATGCCGTACAACTGTCGGCATTGCGGCGGGACCTACTGCGCGGAGCACCGCCTGCCGGAGAATCACGATTGCTCCGCGCTCAATAACTGGAACGACCCCAAGGGCGTCTTCGACAGCGGGTTCGACGATTCCGTGAACGGAGGGAGCACGTCGCGATCGAAGAGTCTCTCGGACAGGCTCCCGATCGACACCGGTCCCGGCGGCCCGCTGGGGTACTTCCGCGGGAACATGACGTACACGTTCCTCGCGCTGATGTGGCTCACATTTGGACTCCAAATCATCATTGGCTCCATCAATTCGGAGTTAATGCAAACCCTGTTCGTCTTGCGGCCCTACTATCCAGAGTACGTCTGGACGTGGTTTACCTCGATCTTTGCACACGGCGGCTTCTACCACATCGTCGGAAACAGCATCGTGATATTCTTCTTCGGACCGCTCGTCGAGCGGTACGTCGGGTCGCGAGATTTCGCTATCCTCTTTCTCGTTAGCGGTGCGCTCGCCGGTCTCGGCCAAATCACCATCCAGATATTACAGGCCAGTACGATAACTCCGTTTACGCCGGGCGTCGTCGGAGCCAGCGGTGCAGCGCTCGCGATCATGGGCGTACTCACGATCCTGAACCCGAACCTCAAAGTGTACCTATACTTTATTCTCCCCGTTCCGATCTGGGTACTCGCCGGCGGATACGCGGTGTTCAGTGTATTCTTCCTCAGCACCGGTGGCGGCGGCAATATTGCTCACGGCGCACACCTGATCGGCCTTGTGATCGGACTGGGCTACGGCGAGTACGTCAAGCGCACGCAGAACGTCCGCGCCCCGAATCAGTTCCAACTCGGCGGTGGCGGCCCGGGCGGTCCGGGCGGCCCTGGCGGCCCCGGCGGTCCCGGTCGCGGCCGGTTCTGATCCCTTCGATCGGTCCGCTTCTCACACGCCGATCGAGATCACCACGAAAGCCCCGCCCGTACCGTCTGGCGCGTAAGCCATCGCGGGTGGGGCTTTCGTGGTGTTTTCAGTATCAGATACTCGCTTACGGAAGTCGCTACACTCGAACGCCGATCGGGAGAACCCGGACACTGATTTTCTCGGGCCTGCTACGCACACCATCGATGGAACCCGTTCGACCGGACCTCGTCCCCGACGCCGGACTCTCGCGCGAGGAGATGGAGGATCTCCAGCGCGAGATCGCCGAGACCGCCGTGTTCACCGACGATCACGCGATCGACCCCGATCGCCTCTCGAACCCGCTGGCGTCGGCCGCGAGCGAGGAGGAGCCACCGATCGTGGTCGGGGTCGACCAGTCGTTCCTGCAAAACGAGGAGGGCGACCAGGACCGCGCGCTCAGCGCCGTCGTCGCGATGCAGGGCGGTGAGGTGATCGAACGCACCTACGCGGTGACGCCCCTCGAAATCCCGTACATCCCAGGGCTGCTCTCCTTCCGCGAGGGCCGCCCGATCCTCGCCGCGCTCGAAGCGCTGTCCGTCGATCCCGAGCTGCTGCTGTTCGACGGCAGCGGCCGCATCCACTTCCGGCAGGCGGGGATCGCGACGCACATGGGCGTCGTGCTGGACGCGCCGTGTATCGGCGTCGCCAAGAGCCTCCTCTGCGGCCGGCCGCGATCGACCGTCGAGAACCTGCCGGAAGGCGAACGGGTCGCGATCGAGGCGAACGCGCGGGTCGACGCGCCGGAAGGAACCCTCCTGGGGTACGCCGTCCAGACCCGCCAGTACGACTCGCCCGATCGGTACATCAACCCGCTCTACGTGAGCCCGGGCCACCGCGTCGGCCCCGAAGTCGCCGCGGACGTCGCCCTCGCGCTCGCGACGTCGTACAAGCTCCCCGAACCGGTGCGACTCGCCGACAGCTACGCCGACGAAGCGAAGCGGGACCGCGTCGAGTGAGGTCGAGCCGAGCCGAACCGGGGACGCCGGCTTCCGTCCGGCTTTCGAGAGGACGGACGCGGGAACCGACTGTACCTTCTGCGGCGACGTCGAGGACCGCGATCCGGCGTTCGCGACCGAAGGCGAGTGCGATCGCGGGATCGCCCGCGAATGGACGCCCGCCGGACGAACTCACCACTCCGTCTTCGTGGCCCCGCCGAGAACCGATCGGCCGTCCGCCCGGTCGCGTTCTCGAGCGACCGCGAGGTACGGCTGGAGCCGGTCGCCGGATTCGGTGAGCGTCACGACCCCGCCTCGGGGATCGTAGTCGACGACGCCGTAGTCGGTTAACCGCGGGACCGTAGCGTGGTGGAGTGCGGTGCGAACGCACCGTTTCGCCGCGGGTGCCGGGCTGGTACCCGCCGGTTCGTCCCCGCTGGCGGCGAGATGTTCGACGGCGTCGTCGATCGCCGCCGTTCCGTCGAGATCGGACAGGACGTAGAGCAGCCGCCGACTGCGCTCGTCCGAGAGCAGTTCGAAGACGGCGTCGAGTGAAAGCGAGCAGTTCGGCGCTTCGACGTCCGAAGCACGCGTCGATTCGGCAGGGGTCTCGTCGGTCGGCCAATCTGAGCTCGTCACGGTTGTATTCGTATAGTCTCCCATGAATAATAATTTTTACTGCGTATGTGTACAACGGCCGTTGAAACTCGATCGCGCGGATCGACCGCGACGTTCCTGCGATCGTGACCCACCAGCGAGCGCGACAAACCGTCGCTACTTAGGTGTCGCCACACGAACCACTCGCGCATGGCCATCGCTGAGGACGCCGAGGAAGCAGATACCGACGACGGGGGCCGCGCCGTCGCCGACGATCGCGACCGAACGCGAGCGGAGACGATCGACGACGACCGCTACACGCGCAAACGGTGCGTCCTGATCACCGGCTGTTCGTCCGGCATCGGCCGTGCGACCGCCGCGGCGTTTCTCGAGGCGGACTGGCAGGTGTTCGCGACCGCTCGCAACCCGGACGACATCGCCGATCTCGCCGACGCGGGCTGTACGACGCTCGAACTCGACGTCACGGATCCCGATCAAGTCGCCGCCGTCGTCGAAGAGACCGTCGACGTCGGCGGGGCGATCGACTGTCTCGTGAACAACGCCGGCTACGCCCAGATGGGACCGATCGAGGACGTCTCCACGGTCGATCTGCACCGCCAGTTCGACGTCAACGTCTACGGACCCCACCGGCTGGCCCGCGCCGCGCTGCCGCACATGCGCGCCCAGGGCGAGGGCCGGATCATCAACGTCTCGAGCGTCGCCGGCCGGATCTCCTTCCCCGGCTCCGGCGCCTATTCCGGCTCGAAACACGCACTCGAGGCGATGAGCGACTCGCTGCGCGCCGAAGTCGACGAGTTCGGCATCGACGTCGTCCTGATCGAACCCGGCCCCGTCGAGACGAACTTCACGAATCGCGTCGACGAGGAACTCCCCGAGACCGATCGAACGCCGGCCTACGAGAAACTGTACGAGATCTACGAGGACGCGCAGTTGATCGGGGGCGGCACGGGCGGTCCCTTCGCCTCCGAGCCGGACGACGTCGCGGCGGCGATCGTCGACGCTGGCACGTGTTCGGAACCGCCGGCGCGCTACCCGGTCGGCCCGCTCGGACAGCTCGGCGTGTACAGCCGGTTCCTGCCCGACCAGCTGCGCGACGCGGGGTATCGACTCCTCCGGAAACTCGTCTGAGCGGCCCGGAGCCGCCGACGAACCGCGGCCGCGATTCGAGACGGCGATTCGGGTCGCGGTTCGAGATCGCGATTTGAACTTGAGGTCGCGGTTCAAGATCGCGAATCGCGCTCGCGCCGGGCGGATTCCGAAGCGATCTGATTCCGTAGACTTATTTTCACTGAGCCGATATTATCAGTATCAGTGACGTCCGGATCGTCGAGTGCAGTCGGACTGGCGGACACCATCTCCGCGTACCTCTACGCCGTTCTCGGATGGACGTTCGTGGGCACCGGTAGCTTGCTCACCTGGAGCGTTCTCTCCGCGGTGGCTGAGGACGGATTCACCGGAACTCGGGCGCTGTTTACCCTCTTCATGCTCGGGTTCGCGTTCGTATTCGTCGCGATCGGACTGTTCATCAATCCCGGGGTTCGGCGCCGCCTCGATCGCCGTCACCGGCTGACGCGGTTCGGCCGGGTCCGGACCGTCGAACGGCGAATGATCCGAACCGACGAGGGCCGTTCGGAACGGTGCGTCGACTGCGGCGACCCGATCGATCGGGGACTGATTCGGCGGTACCGCGAGGAGTATGCGATCGCGGGGATTCCGATCGTCACGCGGTCGGAGGGTCGTAATCACTACTGCCTCGCGTGTGCGACCAACGAACTGCTGGGCATCGACTCGGCGGCCGATCGGCCCGACTCGCGTTCCGATTCCGGCAACGTCGAGCGCCGCGATCGGGTCCGGGACGTCGAGCGAGAATGAAACCGATATCGACGAGGCCGCTCCGACGCGAACCGGCGCGAGAGCGACGACTGTGCTATGGGATCGCAGCGCTCTTTTTGAGGGGATTCGGTTCGCTCAATCGGCTGCTGGCGATTCGCACCGGGCGTTCTCGTCGAGCGCGAACGTCCCGCCGATACACTGGCGGACGTAGCCGTCCTGCTGAAGATCGTAGCAGTGGCGCTCGATGGTGATCGGGTGCGCGTCGAGCGACGCGGCCAACTCCGAAATCGTCGCCGGCTGAGACTCGGCGAGCACTGCGAGGATCTCGCGGTGAGGGGAGCGGCCCGGTGTGTTCTTCGATCGCATGTCGGCCTCGTGAGGACGATGTTCGGGTGTGGATATCAACCGCGCTACCGGTTCCCAGCAACTGGGAGTCGGAACACCGATGGTAATTGAGAGTTGGTATCCTGGGAGCCGCCGGGCGAGAGCGACGAGCACCGCGAGGCCAGGGATCGGAATCGACCGATCGTCCGCGTCGCCGACGCCGACTACCGAAGACAGGCCGCCACGACCTCGAGCATCCCCACTCCCCGCACCTCTTCGGCGAAGAGCGGAACCCGACGAACGTCGGTTCCGCGGAAGAGCTCCTGCGCTTCGGCGAGCGCCTGCTGTTGGACGTCCCACCGCCGCTGGCAGAACTCGCAGTCGCCCAGGTTCGGCTGGAGAAACTCGCCGTCGACGTCGTCGGTAACGTTCGAGAGCGGCTCCATCACGCGGTTGACGACGACGGTGCCGACCGGGATCTCGAACTCCCGAAGCTGCTGGCGCAGCCGCTTCGACTCGAAGACGCTCATCTCCTCGGGAACCATGACGATCCGGAAGTCCGTCCGCGCGGGATCGCGCAGGGCCGCCCGGAGGCGTTCGATCCGATCGCGAAGCTCGTTCAGATCGGCGAGGTCGTCCTCGTCCGTCGGCGGCCCCTGCCCGCCGAACATTCCTTTCATTCCCTCGAGCACGCCGCTGAGCCGCTGGCGGAACTGGAGGAGACGGCCCATCATGGTGTCCATCAGTTCGGGAAGTTTGAGCAGCCGAAGGGTGTGTCCTGTCGGCGCCGTGTCGACGACCACCCGATCGAACCGGGGATCGTCCATGTACTCGAGCAGAAGCTGCATCGCGGCGGCTTCGTCGGCCCCGGGCATCGCGCCGCCGAGCAGCGACTCCATCGGCGACTCGTCGCCGCCGAGCAGGTCCCCGAGACCGCCGAGGCCGCCCATCTCGCCCGCGCCACCCTCGTCGCCACCGCCGAAGATCCCGTCGGAACTCCCCTCGGACTCCGCCGCGGGACCGCCGCCGAGAAAGGCCGCTTCGCCCTCCTCCATCGCGGCCTCCGGATCGATTTCGGCCGCGTAGAGGGGGATATCGTCGCGAATCCGGCCGGGTTCGGACGGGATGTCGCCCTCGAACGTATCCGAGAGGGAGTGCGCGGGATCCGTCGAGACGACCAGCGTGGGGGTCCCGCCGCGCGCGCTGTCGAGGGCGGTCGCCGCCGCCATCGTGGTCTTTCCCACGCCGCCTTTTCCGCCGTAGAGCACGTAGTCGGGACCGTCGATCGGCTCGTCCGATGGCTCGACGTCAACGGTTCGGGTCTCCTCCCCGCCGACGGAATCGGTCGGCGTCACCTCGATCGTGTGATCCTCCTCGGCCTCTTCGTCGGCCGGCTCGACGTCGAGTCCACTCATATCGGACCGTTACCCGTCTGGACACGAGTACTCGTCGGTCCTCGGCGCCCGCGGTCGCCGCGAGCTCGATCGGCGGCGAGTCGTTGCAAGCAGTGTCCCTTCAGTCGTGCCGGGACTCTACCGGCGTACATGCAAACCGTCGTGCACCTCCTCTCGGGGGACGAAACCGAACAGGAAACGGCGCTCGCGATCGCAAGGAACCTTCTGGATGACGAAACGAATCGTATTGACGACGTCGCGGTCGTCGTTCAGGCGGACGGGATAGCGGCGATCGACGCGACCGACGGCAACGTGGAGCAGGTTCGAGCGCTGCTGGACGACGGCGTCGCGTTCAAGGCCTGCCGGAATACGATGGACATGATGGAGATGGACGAATCCGATCTCGTCGACGGAGTCGAGACCGTTCCGGAGGGCGCCGTCGAAGTGACGCGACTGCAGTCGGACGGGTACGCGTACCTCCGCCCGTGACGGCCCGGCGGTTGCCGAGTTACGAAAAGTAGTCGGCCAGCCGATCGGCCGCTTCCTCGACGCGCGGCGTGACGAGCGCGAACCGGAGCCAGTCGCGTCGCGAGTCGCCGAACGCCTCGCCGGGCATCCCGGCCACGCCGGCCTCGTCGATCAGCTTCTCGACGTTCTCCAGGGTGCCCGGGTAGCCGTCGAAGCGCGCCATCACGTAGAACGCGCCCTGGGGCGTGGTGTACTCGGCGCCCGCCGCGTCGAGCGCGTCGGTGAAGGTCGCGACCCGATCGGCCAGCAGCTCCCGGTTGCGCTCGTAGTAGTCGGGGTCGGTCTCGCGCAAGGCCCGCAGGACGGCGTACTGTGAGGGACGGCTGCCCGCGACGTTGACGAGCATGTGGCGGCTCTTTGCGTTCGCGACGAGGTGCGGCGGGAAGACGGCGTAACCGACCCGGAAGCCGGTGATCGCCAGCGACTTCGAGAACGCGTTGGTGACGATCCGGTGGTCCGAGTCGAACTCCAGCGCGCTCGCGAACTCCCCCGAGAGATCGTAGTGGTCGTACACCTCGTCGCCGACCAGGATCGCGTCGTACGCCTCGGCGATCGCGACGAGTTCTTCGACCGTCTCCTCGGGGTAAACCGCGCCCGTCGGGTTGTTCGGCGAGTTAACCACGATCGCGGCCGTCTCCTCGCTCGCGGCCGCCCGCACGTCCGCGGGGTCGAGCTGGCCGCTCTCGTCGGCGGCGACGTACGACTGCGTGCCGCCGAGCATCGTCGTCTTGCCCGGGTAGTAGGAGTAGACCGGATCCATCAGCAGGATCTCGCGGCCCCGATCGCGCTCGAGCGCTCGCGCCATCGCGAGGTAATTCGCCTCGCCCGCGCCGTTGGTGACGACGACCTGCTCGACGTCGACCCCGCGCCTGGCGGCGATCTCCTCGCGCAGTTCGAGCAGACCCTCGCTCGGCGGGTACTGGAACCGATCGGGATCGAAATCGGCGTACTCTCGAAGCCCGTCCCGCAGCGCCTCGGGCGGTTCCCAGTCAGGGTTGCCGCTCACCATGTCGACGACGTCGCGATCGGCCCGGGCCGCGTACTGCATCACGTGAAAGAACAGCGGCGTCTCGTACTCCATACGGGTGCATGAGAGCGCCCGTGCCGTGGTTCTTTCGTCACGCCACGGTTCCGATACCGACCCGTGACCCTGCGGCGCCGGCGACCGCGTCGAACGCGAACCGTTTTCTTCCCCCGCGAGGAGGAGCAACTATGTCGCTCGACGTCGCACCGCGATCCGTGCTCGAATCGTACTACGACTACGTCGACGACGGCGAGACCGAGGCCCTGCTCGAGTTGTTCGCCGACGACGTTCGGTACGAACGGCCGGGCCAGGGCACCATTGAGGGTATCGACGAACTGCGCGCGTTCTACGAGCGCAATCGGCCGCTCGAGGATGGGCTCCACGAGATCGATCGGATGCTCGTCGTCGACGACTGCGCGGCGGTTCGCGGCCGGTTCACCGGCGTACAGGACGGCGAGGAGGTCGAATTCGGCTTCGCGGACCACCACGAGTTCGACGACGACGGCCTGATCACCGACCGGTGGTCGTACACCGATCGGGACACCGTCTGAGGGCGATCGTCCTGCAGTCCAGCGGTTCTGCTGACGTACTGGTTCCGTCTCGGGATTCCTCGCTTCGTCTTCGTGCGGCGGTGGCGCGCGAACGGCCGCGGGACCGCCGATTCCACCCTACTCGGAACCGCTCGGCGCACCGATCGGCGCTATACGGCCGCGGCCGGGAGGCTCTCCCGCCTCGGCGAAGAACCGCCGCCTGCGAGGTGGGATCGAGATCGATCGACGACGCCGGGATCGCCGAAACGGCAGCCGTCGCGGCAGCAGTTCTTCTCGCGGTCAACGGATTCGCGAACTCTCGAGCGAACCCACGGTGGCGGCAGAACGTAGCGCCGGTCGACTCACAGCCGGTGAAAATTGATTCACAGGTACTGAAAATACTCGGAATCGATTATGCTCGAAATATCTATTGATTCGACGGTACTATGTGGACTACGGAGAGCGGCGAAGACGGACTGCTTCATCGGAGATCGTACCTCAAAATAGCCGGCGCTGCAGCGCTGGGAACGGCCCTCACTGGAACGGCGGCGGCTTCCGATCACGAGACCGTCACCGTCCCCGAGGACGAACGAAAGGTCGTCGAGGTCGGCGATTCCGAACTCCTCGAGAACGTCACGTACGACGTGACGGCCGCCGGAGCGGGCGTGACGATCGTCGCGAACGGAACCGACTGGACGATCCGAAATATCGCGGTCGACGGCGCAGTCGACATGGGCGATCACACGATCATCGGCGCAGCCGATACCGGCGGCGGGACGTCGCGCATCGAGAACGTGTGGCTCGGCGACGGGTGCCTACGCGAGAAAGGCGGCGCGACCGGGATCTGGGTCGACCCGGACCACGAGGGGCGCCTCGAGATCGAACGCGTCAACGTTCAGGAGATGAGCGACAACGGACTCTACTGTTCGGCACCTGGCACCGACTGGGGAAGCGGCGGAACGGTCGCCGTGCGGGACTGTTACGCGGCGAACAACCGGATCTCGCAGTACCGACTCGCCGAGGGGACCGTCGAAAACTGCGTCGCGTCCGTTACCGACGATCGAGAGCACCGCCACGGACGGGGCGTCTGGGCGTGGTCGCCGGGCCCCGTGGAAGTGCGAGACTGCCACTTCGACATGAACGGAAACCACTACTCGTTCGTCGCCGGTGCGAACGACGAGGGAAGTCGAATCGACGTCTTCGATACCGAGTGGGACGACGAGTTCCACGGCGGGTGGCGAACTATCGCCGACGGGACGGTGAACTTCGAGGGCGGCAACGGTAACGATCCGCGGAACTTCGTTCCCGACGGATGTCCGACGTCGGCCGCAGAAGCGGTCTGCGCCGAGGAGGAACCGAAGGATTCCGAAGGCGACGAACCCGAAAGCGAGAGCCCGTCGGTCGACGACTACCGCAACGACGAAACCGGCGCCGTCGAAACCGATGGATTCCGAGAGGCGCTCGGCGACTGGGAACGCGGAGATATCGGAACGAGCCTCCTGATCGACGTCTTTAGCGCGTGGTTCGGCGGTTAACGCGCTTCGACCGGTACTCCGACCCGGCGCACGGAGCTCGCGGAAAGCGACGTCGGGGTCCGTCCGGGAAGGGTCGGGCTTCGGGTCCGGGCTCGAATCCGAGCGGAATCACCGCGGACGCCCGCGGATCGCGTCTGGGTCGAGTTCGTTTCGCCGTTCTCGGCCGTCCGCAACCAGTTCGCTCTTCCGCCACCCCGCACCTGCTCGCCCTGAACCGAACGGTACGCGCCCACTCCCTCGCGAGCACACCGATCGCTTACAAGCCGACGGCACGTTCCGTACCGGTATGAACGACCGGATCGATCGGGAGCTCCCGATGAAGGTGGCCGACGCGCTCAGAGATCGCGAGGAATCGCTCGCCGTCGCGGAGTCCTGCACCGGCGGCCTGATCGGCGCGGCGATCACGGCAGTCCCGGGCGCCAGCGACTACTTCGACTCGGGCCTGACGACCTACGCGTACGACGCCAAACGTCGACACCTGGGTGTCAGTCGAGAAGCGCTGGACGAATACGGGGCCGTCTCCGAACCCGTCGCGCGCGAGATGGCCCGCGGCGTCAGGGACGTCGCGGACGTCACGTGGGGCGTCTCGGCGACGGGCGTCGCGGGTCCGACGGGCGGCACGGACGAAAACCCCGTCGGAACCGTGTACATCGGGGTCGCGTACGCCGGTCCGTGGGGAACCGGAACCTCCGACGCGGCGGTTTCGCGCTGCGAGTTCGACGGCGATCGGGCTGTCGTTCGCGCGAAGACCGTGGATCGGGCGCTCTCGGATCTGCTCGCGGCGATCGACGATCGATCCGAGTAGTACTCCTCGACGACGGGTCCGAAACGGAGACAGTCGGGAGAGAAAGGTATTCGGAACTCGACTGTCCAGTAGGACTCGATGAACAAGAAGGGGCACGTTCTCAACGCCGCGTTGCTGAGCATCGGACTGGGGTACCTGCTCGAACCGGCCGGGAACGCGGAGACGTTCCGGACGATGTTCGCGATCGGCGTCCCGGTCACGCTGGGGGCGCTCTTTCCCGACGTCGACACGGCGTTCGGAAAACACCGGAAGACGCTGCACAACCTCCCGATCCTCGTCGGTTTCGTCGTCTTCCCCTCCGTATTCGGCAACCTCGAGTACGTCTGGATCGGCATCCTCACCCACTACGTGCTCGATATCGCGGGCAGCAAACGCGGCATCGCGCTCTTCTACCCCCTGTTGAAGAAGGAGTACGGCTTGCCGATCGGCGTCCCGGTCAGCAGCAAGCGCGCGGATATCGTCACCGTCGCGGTCACGGTCGGAGAAGTTGCCCTCGTCGCCCTGGTCGTCTACGAGGTGCCGCAGTGGGGATTCGAACTGGGACGGCAGGCGCTGGGAATCTGATTCTCGCGGGTCGGCGGCCGCGATCGGTTACAGTTCGTAGGCCATCATCACGTCGTCGACGTGTTCGCCCTCGATCGTGTAGTGGTTCCTGCGGATCGCTTCGGTGTCCCAGCCGTGGATCGTCAGGAACTCGAGCGCCCGCTCGTTGACGACCGGGATGCTGTTGTACACCTTCCGGTAGCCGTTGGCCTCGGCCCACTCGATTCCGCGGTGGAGGAGTTTGCTCCCGATCCCGCGGCCGCGGTAGGCGCTCGTGACGCCGACGGTCTGCTGGGCGACCTCCTGGACGCGTTCGACCTGCGGGAGATCCAGGTGCGTCCAGCCGACGACATCGCCGTCGACGGTCGCGACGAAGAAGACGCGAGATGCGACGCTGTTGTGACGGGTGACCGTGTCCTCGTAGAGCAACTGCTCGGCGATCGTCTCGGCGACGACGTACGTCTCCTCGGCGGTGACGTCCCGTATCACCTCGATCAGCCCGTCGAAATCGTCGTGGTGGGCCGGCCGGATTACGAACTCGACGCCGTCGATCGCGTACTCCTGGACGGCGCCGAACTCGAACGCGAGCCGGAGCGTCCCGCCGTCGTCCGCGATGTACCCGTCGGTTTCGAGCGTCTCGAGGTGGGTTTCGAGCTCGTTCGACGGGATCGAAACGACGTCCATCAGTCTGTGCCGTTTCACCGTTCCGTGCCGTTCGACGTACTCGTAGATGCGCTTGCGTGCGTCGGACGAGAACGTCGGCCGCTCGATCGCGTCCATAGCGATCGTACGACGACCGGTCTGTTAGACCTTGGCTATTGCTACCGTTCGACACGTTCGCGTCGATGGAGTCGGAGTCGGAGAACCGGCCCTCGAATCGGCTCGCGACGCCGTCACCGACGGTTCGGCGTCCACTCCTCGCAGGCGTCCATGTCGTCCATCGCCGCCTCGTGACGGGCACAGTACGGCGTCATCCCCGAATCTGATCGGACGTACTCGAAGTGGCTGCAGTTGCCGCAGTAGCGATCGGTCGGTCCGGCCGACGTCGAGGCGGAACCGACGGCCTTCGCGTCAGCACCCTCGGCCGACGCGTCGAGCGGCGATCGGATGTCGGCGGTCGCCGACCCGCCGTCGCTGGTCGCCGCGCCGACGCCCCGCGCCGGGTTGGATCCGCTCCCGGACGGAGACCGTTCGGCGCTCGGCGACGTCCACCCCCCGCCGCCGTCCGCCGCGTTCGTCTGCGTTTCGACGTCGCCGTCCGGCGTGCCGCCGAGGAACCCGATCCCGCCGAGGCCGCCCGCCTCATTGGTCTCGTCGTACTCGACGACCGTCTTGTTCTTGCGGGTGACGTTCATCTCGAGCATCCCGCCGGGGGCGTTTCGGGTCTTGAAGTTGACGACGCCGATGAACAGACAGCAGACGGCCATGAACAGCCCGAGCAGGTAGATCGCGGAGACGTGCAGCGTCAGATCCTCGCCGTACCCCCGCCAGTGGTATGGATAGGCGTGCCAGAAAAGGGCGACCCCGAGCAGGCAGAGGCTCGCGCTGATCGCGGCCGCCGCTCGCACCCGTCGCCCGGCGGGGAACACGACGAAGACGCCCATGAGCGCGGCCGGGACGCCGATCCCGGCGAGCACGCCGGCGACGCGGACGGCGGCGTAGTGGTCGCCCATCTCCCAGGCGGTGAGTTCGACCACGTACCCCGTGAACGGATCGGTCGTCGGCACGAGGACGGCCACCATCGAGAGCACCGCCCCGAGACAGACGAGCGCCGTCCCCGCGTACAGCCGTCGGAGGCTCGCCGCCTCCCGCGCGGTCCCGTCGTATACCTCCGTCAGGCTAGTCATACGCCCGCCTTCAACCTCCCGACACAAAACGGTATGTCAGACACATTTCGTTCGAGAGAGAGGATCGGCGACCCGCGGAAACGAAAGCTTGAATCGCGCCCCTCGAGAACTCCCGGACATGAGCGATGAGGACGACGACGCGCCGGCCGTCTCACTCGGAGAGCAGACCCCGGTCGAGGGTGCGCCGCTGGCCCGCGTCACCTCGCGACTGACGTGGCCGAAGGAGAAGAGCGAGATCGATCGGCTCGAGGGAGACAGCGTGATCCGAACGCCCGACGGGCCGCGAGAGCTGTCGACGGTCCTCGGCGCGATCGACGAAACGTACTTCCAGCGCCACCAGGAGTTCGAACGCCACGTCCGCGACGTCGTCGGCACCGGGCCGATTCCGACCGCGGACGAGTAACGAGCAGTGTCCACCGAAGCGGATCGGACGCCGCTCGACTGGGCTCGTGCCCAGTTCGATCGCCTCTCCTGGGTCCAGAAGTCGCTACTGACCGGAGCGGTCCTGACGGTGCTGTGGATGCACCTCGTTCCGTCGGATCTCGGGCACCGGGCGATCGTCGACAGTACGCTCCTGATCGGGGGACCGCTCGCGCTCGGCCTCTCGCACGGGCGGCGCATCGGCTGGACGATCGACCGCGTCGCGATCCGCAACGCCGTCTTGCTCTCGATGTTCGTCCTCCCCTTCTACCTGGTCGGGTCGACCCTGCCGACCATCCGGACGTACTATCCGATGTGGGAGACCTCCGCCGCAATGGGCGACTTTCTCCCCCACGCCGTCAAACTCTTCATGCTGGCGCTGGCCGCCGAGACGTACTACCGGGGACTCCTCTGTGTGGGTGTCAGGGAGATCGGCTTCAAGGCCGTGTTCATCAGCCCCGTCGTCTACATGATCCACCACTCCTCGAAGCCGCCGATCGAGTTCCTCCTGTCGGGGCCGACGGACATCCTCTTCGGCGCGGTGGATTACGAGTCGAACTCGATCCTGCCATCAGTGATCGCCCACGGCGCCGGCCTCGTCCTGCTCGACTGGCTGGTCCTGCACGACCCGCTGTTCGATCCGCTGCCGTACCTGCGGTATTTCGAGTGGCTGCCGGTTCCGCTGTGATCGATGCCCGATCGCCACGCGAGCAGGCGGACCGAACGGTCGAGAGGTCGCCGCGGTATCGCTGCTGACACCGAGCATCGGTTTCTTCCATGCTGATCCAGTACTGCGGGTATGGACGACCGCATCGATGTAGAGTTCGTCGACAACGTTCCGATACAGCCGCACCCGGAACCGGACGAGGATTGGGCGACGATCGCCCGATGATGCTTTCCGGTCGAGTTGCGCGGAATCCACAGACATATACCGGATTGGTTAGATGGCCGTAATGCGAATGTGTCACGCCAACACAATAATTATGCCGGAGTACTCGAACGCGGATTCGCATGGCTTATCGACGGGATCGTGATGTTCGTTCTTGTCCTCATCATGTTGATTTCGCTTTTCGTAATCGGTATCGGAGCGAGCGCCGGAGCCGGCGGCGGGGCCGGAAGGATGCAGGGAGCAGAGGCCCTAGGCGGGCTGATCGGTCTGGTCTTGGCCGTCGCGTATTACGCCGGGTCGGAGGCCAAGTGGGGACAGACGCCCGGAAAGATGCTGGTCGGGATCCGGGTCGTGCGAACCGACGGACGCGACTGCACGGCTGGGGAGGCGGTGCTCCGCAATATCACGAAGATACTCGGCGGTGCGGCGCTGCTTTCGATCATCGTCGCCATCGTCCTCATTCTGGCGACGGACGAGAATCAGCGACTCGGCGACATCATCGGAGGTACGACGGTCGTCAAAGCCTAACGGAACCGAGGCGGCGGTGAACGAGGCGCGATGACAGCGATACGCGGCGATCGATCCGCATCGTCGGATACCGCGCCGCTCCCACCCATTGTTATGCGTTCCCCGCGTGATGTACCGCGTATGAGCCTTCCCATCGATCCCGCGGCGATCGATCCGGACGACTACGGCGAGAAGCAGGCCGTCCTCGAGATGGGCCACGAAGAGGCGATCGAACACGTCCGCGAGGTCTGTCTCGACGTCGGCTTCGGCATCCCCGTCGAGTTCTCGCCTTCGGACCTGCTGAACGAGAAGGTCGACAGAGAGGCACGACGTGCCTCGAGCAGTCGGACTGCGTCCGACGACGCCGATCGCGACCCCTACTACGTACTCGGCGCGTGCAACCCCGAGATCGCGGATCGGGCGCTCGACGAAACCCTGCGTATCGGCGGACTGTTCCCCTGTAACGTGATCGTCTGGGAGGAAGAGCCGGGACGACAGCGGGTCTACCACGTCTCGATCATGAATATCGCCCGCCTGTTGGGTATCGCGCCGGACACCGAGGCGTGGGCCGACATCGTCGACACGACCGGCAACCTCACCGCGGAGGCCTTCGAGCGGTTCGACTCGGTCGAAACTGAGGTCACGGACTGAAGTGCCGTCGCCGATCGGCGAGTACCGGCGAATGAGTGCGCAGTGGTGAGTATAAACGAGCGACCGACCGGCGATCGAGTATCGGTCAGCGACGACGACCCCGTCTTTTAGGTTCCCGACCACGTACCGGAGCGTGGTGACACTCCGCGCGGACTACCACGTCCACTCGAACTACTCCGACGGGCGACCGCTCCCGGAGATGCTCGAAGCCGCCGAGCGCGCCGGCCTCGACGCCGTCGGGATCACCGACCACTGCAACGTGTCGACCCGATCGGTGCCCGGGCGGGCGAAGCGAGAACACGGGTTCAACCTCGATCTGACCTACGAGCGGCGCCGGGAGGCGATCGAGAGCCTGCGAGAGCGCTACGACGTCGAGATCTACGACGGCGTCGAACTCGACTACGATCCCCGGGACGAACCCGCGATCGAGTCGTTCATCGAGGAGGCCGGCTTCGACTACGTGATCGGCAGCGTTCACGAACTCGAAGACGAGTGCATCTTCAACCGCTCGTACTTCGTCGAGCACTCCGAGAGCGAGCGCCGCGAGCTCGTCGACGGCTACTATCGCAAGATCGTCGCTCTCCTCGAGTTCGACGCCTTCGACGTGCTCGGCCACGTCGACGCCATCGAGCGAACCCCCGAACTTCGAGGGTACGCGACCGACCGCCACTACGAACGGGTCGCGGACGCCCTCGTCGGGTCGACGACGGTCCCGGAGATCAACGCCGGCAAGGTGGGCCTCGAGTACGGCAAGTACCACCCGGCTCCGGCCTTTCTCGACGCGCTTCGCGATCGGGGAGTCCGGTTCGTTCCCGGTACCGACTCCCACCGACCCGACGAACTGGTCGAACGGGTTTCGCTGCTCGACGATCGCTTCTCCGAACTCGGTCTCGATCCCGTTTCGCCCCTCGACTAGCGCAGCATCGACGCCGGTCGGCCGACACTCGACCCCACCGATCGCGAAGGCGAATCGAAAGGTGGCGATCGCCCCGGAACGGTTCCGTCGCTCGACGCGCGATCGCTCGCCGAAATGTCAACGTTTACGTACGAGTGGGTCGACGTCGGTGCATGGACGTTCGAAGCGCGTTCTTCGCCCTCCTCCTCGTGATTCTCGGCGCGATCACGACCCTGATGATCGCCCCGCTGTTGCAGTACGTGATGGCGGCCGCCCTCCTCGCGTTCGTGCTCTACCCCGCTCACAAACGGCTCGAACCGTCGCTTGGCGCGCGCCCGTCGGCGCTCCTCCTCACCACGTTCGCGATCGTCGCCGCCGTCGTCCCGATACTGTACCTCTCGATCGTCATCCTCCAGACGACGCTCTCGTTTCTGAACGATGTCGACGGTTCGGGAGTGGTCGAATCGATCCGGACGGCGGCCCTCGACGCCGGTCTCGGGGAGGAAGCGCTCTCAGCGGTGGAAGAACAGGCCATCACCGAACTCGAAAATCTCCTCTCGAACGCCGCCGAAGTCGTGCTCCTGGAGGTCGTCTCCCTGCTGACCGCCAGTATTCGGATGAGTATCGGCCTGCTGGTCCTCGTCTTCGTGCTCTACTATCTGCTCGTCGACGGGCGAGCGTTCGTCGCCTGGCTCGCCGACGTGGCGCCGCTCGAAGACGAGGTGCGCGATGCGCTGTTCGAAGAAGTCGACGTCGTCACCTGGGCCGTGATCCGAAGTCACGTCCTCGTGGCGCTGGTCCAGGGCGGACTCGGCGGACTCGGATTTTACCTGCTCGGGCTCCCGAACGCCGCGTTCTGGACCGTCATCATGGTCGTCGTCTCCTTCCTGCCGGCCGTCGGTATCTGGCTGGTCTGGGGACCCGCGGTCGGCTACCTCGCGTCCGCGGGCGATCACTTCGCGGGAGTGGCGCTGCTGGTCTACGGCGTCCTCGTGCTCTCCGTCGTCGACAACTACCTGCGTGCGATCTTCGTCGATCGCGGCTCCGGACTCCATCCCGCGGTCGTGCTGGTCGGCGTCATCGGCGGGATCTACCTGCTCGGAATCATGGGGCTGTTCCTCGGCCCGGTCATCCTGGCCGTGTTCAAAGCCGGCCTCAACGTCTTCAACCAGACCGAACTGACCAGCGGCGAGCCGCACATCGGGACTGCGCCGGTGCCCGTTTCCGGCGCCGCCGAATCGGCGTCCGTCTCCGACGAACAGCGGGTCCCGGACGGCGAGAGCGCGCCGTCCGTCGATTGATCGGACGTCGGTCGGTTAGTCGGCCGTCTGGACCGTCGCCGATCGGCGAGTCGACGGGATACCGACGCCGGTCAGCGCCATCAGGAACAGAACCAGCGGCGAGAGGTACCCGAACAGATAGAACGGCGCGTACTCGAGGGTCGGTACCCCGGTCGCCGACCACATGAAGACGCCACCGGCGTGCCACGGGATCAGCGCGCCGGTCGGCGTCCCGGCCGCCTCGACGGCGCGGGAAAGCTGATCGCTGTCGAGGCCGAACTCCTCGTAGAGGTTCCGCAGCGTCATCCCGGGCAGGACGATGCTCATGTACTGCTGAGCGGTGAGCGCATTGATGAGAACCGCGGAGATGCCGGTTCCGGCGACGAGGACGCCCGAACTCGTCACGCCCCGCGAGAGCCGGTGGGCGAGGACGGCGAGGACGCCGGTCTTCTCGAGCAGGCCGCCCAGGACGAGCGCGGCCACGACGACCGCGATCGTCCAGGCCGAGCCGGTGAGTCCGCCCGTCTCGAGCAGGTCGTCGACTAGTTCAGAGCCGGTCTCGGGCGTGGTCCCAGACAGGAAGACCTCCCACGCGGGAACGAAGGCCGTCCCCTGGACGAGCATCGAGGTGCCGACGCCGGCGAAGACGCCGGCCACGAGCGTCGGCAGGGCGGGATAGCCGCGGAGCGCGAGGCCGAACGTCACGACGAGCGGAACGAACACTAGCAGCGAGACGTCGTAACTGCCGGCGATCGCGGTCTGGATTTCCGCGATCCGATCGGCCGGCACCGCGCCGCTGGCTCGGAGCCCGAGCGCGGCGAAGATGGCGACCGCGAGGCCGAACGCGGCGATCGTCCCCGTTCGCATCCGATAGATGTGCTCGTACAGCGGCGTGTTCGTCACCCCGGCGGCGAGGTTCGTCGTGTCCGACAGCGGCGACTGCTTGTCGCCGGCGTACGCACCCGAGAGGACCGCGCCGACGGTCATCGCCGCGGGGACGCCGAGCCCCTCGCCGATCCCGACGAAAGCGACCCCGAGCGTTCCGACCGTCGTCCACGAGGAGCCGATGGAGAAGGCGACGACGCCCGCGAGGACGGCTGCGACGGGTAGGAACACCGTCGGCGTCAATGTCTCGAGGCCGTAGTACATCATCGCGGGAATCGTACCGGCGTCGACCCACGTCGCGATGAGCGCGTAGATCGTCAAGAGAATCAGGATCGCCTGCAGTCCCATCAGGAGGGCGTTGGCGACCCCGTCGTAGAGGTCGGTCCACGCGTAGCCGAGGTAGCGGCCGAACGCGCCGACGAAGACGATGCTCCACAGCAGCGGAGCGTGCGGATCGAGCCCCAGGTAGGCCGACCCGACGCCCAGAAAGACGACGACGGCGAGAACCGGCAGGAGCGCGAGCCGTGCCGATGGCCGACGCTCCGGATCCAGATCGTCGATCGTCGTCGGCGTGAAGTCGAGTGTCATCGACCGAATTATGCAGATGGAGCATAAAAATCGAACGGTCCATAACTCAAATGCATGTGATCCGGTGCCGAACGTCGCGTTCACAGGTCGCAAATTCCGCGTGAGAAAACTATCACGACTAGCTTGATATTCATCTGGCAGTTGGGTTCGGCCCCATCGCTCGATCTCGTAATCGCCCCTACATCCGTCGACGGCGGTGGTGGCGCGGGCGGGTTTTATTCGATTCGGGGCTTCTTCGGCGGCGTGCTGCGCTACTCGGAGGACGGCTTCCTCGAGCGCCTCACGATGAAGTAGATCGCCAAGCGAACGATCGAAGAGATACCCGACCCGGACGCCTCGGGGGACGTCGAGTTCTCCGAGTGGCACGTGGTCGACGCCTTCGCCGCCGACGTCGCCACGTTCATTGAATGGCGTCTCGTCGGTCGTCGCGTCGACGAACGGGGCGGGGTCGGCGGAGTAACCGATCGGGCGGCGCGCTACCGATCGTCCTCGACCCGGCCCGCCGAGTCCTCCTCCTCCTCGAGTTCCGCGAGGAACTGCGTAGCGTCGTGCTGGACGTACCCGGTGAGGACCGCGATGACGAGCACGACGAAGAGCGGAACGCCGACGAGCAAGGCGAGCACCGCCATCGCAGTGAGAAACTCCGGGCTGACGAACGAGAGCCACATACGACTCCGAACGCGTTCGGAGGGCTTAGGTGCCGGGGTTCGACGTCGACGCGGTGCTCTCGCCGTACGCGGTTGTTAGTTGCGATTTTCCTCTTCGATATACTCGACGCGCCGCTCGAGGGTTGCCACCCGTTGTTCCAGCGCGGCAACGTCGGTGCCCTTGCTGCGACCGCGCGTGAACGCCCAGATGACGACCGCAATTCCAGCGACTGGGAGCGCAAATAGAAGCATACTGAACAAGAGAATCAGGAGTTCTGGACCACCGGGTGCACCCGGGACGAACAGCGGAACGAATGGCTCCATACTAGTATATTGTTTGACAAATGTATGTATTTTATGGGGTTGACCCGGGAATTTGCCCTGCGATCGGACTACTGAACGTTCGAAAACGCATCGAGGTTCGACTGGACGCCCGCCGCGAGTTCGGACTTCCGCCGAAGTCGATCGTACGACACCGGGAGCTGCGGCGTGATCGCCTTCACGGCGCCGTGGAACGTCTCCGACTCGCCGTACTCTCCCTCGAAGGCGTTGCGAACGCTCTCGCGGACCTGCCAGACGCCGACGGGTGCCCAGTAGTCGTCGCTCACTTCCCGCAGGACGAGACACTTCGCCTGCCGGCCGATCGATTCGAGGTACTCGAGGACGCCCAACCGGGCGGCGTAGTACGCGCCGGCGGTCTCCTCGACGTAGCTCGATCGGCCCTCGAACCCCTCCGAGGCGCTCGCCATCCAGGTGTTGCCCCCGGGATCGGGGTTCCAGATGCTGCCCGGCGCCTTCATCTCGACGAGTTCGAACTCCCAGTTGCCCGGCGCGAGAATCACCCAGTACCGATTGCCCACGTACTCGTTGGCCCACACCTGCACCTCGTCGACGCTGGGCGCGTTCCCGATGCGCCCGCGAAGGTACTGGCCGACCGTGTCGTCGACCGCGGTGATCGACCACCGCGTCGGGACCAGCCGGCGCTGGTCCGCCTCGCCGAGCGCGCCCGCCGAGAGGATCGAGTTAATGTCGTAGACGTCGAACCCGCGCCGGTAGAGGTAGGTCATCGCGCCCTGGGCCTGCCAGTCGTCGTCCTCCAGCGTCTTCTTGACGGGGCGAGGCACGTGTGGGTTCTCCCGGAGTTCGGCGTTGCGCGCGTTCGCCCGCGGGCCGCGCGGCGTGGCGACGTCCGTCCCTGCGTCGAGGCCGAGGTCGGGTTTGTCGTTCAAGCCGATCTCGAGATCGACCGGCCGATCGGCGATCGCGACCTCGCGCTGGACGCCGACGAACCCGGTCCAGGCGTCGTGGACCGACGGCGCGAGTCGACTGGCGATGCTCGGCGAGTCAACGTTCGCGCGCTTGTTCGAGTTCAATAGGCCGGTCCGGCGCTGGAGCACGTCGTCGATCGCGTACCCCTTGCGGTACCACTCGCCGTCGGTGACGTAGTCTTCGGCCGCGCCCTCGTCTCCGACCGGCGAGAGCACCCCGATCGGGATGTCCGGGTAGTTCGATCGTCCGACGAAGATCGAGGGCGCGGTCGATCCGACGAGGGTGTCGCCGCTCAGGGCGTCGTCGAACCGGCGCTCGAACTCCTCGAGGTGGTCCGTGATCGCGTAGGACTTCTCTTTCGCGAGACGGCGTCGCTCGGCCTCCTCGTCGGGCTCTAAGTCCTCGATGTAGTCGTCGAGGCGCATTCATCGATTGTAGGGGGCGACCGGGTTTGAATGTTGAGTTCGGCGACGCGAGACGCGTTCGGATACGACCGGTCGTTACGCGACGCTGGACGGTCAAACGAGAACTCACAGCGATGGGCAGCACCTGAACGAAGGGTTGATGATTTTGTGTCGGGGGAGTTCGACTATCGAATGCCCATCGAGCAACTGGAAGCACTCCTTACCGATCCATCGATGCAAGAAGCCGTCGCCGTCGTCTTCGATCGGTCGGACGGAGGGTCCAAAGAACTCGAGTGGAGCGACGTCAGAACGGACCTCTCCGGTCGGCAGTGGGGACGGCTTCTCGACGAAGGAGTCCTCGTCAGTGCAGGCGCCGGATTTGCGATCGCCGACCCCGAGCAGGTTCGCTCGCACCTGAAAAAGGGCGGTACGTCCGGCGAACCGATCGGTGACGGAGCCGCAGACACAGCGGGACCGTCGAGGGCGGAGACGCTATTCGACGACGCGAATTTACCGCCGATGGAGCCCGTACGATGGTCCTCCTTCGACAAGACCGCCGGTGCGGTCGCGTTCCTCCTCTTCATCGGCTATTGGAGTACGCGGGTGCGGGGTATCGTCGCGTCGGCCGAGAACGTCCTGCTCGGGCCGGTCACCGATGTCGTCCCGTTTCACGTCGTTATCCTCCTGCTCGCCATCGGCACCGGCTTCTACTCGACGATGTTACAGTCGCGGCTTACCGACCGCGAGAAACTCCGGCGGTATCAGCGGCGGCTGCGGAAATTAAAGGAGTATCAGCAGGCCGCGAAGGAACGCGGGGACGACGAAGCGCTCGAGCGAATCCGAGAGCAGCAGTTGGCTGCCGCCGCCGACCAGCTCGGGATGATGAAGCTTCGGTTCCGACCGACGGTCTGGACCATGCTGTTGACGATTCCCATATTTCTCTGGCTCCGATGGAAGGTAAACGGTGGCCACCTCGGCGCCGACGAGATCGGGATGGTCGTGCCGTTGGCAGGTGCCGTCTCGTGGCGACAGCCGCTCGTCGGACCGATTTCCGCGTGGATCGTCTGGTACTTCCTCTGTTCGGTAGCTTCCCGACAGATCATCCAGAAGGCGCTCGCTATCGGGACCGGAACCTCGTCGTAGCACCGACGAACCCGTTCTTCTCCGCCCAGCCACCTGCTAACTTCGGGTCGAGACGGTGATCTCGATTTCGGGTTTGTTATCCTGTTTCGGTCGGGTTATCGACGCGTTTCGGAAGCCGACAGGCTCCCGTGATCGGCGAGTGCGCCCCGGCTTTCGGGAGCGTCGCGAGTCGACCCGATTCGAGCCGATCGTCCGCCGTACGGCAGGCCGTCTGTTCGGGTCCGTCGGGAGGCTCCGCGAGAGTCGACCATCGAAAGAAAATGGTTAAAAGCGGCGGGCGGGAAGGGAGGGGTATGAGTACGTCGGACGACCGAAACACAGGCTCCTGCGTGTCCTGCGGGATCAACATCGCGGGCACGAATGCCGCCGCGTTCAAGTGTCCCGAGTGCGGCCAGCAGATCTTCCGCTGTGCCAAGTGCCGCAAACAGAGCAACCTCTACGAGTGCCCCGACTGCGGGTTCACCGGTCCCTGATCCACTATGGGAAAAGTAGCTGCCAAAGTCAAGGTAATGCCGAACAGCCCCGAAATCGACCTGGACGCGCTCCAGGAGCGCCTCGAGAGCGCCCTCCCAGAGGGCGCCAAGATCAACGGCGTCGAACGCGAGGAAGTCGCGTTCGGCCTCGTCGCGCTCTACCCGACCGTGATCGTCCCCGACGGCGCGGGCGGCACGGAGACCGTCGAGGAGAACTTCACCGAGGTCGACGGCGTCGAGAGCGTCGGCGTCGAGAACGTCGGTCGCATCTAACGTCGTCGCCTTTTCGGCCGATCGATCGGCAAACCGGCCGGTCGCTTACTCGAATCGTGAGCCGCCGGCTCGGACGCCTCGCATCGACGAGCCGCGGCCCCTCGCTGATCGGAGATCGGCGTCATTCGATCGTCCGCTTCGACTCGGGATCGACGGCTTGCAGGTACTGCTCCAGCAGGGTGGGAAACTCCCGGCCGCGCAGATACCGCAGGCCGAAGTCCTCCGTCCAGTCGATGATCCCGGTGTCCTCGGTGACGACGCCGGCGTCGAGTTCTCGGGCGAGGATCAGCAGGTCGAAATCCTCCCGCGAATCGAGGACGCCGGTCCGCATCGCGCCCCGGTACTTGTCCCGGAGGTCGGAGATCACGGCGTCGACCTCGGTCTTGTGCTCGTGGCCCTCGAGCGGTTCGTCGCCGCTTCGCTCGGCGCGTCGGACCGCCTCCTCCGAGACGCGCAGGCCCCGGTTGACCCGATCGCTCATCTCGTGGACGAAGCTGTAGACGACGTTCGCGGGGATCATCACCTCGTACCGATCGGGGTGCTTCCGGATCACCCAGGTGTTGAGCTTCGAGAACACCTCGTCGCCGACGCCGCGATCGGCGAGCATCGTCGTCAGTTCGTCGTGGATCGTCGGCGGGACGTAACAGGAGATACCGAGATTGAGGCGGGCGTTCGCGATCAGTTCGAGCAGCCTGAGCACGGCATCCTCGATCGACTCGTCCTCCTGGCGGATCTCCTCGGTGATGAAGACGGACGTATCGAGGACGAACCGCTGTTTGAACGCCTCGCTTCCCATACCTGTGGATAGGCACCGCGCCGGGAAATAAGTAGGTCCGGCTACGGCCGGCGATCGGCCGCGACTCCCGACTTCGCGCGGTTCAGATATCGAGATCCGATCCCGGCCCGTCGTCGTCGGCGGTCGGCCCCTCCGCCCCGAGGTCCGCGTGGGAGATCAACTCCGCGCCCGTCGCCGAGAGATCGACGGTCACGTCGCCGGGGACGACCTTGCTGATCTCGTCGACGTTGCCGGCCAGTACGGTCAGGATGTCCTGCGGATTGACGTAGATGAGCATGTTTCCGTCCTGTCCCTCCGTGACGAGCTGGAGGTCGTTCAGAACGACCTGA